>ONDV01000016.1 GCA_900316665.1 uncultured Lachnospiraceae bacterium
GCACATGTAACACCACTTCGTGCTGTTACAGTTTCCGAGCCGCAGCTAGCGTGCTCGCTCACAACGAAAAACACAATGTTCGCCACCATCTGTGCATCTCATGGCTTCCATGAATCCTTGCGACGAAGGTGATATTATTAATGAAAACATATGAAAGAGGTAGTTATGGGGGCTGATTATAAGAATCGCGGAACCAGGCTGAATAAGTATTTAAGCGAAGCAGGCATCTGCTCCAGGAGGGAGGCTGATCTGGCAATCGAGGCCGGAGAAGTGACTGTAGATGATAAAGTGGCTTCACTTGGTGACAGGGTGCTGCCGGGTCAGAGTGTTGTTTTCCGCGGCAAGAAGGTAGAACATAACGAGCCTGAAATTATTATTGCTTTCAATAAGCCTATAGGAGTCGTTTGCACTGCCGAGAAAAAAGAAAAGAATAATATCGTCGATTATATTGGTTATCCTTACAGGATCTATCCGGTCGGAAGACTTGACAAGGACTCCAGAGGTCTTATTCTTCTTACGAATATTGGTGACCTTGTGAACAAGCTGAACCGTGGAGGCAATTATCACGAGAAGGAATATATTGTCAATGTGGACAAGGATATAACGGATGATTTCTTAAGGAACATGAGAGAAGGCATCTATCTTCCTGAGCTTCATGTGACAACGAGACCCTGCAGGATATGGAAGACAGGCTCTCAGACATTTCATATAGTTCTGACACAGGGACTTAACCGTCAGATCAGACGGATGTGCGAGGCACAGGGATATATCGTCTATGACCTTATCAGAGTAAGGATCATGGATCTTAAGCTTGGAGAACTCGCGGAGGGTGAATACAGGGATCTGACCGATGAAGAAAAGTCGCAGCTTTTTTCAAAACTCAGAAATTCTTACAGCGCTCCCAGAGGTTCGAATCATTTTTCAACGAGAAGTTTTTCGTCTTATAAGAGCGGCAGACCGTATGATAATGACAGAAGAGGCGGCAGACCGTATGATAATGACAGAAGAGGCGGAAGACCTTTCTACAGTGATGGAAATCTTTACAGCAGTGACGGCTATGTAAATGAAAAACCTGTCATTTACCACAGTGACAGTTCGTATTCAGAAGGCAGATCATATTCGACCGGCAGATCGTATTCCGGCGACAGATCATATTCGGACAACAGACCATATTCAGATGGCAGGTCATATTCCGGCGACAGGTCATATTCGGGCGACAGGTCATATTCGTCCGGCAGATCGTATTCGTCCGGCAGATCATATTCGGGCGGCAGGTCATATTCTGGCGACAGGTCATATTCGGGCGACAGATCATATTCGACCGGCAGATCGTATTCGGGTGACAGGTCATATTCTGGCGACAGATCATATTCGACCGGCAGATCATATTCGGGTGACAGGTCATATTCTGGCGACAGACCATATTCAACCGGCAGATCATATTCGGGTGACAGGTCATATTCTGGCGACAGGTCATATTCGACCGGCAGATCGTATTCGGGTGACAGGTCATATTCCGGCGACAGATCATATTCGACCGGCAGATCATATTCCGGCAGCAGGTCATATTCGTCCGGCAGATCATATTCGGGCGACAGATCATTTGACAGCGGAAGGCAGTACCGGTCAGATGATTCCGGATATGAAGGCGGTGGTTTCAGAAGCGGCAGACCTTATGGAAATAACGGCTCATACAGGAGCGGGAGACCGTCATCGTATTCAAATAACATAAGGAACGAAAGACCCTATCCGTACAATAACGGATATAGAAGAGACAAAGGACAAATGAATGACGGCAGCACGGATTCCGGTTCTGATAATGAATGAAATGCCGCATAAGCCCGTTGTTTTAAGTAATTGGCGAATAATAACGCAATCATTTGCTTTGGCGAAGGGTGAAAGCAAAATGTATCCGCTGTTTTCAACGAAGAGTGAAAAATATGAATGAATCCGGTGTTAGTGACAGAATAAATGAACTCAGAGAAAAAATAGAATATCATAACAACCGTTATTATAATCTTGATGATCCCGAGATATCAGATTATGAATACGATATGATGATGGAGGAGCTTAAGAAGCTGGAGAAGGATTATCCTGAATATGATTCTCCTTCTTCTCCGACTCATCATGTGGGCGGTGTCGCAAAACGGGAAGCCGGTGTCCAGGTGCGGCATAATGTACCTATGCTCTCATTGGACGATGTGTTTTCGCGCGATGAGATAAACGCCTTTGTGAAATCGATGCAGGATAGATTTGGCTCCCCTGAATTTGTCGTCGAGCAGAAGATCGATGGACTTTCCATGACACTCAGATATGATCATGGAGATCTGGTTCTTGCCGAGACCAGGGGAGACGGCTTGAATTTTGGAGAGGACGTTACAGATAACGCCCGCCGGATAAAAGACGTAAGGAAGCATATAGACAATGCCCCGGAATATCTTGAGATCCGCGGCGAAGTATATATGACAAGAGAGGCTTTTTCAAATGCCAACGCAAATCAGGAGCTGATGGGGAAGACTCCTTTCAAGAATCCGAGGAACTGCGCCGCCGGCACCTTGAGACAGCTTGATCCAAAGGTGGTAGCAGAAAGAGGACTCTCGATGTTTATTTTCAATCTCCAGGATGTGAGAGGCGCCTATTTCGAAAAGCATACAGACTGCTATGATTTTCTGCATAAGGCAGGGGTCAGGACTATTGAGAATTACAGGGTCTGCCATACAAGCGATGAAGTATGGAATGCCATAAATGAGATCGGCGAGATGAGAGGCAGCCTCCCTTATGATATAGACGGGGCTGTCGTGAAGCTGAACAGCTACAGCCAGAGAAGAGAGTGCGGTCACACAGACAAGGTATCGAGCTGGGCCATAGCATATAAGTATCCGCCTGAGGAGAAGGAGACGACTCTCAGGGATATAGAACTCAGCGTCGGACGTACCGGCCGCATCAATCCTACGGCCGTGTTTGACCCTGTAAATCTATGCGGAACCACGGTCAGCCGAGCGACGCTTCATAACCAGGACTTTATTACTTCCATGGACATAAGGATCGGTGACAGAATAAAGGTCTATAAGTCAGGCGAGATAATACCGAAGATAAGCACAGTACTTAAAAATAAGAGACCTGAGGGACTGAAACCTTTCCTTATTCCTGATACCTGCCCCGTCTGCGGAGCCAGAACCGTAAGAGAGGAAGGAACAGCAAATATTATCTGTACATCAGCAACCTGCCCGGCTCAGCTTTTGAGGCACATCATTTATTTTACCAGCCGTGACGCAATGGATATAAAAGGACTTGGCGAGAAAGCGGCAAAGAAGCTGACGGAGAAAGGTTATGTAGCGAATGTCTCTGATATTTATCGGCTTAAAGACAGACGGGATGACCTTATAAGAGAGAGGATAGTAGGAAAGGAAACCAATACCGATAAGCTTTTATCGGCGATCGAGGATTCAAAAAGTAATGATGCCTACAGACTTCTTACAGGCCTTGGAATACCGAATGTAGGGAAATCAACAGCCAAGTCGCTTATTGACAGGTTTGGTTCCATAGACGGCATCATCTCTTCGGATGCGGATCTGCTTACGACCGCTGATGATATAGGTCAGGTGACAGCTGACGGGATTTTTGAATATTTTCATCAGGAGGAAAATCTGAAGGTCATTGCTTTACTTAAGGAATACGGACTGAACATGTCAGGCCGTATGGTGTCAGAAGGAGATAAGCTTCAGGGAAAGACATTTGTAATCACGGGGACTCTCCCGGACATGAAGCGGGACGAGGCCGCGGCTCTTATTGAGAAAAACGGAGGCAAGGTCACATCTTCTGTTTCAAAAAAGACGGATTTTCTGCTCTGCGGTGAGAATGCCGGATCGAAGCTTGATAAAGCAAACGCGCTCGGCGTCAGAGTCATATCCGAGAAAGAACTTATGGATCTGATCGGCTGATAGAAAAGGAGGCTTCATAATGCCTATCTGTACAGACAGTGATCTGCCGGTAAATGCGATTCTTGAAAAAGAAAATATATTTGTAATGGAGAAGGACAAGGCCATGCACCAGGACATCCGTCCGCTCTCCATAGCCATTGTAAATCTGATGCCACTCAAGGAGGATACTGAGCTGCATCTTCTTCGCATGCTTTCAAATACTCCGCTTCAGGTGAACGTGACTTTTCTTGCCATGAAGAGCCATATAGCAAAGAATGTGTCGAAGAGCCATCTGAATCAGTTTTATCTCACGATCGATGATGTGGAGAACAGATTTTATGATGGCATGATCATTACAGGAGCTCCTGTCGAGAAGATGCCTTATGAGGAAGTGGACTACTGGGATGAGATCTGTCATGTCATGGAATGGTCAAAGACTCATGTTACATCGACTCTTCATCTCTGCTGGGGCGCCCAGGCCGGGCTCTATTATCATTATGGTATAAATAAACATCTTCTGCCACGCAAGGTGTTCGGCGTCTATGCTCATAAGGTGATGCACAGAAGAGTACCGCTGGTAAGAGGCTTTGACGATTATTTTATGGCGCCGCATTCGAGAAACACAGAGGTAGATTCGGATGATATCAGACGGCATCCGGATCTGATCACTCTGGCTGAGTCGAATGAAGTGGGTACATTTCTATGCATGAATGATGATGGCAGCCAGATATTTGTGATGGGGCATCCCGAGTATGACAGGATGACTCTGGATAAGGAGTATAAAAGGGATATCGCGAAGGGACTCGACATAGACATCCCCGTCAACTATTATCCTGACGATGATCCGGAGAAAAGACCGGTCATGCAGTGGAGAGCCATGGCAAACGCCATGTATACTAACTGGCTCAACTACTATGTCTATCAGGCCACGCCGTATATCTTTCTGGGGAAACCGAATAACGACAATTAAAAAGCCGGCGCCATCAAGCGCCGGCTTTTTTATATTATTTTGTCTCTGATTTCGAGTTTGTCTCAACCTCACGCATCTTCATGGCTCTGACCTTGAGCGGCAGACCGAAGAGGGTGATAAATCCCTGGGCATCGTGGTGATCGTAGAGATCTCCCGTGGTGAAGGATGCGAGCGATTCGTTGTAGAGAGAGTAAGGACTGGTCTCTCCTGCCTTTATTATATTGCCTTTATAGAGCTTGAATTTGACTTCGCCTGTGACGTATTTCTGATCTGTCTTTACGAAGGCTTCTATGGATTCGCGGAGAGGCGTGAACCATTTACCCTCGTAGACGACCTCGGCAAGCTTATTGCCCAGATCCTTATGTACTGCCATGGTGTCTCTGTCAAGAATGAGCTCTTCGAGCTGCTTATGTGCTTCCATAAGAATGGTGCCGCCGGGAGTCTCATAGACGCCTCTGCTCTTCATTCCGACGACCCTGTTTTCGACTATGTCGATGATTCCGATTCCATGCTTGCCGCCGAGACGGTTGAGCTCACGGATGATATCAGCAGGCTTCATCTTGTGACCGTTTACAGATACGGGAACACCGGATTCGAATGTCATTGTGACATATTCAGGTTCATCCGGAGCCTCCTCAGGAGGAGTGGTAAGTACAAGCAGATGGTCGTAATCAGGCTCGCAAGACGGATCCTCAAGCTCAAGTCCCTCATGGGAGATGTGCCAGAGATTCCTGTCGCGGCTGTAGGACTGGTCTGTGGAAAATGGAAGATGGATGCCGTGAGCCTTGCAGTAGTCGATCTCATCCTGACGGGACTGGAGAGTCCATTTGTCGTCACGCCAGGGAGCTATTATCTTGATATCAGGCGCGAGAGCCTTGATGCCGAGCTCGAATCTGATCTGGTCGTTGCCCTTTCCGGTTGCGCCGTGGCAGATGGCGACGGCATTTTCTTTTCTTGCTATCTCCACCAGCTTCTTTGCAATTCCGGGACGAGCCATGGATGTGCCGAGGAGATATTTGTTTTCGTATACAGCGTCTGCCTGGACGCAGGGGACAATATAGTTTTCGGCAAAATCATCTGTGATATCTTCTATATAAAGTTTGGATGCTCCGCACATCTTGGCGCGCTGATCCAGTCCGTCGAGCTCCTCGCCCTGACCTACGTCAACGCAGCAGCAGATAACATCGTATCCGTAATTCTCCTTGAGCCAGGGGATGATGGCTGTGGTGTCGAGACCGCCTGAATACGCCAGAACTACTTTTTCTTTTGCCATAAAATCCTTCTTTCCATATAATAAAATGAGTGCCGAAAGTACCTGTTTTCTTCATTGATTACACGAGGCAATCAATGAATTAATATTCGCTCTAAAGAATATACAACAGTAAAGAGTCTACTGCAAGTGCAAATTTATACAAATATTGTGCATAAAACTGCAAATCTCGTCAAAGAACACTTGATTCTGCCGAATGATAGTTGTATAATCTTGCAGAATCGAGACTGCGAGAAGATTCATGCTTTTATCGATGACTTCTTATGTCAGTAAATATTATATGATACCGGAGTCTCAAATGTTTTTTAGGGGCTTTTGTTCACGACATAGGACAGAGCCGAGTCACGTTGAATAAAATCGGATTTGATGAGATAGAGATTAACGGATGGAAGACTATGGATGAAATACAATATGTGATAAGGGCGATGAGTCCTGATGATTTTGAAAAGGTGCATTCCCTCTGGATGTCGATCCACGGCTTCGGAATCCGCTCCATTGACGACTCGCGCGAAGGAGTCATGCGCTTTCTGGACCGGAACCCGGGCTGCTCGGTAGTAGCCACTCTTGGCGACGAAATAGTCGGATCGATCCTCTGCGGACACGACGGAAGGACAGCCTGCTTCTACCATGTATGTGTTCGGGAAGATCAGAGAAACCGCGGTATAGGAAAAGCCATGGTCCTCTTCGCCATGAGAGCCCTCCAGAAAGAGCATGTGTCAAAGATTTCTCTCGAGGCTTTCAGAACGAACGAGATCGGCAACCGCTTCTGGAACGCGGAAGGCTGGAAGAAACGTGAAGACTTCAATATCTATGAATTTGTCCTGAATGATAAGAATATAACCAGGTTCAATGCCTGAAAGGAAAATATAATTTTATCAGGTTCTATGCCTGAAAGGAGAATATAATTATGGAAAAAATAAATGGCGGAGTGACCGCAGCACTTGGTTTTAAGGCAGCTCATACAGCAGCAGGAATAAAATATAAAGACCGTGACGATATGGCCATGATTTATTCCGAGGCACCTTGTAATGCTGCGGGAGTATTTACAACAAATGTTGTAAAGGCAGCTCCGGTTCAGTATGACAGAGAAATGATAGATAAGGATGCAGGGATCAGATCCGTAGTGATAAACGCCGGCATAGCAAATGCCTGCACGGGAGCTGACGGCCTTCGGAAATGCAGGGAGACGGCGGTTTTTACAGGCAAATGCCTTAATATTTCTCCCGATTCCGTTCTTCTTTCTTCTACAGGCGTGATAGGTATGTCACTTCCTCTTGACAAGGTGAAAAAGGGAGTGGAGGCACTCTCCAAAGGACTTGATTCATCACCGGAAGCCGGCAATATGGCGGCAAAGGCTATAATGACTACCGATACTCACGAAAAGGAATCGGCTTATTCCTTCACTGCAGGCGGCAGGACCTGCCATATAGGCGGCATGACAAAGGGCGCCGGCATGATCCATCCGAATCTGGGAACCATGCTTTGCTTTATCACTACTGACTGCGCTGTGTCTTCTGCCATGATAGAAAAGGCGCTTAAAGCTGATGTCCGCGATACATTCAATATGATTTCTGTAGATGGCGACACATCCACAAATGATACCTGTGTCGTCTTGGCAAACCAAATGGCAAAGAATGACCTCATTGACACAGAGGGGGCCGACTTCGATGCTTTTAAGGAAGCTCTTTTTTCAGTGATGCATGACCTCTGCATTCAGATGGCGGGAGACGGCGAGGGAGCTACGACTCTTATCGAGTGCCGGGTGGAGAATGCAGAAAATGAGAAGGATGCAAGGACTCTCGCGAAATCTGTGATCACATCCAATCTTACCAAGGCAGCTGTTTTTGGCAGAGACGCGAACTGGGGAAGGATCCTCTGCGCTCTCGGTTATTCGGGAGCCAGGTTTGATCCCGACAAGGTCGATCTCTATATGGAAAGCAAAAACGGCAAGATCAAGCTCATCGAAAACGGAACAGCTCTTCCTTACAGTGAGGATAAGGCAACTGAGATAATGAAGTCAGAAAAGGTAATAATAATCGCGGATATGAAGTCCGGAACTTCATCAGCTACGGCATGGGGCTGCGATCTTACTTATGATTATGTGAAGATAAACGCGGACTACAGAAGCTGACGGGTGAGATTATTTTTACGATAGAAGGAAAGAAGAAAAAGATGGACAATTCTAATATGCATGAGGTAATGGAGAAGGCAAGCGTGCTGGTGGAGGCGCTTCCTTATATTCAGCGTTTCAACAGGAAGGTAATAGTAATAAAGTACGGCGGATCAGCCATGACAGACGAGACTCTGAAAAAGAGCGTGATACAGGATGTGACGCTATTAAAACTGGTAGGATTCAAGCCCATAATCGTGCACGGCGGGGGCAAGGCCATATCGAAGTGGTGTACCATGGCAGGGATCGAGCCGGAATTTGTAAACGGCCTTCGTGTTACTGACAAAAAGACCATGGAGATAGCCGAGATGGTTTTGAACCATGTGAATAAATCCCTTGTGCAGATGGTCGAGTCGCTCGGAGTGCACGCCGTGGGAATAAGCGGCAAGGACGGCGGAATGCTCAAGGTGAAAAAGAAACTTTCCGGCGGCAGGGATATAGGATATGTGGGAGAAGTGGCAGAAGTAAACACGAAAGTCCTCACGGATCTCCTTGAGAAGGATTTTCTGCCTATAGTATGTCCTATCGGCTTTGATGATAATTATGAATCATATAACATAAACGCTGACGACGCGGCAAGCGCAATAGCCGAGTCGCTTCGCGCCGAGAAGCTGGCGTTTCTCACCGATATCGACGGCTTGTGCAGAGATCCTCATGACAAGTCGACTCTTATCTCAGAACTCAGTGTATCGGAGGCAAAACAGCTTATAGCTGATGACATGGTGAAAGGCGGTATGCTGCCGAAACTCAGAAATTGCATTGATGCCGTGGAGAAGGGAGTTAGCCGGGTGCATATCCTGGACGGGCGAATTGCTCACTGCCTGCTGCTGGAGATATTTACAAACGAAGGAATCGGAACTGCGCTTATCGGTGATAATACCGAGAGATATTCAGGAAAATATTAATATTGAAAATTCGCCACCACTGTGACATCTCTTGGCAAAAAGCGAATGAATCCTTGCAACGAAGAATGTTAAAAGAATGTTAATGAGAAGTGGGAAGTTTTAATTAATTTTTATAAGGAGCATGGGAATGACAGAAAAAGAAGTAATGGAAAGTGCCGAGAAGACACTGATCCACGTATACAACAGGTTTCCTGTAGTTTTTGATCACGGCGAAGGAGTAAGGCTTTATTCCATGGACGGAAAGGAATATCTTGACTTCGCCTCAGGAATAGGTGTAATGGCGCTGGGTTACAATGTAGAGCCTTATAAGGATGCACTTAAGGATCAGATCGACCGCATCACCCATATCTCGAACCTTTTCTACAGCGAACCTATGGAAGAGGCTGCAAAAAAGCTGGTAAAGGTTTCCGGAATGGATCGCGTCTTTTTCACCAACAGCGGCGCGGAAGCAATCGAGGGAGCAATAAAGACCGCCAAGAAATATGCTTATAAAAGAGACGGGGCGGCAGGTGACGAGATAGTAGCCATGCAGAACAGTTTCCATGGAAGAACTGTGGGAGCCCTCTCTGCTACAGGAACAGATCATTACAGGACACCTTTTTATCCGCTGATGGGCGGAGTGCATTTTGCCCAATATAATGATTTCGACAGCGTAAAGGCAGCCTGCGATGACAAGACCTGCGCGATTCTTATGGAGACAGTTCAGGGCGAAGGCGGCATACATCCTGCTGATCCTGAATTCTTAAGAAAAGTCCGCGCCCTCTGCGATGAAAGAGATATGCTTTTGATTTTAGACGAAGTCCAGTGCGGAATGGGAAGGACCGGCGCGTATTTCGCATGGCAGAATTACGGAGTGAAGCCTGATATAGTGGCCAGCGCAAAGGCTCTGGGCTGCGGAGTGCCCGTAGGCGCGTTTCTTGTGACGGAAAAGGTAGCTTCTTCTTCACTAGAACCGGGCGATCACGGTTCCACATACGGCGGCAATCCCCTCGTAAGCGCAGCCGTTTCTAAAGTTATAGATATCATGGAGGAGAAGGATATTCCCGGACATGTAAAGGCTCTGACTCCTCATTTCGAGGCAAGACTCGATGAACTGGTATCGAGTCATCCGTCAGTCCTATCCCGCCGCGGCATGGGATTCATGCAGGGACTTGTGATCCGTGAGGATGTAAAATCAGTCGCAGTGGTAGCAGAAGCTCTTTCAAATGGTCTCGTCACACTCTCGGCCGGAGGAAATGTGCTGAGGCTTCTTCCGCCGCTTGTCATGACAAAAGAGGATATAGACGAAGGAATAAGCATACTGGATGCCACACTTAAAGAATTTGATTGAATTGCAATATTTTTGAAACTATATTGTAATATTTTACTTTTCAAGCTAGAATATATTGAAGGCAGCAGGTTTATCCTTTCTTAGAGAAAGGAGAGCCTATGAATTTAATAAAGAAAAGTTGTATTGCTTTAATACTGCTATCGGCATGCCTCATAAGCGCCTGCTCCGGCAGATCATATTTTGATGCCGGAAAAAGCAATGGCGTCGTAAGTGAAGCGTCAAAAGACAGCAGTGACACTCCAGCTTCGGAATGGATAGTCGAGGTATCAGGAGCCGTGGCTTCGCCCGGAGTATACCATGTAAAGCCCGATTCCAGGGTCTGTGATGCCATAGCGGCAGCAGGCGGATGCACGGATGACGCCTGCCTCGATGACATAAATCAGGCTGCTTTTCTGAAGGACGGACAGAAGATAAAGATACGCACATCAGCTGAAGCTTTATCTTCCGCTCAGTCACAGGATGGGAAGGTAAATCTTAATTCCGCTTCGGCTGATGAACTGAAGACGCTTCCGGGCATAGGAGATGCGAAGGCCTCTGATATTTTGTCATACAGGAATGAGTCCGGTCCCTTTCAGTCGGCCGAGGATCTTATGAATGTACCCGGAATTAAGGAAGGCATGTACAATAAGATAAAAGATAAGGTAACTGTGGATTAAGAATATTATGGCCAGAAAAGTACTTGTAGTAGATGATGAAAAACTTATCGTAAAGGGTATCAGATTTTCCCTGGAGCAGGACGGAATGGATGTGGACTGCGCATACGATGGAGAGGAAGCTTTAAAGAGAGCTGAGGAGAATCATTATGATATGATCCTCCTTGATGTCATGCTTCCGAAAATGAATGGCTTTGAAGTATGTCAGAGAATCAGGGAATTTTCCAAGGTTCCTATCATCATGCTTACTGCCAGATCCGATGATATGGATAAGATTCTGGGACTGGAGTACGGTGCAGACGATTATATTACAAAACCTTTTAATATTCTGGAGGTAAAGGCCAGAATCAAGGCAATAATCAGACGGACATCAGCTGAGCATGCGGCCGGTTCCGGGATCCTTGAGAGCGGGGATATAAAGATTGATACCGAGAGCCGGAGGATATTCGTTAAGTCCAAGGAAATAAATCTCACCGGACGTGAATTCGATATGATTTATCTTCTCGTAAAAAATCCCGGAAAGGTCTATGACAGGGACGATCTTTTGAAGGCAGTCTGGGGAGCTGACTATCCGGGAGACGCACGCACGGTGGATGTTCATGTGAGAAGACTCAGGGAAAAGCTTGAGCCGAATCCGAGCGAACCGCGTTATGTTCATACCAAGTGGGGTGTTGGTTATTATTATCAGCCTTGACGAGGAAGAATAAAGTGAAACTTTCAATTTCCGGATATCTGAGGAGCCTCAGGTTTCGAATATTTCTGATCGTATTTCTTTCGTCAGCAATACCGGCTCTGATACTGACGAAAGTAGCGCTTATTATCTATGAAAAAAAGCAGACGGAGAGTGATATTTCTGCAGTGATCTCACAGGCTCAGACTCTGAACAACCAGATCGCCACCACAGGATTTATGGAGAATCCTGACCTGGATTATCTCACTGCTGAATTTACTGCCATCGGCAATGCCAACGGCGGCAGGATCATGGTTATAAATTCATCTCTTGGGATCGTATACGATACCTACGGAGTAGATGCGGGCAGACAGATTCTCTGGTCAGATGCTGTCCGTGCCGTAAATGGCGAGACGGTTTCATATTTTGACCGGAAAAATCAATGCATAATAGTTACAGTTCCCATACCATCATTTACAAGAATAGATAATTCCAAGTCTGCGGACAGAAACCAGGTAGTCACTCCCGATGGCTCTGCCATACTTAAAAGCGATGCGAACGGGAAATTCTCAGGCGCGCTTATGATCATAAGGTCTGAGCTCTATATTGCCAATAACCTTTCTTTTATGCGCGATGTGGCGCTTGAGATCCTCTTTATCCTGTTTTTCGTGTCAGTCCTTCTGGCTATATTTATTTCTGACCGCGTGGTAAGTCCTGTGAAAAAAACAACTGAAGGCATAGTGAAAGCCAGGGAAGATCCGGCGACAGAAAGTATGCCTGAGCTTTCCTATACCGAGATCCGTCAGCTTATTCATGAATTCAACGAATATCATCGCAAGATGAAGGAAATCGATGCATCGAGATCTGAATTTGTTTCAAATGTCTCGCATGAGCTGAAGACGCCGCTCGCGTCCATGAAGGTGCTTGCAGATTCCATCAACTCAATGGGAGACGGCGCTCCGATAGAGATTTACAGAGACTTCATGAAGGATATCACCCATGAAATAGACAGAGAAAACAGCGTGATAAACGACCTTCTTTCTCTTGTAAGACTAGACAGAGCAGGAGTGTCAATGAATATCGCGCCTGTCATTATGAATGATATGCTTGAGCATCTCTTAAAAATGCTGAAGCCGCTTGCCGAGAAATCCGAAGTGGATATGGTACTTGAGAGTTTCCGTCCGGTGACGGTTGAAGCCGATGAGACCAAGCTGAATCTTGCCCTCATGAATCTGGTGGAGAATGGAATAAAATATAACCATTCCGGCGGCTTCGTCCATGTTTCTTTGAATGCTGACCACAGATACTGCTATATAAAAGTCGAGGATTCCGGAATAGGTATTCCCGCGGACTCTATCGATCATATTTTTGAGAGATTCTACAGAGTCGATAAGTCCCATTCAAGAGAGATAGGCGGGACCGGGCTGGGACTTGCCATTACCTGGAATGTAATCATGCTCCATCATGGTGAAATTAAGGTAAGTTCTATTCAAGGCTCTGGCACGGAATTCGATGTCCGTCTGCCGCTTAAATACATAGAGGAGGGGACGAAATGAAGCATTGTCATAAAATCATCGCTCTGCTTTCTCTGTCTCTTTCGCTTGTACTTATGTCTTGCTCAGGTTCGTCACAGAAGAAAAAAACTGAAAAGACCTATGTGCTGTATGACATAAATGCAGACCATACAGGTCTTGCTACCGAGGAATATTATCCAAAGTCAAAGGACAGGTCAAAGATGACTGATGAGATTCTGGATCTTCTCGGAGACAAAACTGAAAAATCCGACATGACCCGCCCCATTCCAAATGGCGTAAATGTTCAGGACACTTTGTATGATAAAGAAAGCGGCAATCTGACCGTATCTTTTACCAGGTCATATATGACTGTCACGGGGACTGACGAGACTCTTATGAGAGCTGCCATTGTGAAGACGCTTCTTCAGGTAAAAGGCGTGAAGACCGTCACATTCCAGGTGGATCACACAGATCTTGTATCTGCATCGGGAATATCAGGCCGCATGATGGATGATAATACTTTTGTCATGAGCATGGCGGGAAAGGATTCTCCTGTTCAGAGCGCTGACATTACCTTGTATTATCCTGACAGGGACGGGACGAGACTTCATAAAGTAAAGAAGAAGGTTACTTATTCCAGTAATATTCATATAGCCAGAGTGGTCATCGATTATTTAAAGAAGAATCCCGAAGTGAAAAACGCAAGACCTGCCCTGCCGTCGGGAATTCAGGTAAGCTCGCTTGCTGTAGCTGACGGAGTATGCTATGTGAATTTCGATTCCGATATATCTTCGAAGAATAATGATGTTACTGAAGAAGCCTGCGTTTATTCAATTGTTGATTCTCTGACGGATCTCTACGGAATCAACAGAGTGCAGATATCGGAGAACGGATCGAATCTCTCATTGAGAGGACATGAAGGAACGCTCTTCGAGAAAAATGACACAAATGTAATCAATAAATAAAAAAGCTTCCAAAATCAATAGTGAAATTTGGGAAGTTTTAGGAAGTTAATTTACCGACTAGAGGCTATGACATGGTCAAAAGACCCGCCGTTTATCCGGCTCTTGCCTTGATGTTCGCTATCCTCTTTACCGCAACAGGGCGAATAATTTTTATTTTGCCTGTGATCGCCGTGATCGCAGGACTTCTTTTAATGCCGTGCAGACCCCGCGAGAAGAGAAGCAGGGCTTCTCTTATTATCTTTACGGTAATGATCGCTGTCTTTGGAATGATAAGGTGTTTTCTCGATTCAAAAAGGATCGACAGAGCCATATCTTATAAGGGATACGGAGAGATAAGGGGATATGTAAAACAAAGATATGACAGCGATGACGGGGTCTCTCTAATAGTAAAGGATGCAAAAGCTGACGGGACAGATCTGTTGAATGTTTCCGTGAAGACATATGAGACTCCGGCTCTTCCCGGAGATTATGTGAAGGTAAGAGGAAGAAGGACTTTATTCGAACCTGCAAAATGTGACGGCATGTTTGACGCCAGGACCTATCACAGGAACAGGATGGAATCCTGTATTATCAGAAAAGCTGATGTGACTGTGATTTACCGGCCGGGTCTGTCTTTCCGGAGACTTTTTTTCAGATTCAGGACGAGAATGACAGGTGCCTTTGAATCTGCTCTTCCCGGTGAGGAGGGACCGCTTCTCTCTTCTATGCTGCTCGGAGACAAGAGCAGCCTTGACGATGAGACATATGATCTTTTCAGGATGGCGGGCATCATCCATCTTCTTGCAATTTCAGGAACCCATATATCAGTCATAGCTAAGGGCGCTTATAAATGCGTCAGGCTTCGGGGAGGAATAATATCCGGAGGTATTATTTCATCACTTATTGCAGTCATCTACGGCAGCATCTGCGGGGGATCGGCAGCTACATACCGCGCTGTCATTATGTTTATTCTAATGGTATCTGCCGTGACTATGAAGAAAAGATACGATATGGTTTCTGCCATGGCGGTGGCACTTTCCCTGGAGCTATTGATCAATCCTCTAATGATAGGGGATACAGGTCTTATTTTGTCGTATACAGCGGTGTGCCTGGTAAATCTTATTGCAGGACCTGTGTCCTATGCTTATATCAAAAAGAAACGGACACTCTGGGAAAAAAAGATAAGGACGGAACATGGGCTTTCATATACTCCGTCAATAAAAGACAGGATCATATCGGGATTTATAGGAACTCTTGTAATGGAACTTTCGCTTTTTCCTGTCACGGCTTACTTTTTCCACGAGGTGCCAACGTTCGTTTTTTTACTTAATCTCTTTTTGATCCCAATGTTTCCTTTACTTATCATTTGCGGGTTTGCTGCCGGACTTATTAATTTATTTATCCCTTTTAAGTTTCTCTTTATGCCTTGTCATTTCATGCTTTATCTCATGGAAGCCTCAGCTGACAAAACCCTCTTACTGCCCGGCTCCAGACTTGTAACAGGCGCTGTTTATGTTATGATACTTATATTATCGTATGTTCTGGCAGCGGTATTTATTTATGTTATGAAATCGGGTTTCCGCTGGAGATATATGCTGATACTGGTTTTCTCGGCTGCCCTCGTATTTATTCCGGTCAGAAATGAAGACCGGATAGATTTTCTTGACGTGGGGCAGGGAGACGGAATCTTCATCAGAGAGAGCGGGACTTCGGTGATGGTTGACGGAGGTTCATCCGATGTTTCATCCGTAGGTAAATACAGGATAATTCCGTATCTTAAATATCACAGCATAGGCAGAGTGGACTACTGGATAGTATCGCATGTGGATAATGACCATATATCAGGACTTAAGGAGGCGCTTGAAGGCGGATATAAGATAAGAAACCTGGTGGTGGCAAAGAATATTCCTGATGATGATGACTGGGCGGATCTTCGTTCTCTTGCAGAGAAAAGAGGCGTGAAAATCTCTTACGCGCTGCCGGGAGATGCCATAAGGTTTGATGGTGGCTCAATAAGCTTCATCTATCCGGCGGCAAATACGTCCGCGTCTGACAGGAACGATTTGTGTCTTTCCTTTATTTATGATACGGGAAATATGAGAGCCTTGTTCACCGGAGACCTCTCAGAGAAGGCTGAGAAGGATCTTCTGTCAAGATACCGGGTCAAAAATATCGATGTAATAAAGGCCGGTCATCATGGCTCAGACGGCTCGAACTGCATGGAACTTTTAAGAGCGGCGACTCCCGAAATAGCAGTGATCTCCGCCGGAATTAATAACCGTTACGGACATCCCGGCAGGGAGACCCTTAAGCGGTTTTCTGAAATCAATGCCCTGTCGATATGTACTATGGATCACGGCAGCATCAGAATAAATACCGGAGGTAAGACACCTGTGGCAGAGCCGTATGTCAACTAAAGATCACGGCAGCATCAGAATAAATACCGGAGAAAAAATCCTGCGGCAGAGCCCTATGTCAATTAAAATATAAAGTAAAGAGTGGATTTCGGGTTATGAAAAGATTATTAAAAAAAGCGCTGGCGGCAGCCTGCATGATCACTATAGTTACAGGACTTGTATCTTGCTCTGTTCCCGGTTCGACTGAACCTGTCACTAAGAGCGGCGCTTATTTTGATACGCTGATTTCGATCACGGTTTACGACAGGCGCTATTCTGATGAGGTGGATCATTGTTTTTCAATGGCGGACAGGTTCGACAGGCTTTTCTCGATGAATAAGAAGTCATCTGACATATGGAGGATAAATCATGCCAAGGGACAGCCGGTAAACGTATCAGACGATACGGCAAAGATTATCAGAGACGGTCTTAAGTACAGCGCCATATCTGATGGAGCATTTGATATCACGATCGGGAGACTTACATCAGTCTGGGAGAAGGCCAGAGAGAAAAAGGAAATCCCGTCAGATGACCTTGTAAAGGAAGCACTCTCTACCGTGGATTACAGGAATGTCTTGATTGACGGAAATAAGGTCACATTAAAAAATCCCGACGCCATGATAGATCTTGGTGGAATCGCCAAGGGCTATATTGCTGATAGGATGAAATCCTATCTTAAAAAACACCATGTCCCGTCGGCGCTTATTAATCTGGGGGGAAATGTGCTTGTAATCGGAGACAAGCCTGATGGATCTCATTACCGGATCGGCATACAGGAACCTTTCGCGTCCGAGGGAACAACAGTTACTGAAGTAGCGGTATCAGATAAGTCTGTGGTGACAAGCGGAATATATGAGCGGTATTTTAAAAAGAACGGAAAGATATATCATCATATTATAGATACAGGAACAGGATATCCTGAGGAAAACGGAATAAAATCTGTTACGGTAATAAGTAAAAAATCCGTTGACGGAGACGCCTTGTCCACCGTGCTTTTTGTACTTGGCTCCGATAAGGGAATCGAGAAGGCAGAGAAGATGGACGGAATAGAGTGCGCCTATATACTGTCTGACGGGTCGTTTAAGATGACATCCGGCATGAAAAAATACGGGTTTTCCGGAGGAAAATAATGGTAGCAAACGGGATTGAAAAGGACATAAGAGCTGGAAAATTCCATAATTCTTATCTTATATGCGGAGAAGAGGACTATCTCAGGAGAACCTACAGAGATCTCCTTTTATCAAAGGTCACGACGCCCGGTGATGATTTGAATTTCACCAGGATAGTAAGCGAGAATCCTGATCCCGGCATGATTATAGATCTTGCTGAAACTCTGCCATTCATGGCAAGATACAGGGTGATTCTTATCGAAGACTCAGGTTTTTTCACTGGCACATGCGATAAGCTTGCGTCATATATAAGTAATATCAACGAGAGTGCCATCCTTATTTTCAATGAGACCAACGTCAGAAAAAATACAAAGATGTATACGGCGGTGAAGAATAACGGCATTATATGTGATATGGAGATGCTTTCCGATAAGGATCTCTGGACATGGCTGAGCGGGAGAATAAAAGAGTCCGGTCTTTCAATCACAAGAAACGCCTGGCAGGAATTTCTCGGCAGGACCAAATCCTCCATGGATCTTATGAGCAATGAAATGAATAAACTTATTTCGTACTGCAGCGATAAAAAGACCATTGAATATGAGGATGTTTGTCTTATGACTTCAGGAATATCGGAAGAGCAGATATTTTCCGTGATAGATGCGATTGCGGAAAGAGACATTGGAAAGACGATGGGGCTCTACCGTACGCTTCTTGACAACCGCACTGATCCAATCGGTTTTATTTCCGCTGTCGTAACAACATTCAGAAGGACGGCAGCCATGAGAAATATGCAGGATGAGCATCTTGATTACGGTTCGATCGCGAAAAGAATGAATATAGATGAATGGAAGGTGAAGAAGAATCTTGGCAAGGTGAGAAATTTCAGTACCGAAGAGTTGAATGATCTTCTTCTTGACGCGGCAGATCTGGAGACTGACGCAAAGACCGGAAGGGTGGATCCGGAGATAGGCGTGGAGACGCTTTTCATAAAGTATTGCTGCAAAAAAATAACCCGTGTCTGAATGACGGACAGACACGGGAAAATTTCACAATATTACGCGAGCTTATTTACAGCTTTTGTAAGACGCGATACCTTGTTGGCTGCGTTGTTCTTGTGATAAAGACCTTTATGCTCAGCCTTTGTGATTGCGGAGATCGCAACTGTAAGAGCCTTCTCGGCTTCTTCCTTGTTGCCTGCTGCTACAGCAGCTTCCACGTTCTTAATATATGTCTTTACAGAAGAACGGATTGCCTTGTTGCGCTCTGCTCTCTTTGCGCTGGTTACGATTCTCTTTTTAGCAGACTTGATATTTGCCACTTTATTCACCTCCGGAAATAAATATTTTTATCGCGCGCCAGATCAGATCCGGACACGGACAGTCCGATGAGGCACAATGAATATTTTACTTGCAGCTTCTGTCCGTGTCAAGATGTTTCTTGCCGGATTGACGGGTGAAATCTATCTTGGGAAAGTTTTTATTACAAATGCTTGGATTCAAATGTATAACTGAAACTTCCCACATTTAATGTAACATCACGAAGTGATGTTACATAGATCATCTTCGTTGCAAGGATTCATTCGCTTTTTGCCAAGAGATGTCACAGTGGTGGCTCACAAGTATATTACAAGGAAGCATTTCTGCTTGAACGATTGTCAACCGAGCCGCAGCTAGCGTGCTCGCTCACGACGAAAAACACAATGCTCGCCACCATCTGTGCATTTCTTGGCAAGATTCATTGAATCCTTTGCAACGAAGATTTCATTATTGATGTGGGAAGTTTTAGTGTATAATATTTTAGCAGTGACCGGGTAATGAACAGGAGATAAAGAATTTGAAATCAGATAATTCGCACATCAGAAATTTCTGCATAATCGCTCATATTGACCATGGCAAGTCAACGCTCGCCGACAGGCTTATTGAGATGACAGGCACTCTTACCAAGCGCGAAATGCAGGATCAGGTGCTTGATAATATGGATCTCGAAAGAGAGCGGGGCATTACAATAAAGTCTCAGGCAGTGAGACTTATATATCATGCTTCTGACGGAGAGGAATATATCTTTAATCTTATAGATACTCCGGGACATGTTGATTTTAATTATGAAGTCTCAAGAAGCCTGGCTGCCTGCGACGGCGCGATCCTTGTAGTCGATGCCGCCCAGGGAGTGGAGGCGCAGACGCTGGCCAATGTATATATGGCGATAGATCATGATCTGGAAGTGCTGCCGGTTATAAATAAGATAGATCTTCCAAGTGCCGATCCTGACCGCACGGCTAAGGAAATCGAGGATGTGATAGGACTTGACTGCTCGAATGCTCCAAGGATCTCGGCAAAGACAGGATTAAATTGCGAAGAAGTCCTTGAGCACATAGTTTCAGATCTGCCAGCGCCTTCAGGCGACAGCTCGCTTCCGCTCCAGGCTCTTATTTTTGACAGCATATATGACAGCTACCGGGGAGTTATCGTATTTATCCGTGTGAAGAACGGCAGCGTGAGACCGGGAGACGTAATAAAATTCATGGCCAGCGGTGCAGAGGAGCAGGTCGTAGAGACAGGCTACTTCGGAGCCGGGAAGCTGATACCCTGTGATGAACTGACAGCAGGCATGGTTGGATATCTGACGGCATCGATCAAGAATATAGGAGACGCCAGAGTCGGCGATACTGTCACAAATCGTGACAACCCTGCAAAGGAGGCTCTGCCGGGTTACAAGAAGGTGAATCCCATGGTTTTCTGCGGTTTTTATCCTTCCGACAGCGCGAGGTATCCGGATCTAAGGGATGCTCTGGAAAAACTGCAGCTGAATGACGCGTCGCTTTTCTTTGAACCTGAGACATCCCTTGCGCTTGGTTTTGGATTCAGATGCGGTTTTCTCGGTCTATTGCACCTCGAAGTGGTTCAGGAGAGACTGGAGAGGGAATATGATCTGGATCTGGTGACGACGGCGCCCGGAGTTGTATATCGTGTCCATAAGACTGACGGCGAAGTGATAGAACTTACCAACCCGTCAAATCTGCCGGATCCGTCGGAGATCGATTATATGGAAGAACCCGTCGTATCGGCTGAGATCATGGTGACATCCGATTATATAGGACCTGTCATGGATCTCTGTCAGGAACGGCGTGGAGAATACATAAGCATGGAATATGTTGAAAAGACCAGAGCACTTCTGAAGTACGACCTTCCATTGAATGAGATTATCTACGATTTCTTCGACGTATTGAAATCGCGTTCCAGGGGATATGCTTCCTTTGATTATGAATTCAAGGGATACAGAAAATCCGACCTTGTAAAGCTGGACATCCTTGTAAATAAGGAAGCCGTGGATGCCCTGTCCTTTATCGTATTCAAGGGAACGGCATACGAGAGGGCAAGAAAAATGTGTGAAAAGCTGAAAGAGAATATTCCACGTCAGCAGTTCGAAATACCGATTCAGGCTGCTGTCGGATCGAAGATCATTGCCCGTGAGACGATAAGAGCATATAGGAAAGATGTTCTTGCTAAATGCTACGGCGGCGACATCACCAGAAAGAAAAAGCTTCTGGAGAAGCAGAAGGAAGGAAAGAAGCGAATGAGGGAGATCGGCTCAGTTGAGATCCCTCAAGAAGCCTTCATGAGCGTTTTGAAGCTGGATGAAGAATGATGGAAGAAACCATAGAAGTCTATCTTCATATACCTTTCTGTGTAAGGAAATGTCTCTATTGCGACTTCATATCAGGAAGTTTTTCTGACGAAGTTAAAGAGAAATATATTTCTGCCCTGAAAAACGAGATCAAATATTTCGGCTCTCTTCTGTCCGAGGATAAGCCCGTAAAGGTATCATCTGTATTTATAGGAGGCGGTACTCCGAGCCTTCTTTCCGGAGAAGAAATATCGGGTCTTATGGCTTCCGTCAGAATGGCATTCAATCTGATGGACGATGCCGAAGTTACAATTGAGATGAACCCAGGGACGGCTTCGAAGGAGAAGCTGAAAAAGTACAGAGAAGCCGGCGTAAACCGACTGTCGATAGGTCTTCAATCAGCTGATAACAGCGAATTAAAGACTCTTGGCAGGATCCATGACAGGAATCAATTTCTGATGTCATACGATATGGCAAGAGAGGCCGGATATAAAAATATAAATATTGATCTTATCACAGCGATTCCGGGGCAGACCGAAGAATCATTTAAAAAGACATTGTCCTTTACTGTATCGCTTGCCCCTGAACATATAAGCGTCTATGATCTTCAGATCGAAGAGGGGACTCCGTTTTTTTCTATGTATCATGAGGACGAAGAGAGACGTGAGCGGGGAGAGAAGACCATCTTTCTCCCGGATGAAGATGAAGAGCTTCGAATGACTGAGCTCTTTGAATCATATCTTCCATCTAAAGGATATATGCAGTATGAGATCTCGAATTTTTCGAGACCGGGATTTGAATGCAGGCATAATATAGGATACTGGACCCGGAAACCTTATATAGGATTCGGCGCTTCGGCCGCCTCTCTTTATAAAAATACCCGGTGGACAAATACCGCATCAGTGGAAGAATACATCCGCCATCAGCTTTCAGACAAGGACGATCCACCATGGTCAGACCATCCATCCCTCAAATTTCATTCAGCCGGTCGGCTGAAAGTGAAAGACGAGATAGAGGAATACATGTTTCTCGGCCTCAGGATGAACCGGGGGATAAAATTTTCGGACTTTAAAAGTACTTTCGGGGAAGACATATCATTTTATTACGGCAAAATAATAGAGAAGTTAGTCAGTAACGGACTGCTCACAGAGAACGATTCTGCGATAAAACTCACTGACAGGGGGAGACATCTCGGAAATCTGGTCTTCAGCGAATTCCTCTTTGACTGAAATTTGAAATAAATTAAAACTTCCCACACTTAATGTAACATCACAAAGTGATGTTACAAGTGCAAGCGCAAGCAAACGAAGTTTGCACTTTAAATGCGCTTGCATCAATTAACATGAATTACCTTCGTCGCAAAGGATTCATTATTGCTTGCCAAGAGATGCACAGATGGTGGCGAACATTGTGTTTTTCGTTGTGAGCGAGCACGCTAGCTGCGGCTCGGTTGACAATCGTTCAAGCAGAAATGCTTCCTTGTAAAAAGCGCGTGCGAGCAAACAGAAAAACACAACTTGTGAGCCACCACTGTGACATCTCTTGGCAAAAAGCAAATGAATCCTTGCGACGAAGATTTTCATTATTTATGTGGTAAGTTTTTAAAATAAATTTGTATTCAGATGTTGACAAGTTTCGGAGAGGGTGGTACATTATGTTCAGTTGATATTAGCACTCCGACAATATGAGTGCTAACAACAGAGCAGATGGAGACGCTTATGGCAGATGAACTCGACGAACGCAAGACCAAAATTTTAAATGTGATTATCGAGACATATCTCAAGACAGGTGAGCCTGTGGGATCCAGAACGATATCAAAGAATACGGATCTGAATCTTTCCTCGGCTACCATCAGAAATGAGATGTCGGATCTTGAGGATCTGGGTTATCTTGAGAGTCCTCATACATCAGCGGGACGTATTCCGACTGACAGAGGTTACAGATTCTACGTTGATAATCTGATCGAGAGCAAGAACGCTGAGATGGATGACCTCAAAAATCTCATGGTATCTAAGACTGAGAGGCTGGAGAATGTACTTAAGAATATAGTAATGTATCTTGCCAAAAACACACAGCTTCCAACCATGATATCGGCTCCTTCCATCACGAAGAACAGAGTAAAGTTCATCCAGCTCTCCGCAGTGTCAGAGCGGCAGCTCCTTTCCGTAGTGGTAATGGAAGGGAATATAGTAAGGAACCGGATGATCGAAGTCAATGAGGATATCGACAATCAGGAAATCCTGAAGCTGAATATGCTATTAAATACCAATCTGAACGGACTTACACTCCAGGAGATAAATCTTGGTATAATCCAGAAGATGAAGGAGATGGCGGGCGACAGAGGCGACATCATAGAAGATGTGCTTCAGAACATAGCTGATACGATCACTCAGGATGACCTTGAGATATATACAAGCGGCGCGACGAATATTTTCAAATATCCGGAACTTGCGGATTCATCGAAAGCCAGCGAATTTCTTACCAGATTCGAGGACAAGAAGGATCTGCAGGAGATAATATCAGATGCCCAGGAAGATGCGAAAAACAAGGGAACCGGTCTTCAGGTATATATAGGAGACGAGCTTCCTGCCAGCAGCATGAAAGACTGCAGCATAGTCACAGCAACCTACGAGCTTGGCGATGGAGTGAAGGGAACTATTGGAATCATAGGTCCCAAGCGTATGGATTACGCGAAGGTCATGGACAATCTTTCCAGTCTTCGGGACAAGCTGGAGGGTACGCTTAAAAATAAAGATTCAGGCGGAGCTGATGGACAGTCGTAGATTTTGAAATATATAGTTGAGGATAGAAAGGCGATCATTAAAATGTCAGACAAGAAACAGACGGAAAAAGGATCTGCAGAGAATGAAGATCTGAAAAAGTCCGAAACTGATGTGGAGAAAAAAGAAGCAGATGCTGTAGACGAAAAGAAAGAAAAAAATAAAGATGATCATTCCGAAAAGAAGGCGGAAAAGGAGAAGAAAGATTCTTCAGATAAAAAGAAGCCTGAAAAGGAAGATCCGAAAGACAAGACTATTGCTGATTTGAAAGACAAGCTGACAAGGCAGATGGCCGAATTCGATAATTTCAGGAAGAGAACCGAGCGCGAAAAAGACAGCATGTTTGACAGCGGAGCGGCTTCGGTAGTGGAGAAGATCCTTCCGGTAATTGATAATTTCGAGCGGGCGCTTGAGATGACCAATGAGAAGACGGATGACGCATTTGCCGAAGGAATGAAAAAGATTTATAAGCAGTTCGGCGATATTCTTGAGAAGATGGAAGTAAAGCCGATCGAGGCAGTCGGAAAGACATTTGATCCCGAGCTTCATAACGCCGTCATGCATATAGATGATGATAATTACGGTGAGAATGAGATAGTAGAAGACCTGCAGAAGGGTTATACATTTCACGGCACCGTAATAAGACATAGCATGGTCAAAGTAGCTAATTGATTTTTATTTAGTATATAGACTCGAAAAAAAGGAGAGATAATCATGGGTAAGATAATTGGTATTGATCTTGGAACCACAAACAGCTGTGTAGCAGTAATGGAAGGCGGCAAGCCGACCGTTATAGCAAATCAGGAAGGCGCAAGAACTACGCCGTCCGTAGTCGCATTTACAAAGAACGGAGAGAGACTTGTAGGCGAGCCGGCAAAGCGTCAGGCAGTCACGAATGCAGAACGCACCATTTCATCCATCAAGCGTGACATGGGTACTGACAACGGTCGTGTGATCGACGGAAAGAAATATTCACCCCAGCAGATCTCAGCAATGATCCTTTCAAAGCTGAAGACAGATGCGGAGAATCATCTGGGCGAGAAAGTATCCGAGGCTGTCATCACAGTTCCCGCATATTTTAATGATGCTCAGCGTCAGGCTACAAAGGACGCAGGCAAGATCGCAGGCCTCGATGTCAAGAGAATAATCAACGAGCCTACGGCAGCAGCGCTTGCATACGGACTTGATAATGAGAAAGAGCAGAAGATCCTGGTATATGATCTCGGCGGCGGTACATTCGATGTATCAATAATTGAAATAGGCGACGGCGTCATCGAAGTTCTTGCCACAAACGGTGATACCCATCTCGGTGGTGATGACTTCGACCAGAGAATCATTGACTGGATGGTAAATGAATTCAAGAACAAGGAAGGCGTTGATCTTTCTCAGGATAAGATGGCTCTCCAGAGATTGAAGGAAGCTGCCGAGAAGGCAAAGAAAGAGCTGTCAGCAGCTACCACTACAAACATCAACCTTCCCTTCATAACCGCTGTAGACGGTCAGCCCAAGCACCTTGACATGGATCTGTCACGCGCTAAATTCGATGAACTGACATCTGATCTTGTTGACAGGACAGCAGTTCCCGTGCAGAATGCTCTGAAAGATGCCGGACTTACTGCAAATGATATTTCAAAAGTTCTTCTGGTCGGCGGTTCTACCAGAATCCCGGCTGTTCAGGAGAAGGTAAAGGCTCTTACAGGCAAGGAACCTTCCAAGTCACTGAATCCGGACGAGTGCGTTGCAATCGGCGCATCCATCCAGGGCGGTAAGCTCGCTGGCGACGCAGGTGCAGGCGACATTCTTCTTCTTGATGTCACACCTCTTTCACTTTCAATAGAGACCATGGGCGGTATTGCTACAAAGCTTATCGACAGAAACACAACCATACCTACAAAGAAGAGCCAGGTCTTCTCTACTGCCGAAGATAACCAGACTGCCGTTGATATAAACGTACTTCAGGGCGAGAGAGAATTTGCAAAAGACAATAAGTCACTCGGCCGCTTCAGACTCGACGGAATCGCTCCGGCTCCGAGAGGAATCCCTCAGATCGAAGTTACATTCGATATTGACGCAAACGGCATAGTAAATGTATCCGCAAAGGATCTCGGCACAGGCAAGGAGCAGCACATTACAATAACCGGCGGCTCCAATATGTCAGATGCCGAGATTGATAAGGCAGTAAAGGAAGCTAAGGAGTACGAGGCTGAGGACAAGAAGAGAAAAGAGGCTGTCGATACCAGAAATGAAGCTGAAGCTTTCCTTGTACAGACTGAGAACGCTCTGAAACAGGTTGGAGATAAACTCTCAGGTGATGAGAAGTCGAAGGTCGAGACCGAAGCCAAGGCTATGCATGAGATTCTTGACAAATACAAGGATGGTGCATCTCTTACAGAAGATCAGGTAGCTGAGATCAAGTCTCAGAAAGAAAAACTTGAGACAGCAGCTCAGCAGGTATTCTCCAAGATGTACGAGCAGGCTCAGGCAGCCAATGCAGCTCAGCAAGGTCAGCCGAACGCTTCAGCCGGCCAGACAGGCAGCACTGGCAGCGCAGGAACGCAGCAGTCCGGCGGAAGCGATGACAATGTAGTGGACGCTGACTATAAAGAAGTCTGATAACAGGAAGTAACAAGGATCATGGCAGAACAGAAAAGAGATTATTACGAAGTTCTCGGGGTGGCACGCGATGCTGACCCTGAGACTATAAAAAAAGCATACAGAAAGCTTGCCAAGAAATATCATCCCGATATGAATCCTGGTGATAAGAATGCCGAGGCCAAATTCAAGGAAGCATCAGAAGCGTATGCCGTTCTGAGTGATCCGGAGAAGCGCTCGAAGTATGATAAATTCGGCAGTGCGGCCTTTGAAGGCGGAGCTGGCGGATTTGACTTCAATAATATGGACTTCGGCGACATATTCGGCGGTTTCGGCGACATATTCGGCGACCTGTTCGGTACTGGACAGAGGAGCCGAGCCGGCGGAAACGGAGCCATGAGAGGATCGGATGTCCACGTATCCGTGACTATTACCTTTGCCGAGGCTGCCTTTGGCGTCGAGAAAGAAATTGACACCTATGTAAGCGAGACATGTCCGGTATGTCACGGATCCGGCGCGAAACCCGGCACGAGCCCCATCACATGTCCTTCATGCGGAGGTTCGGGAAAACGCGTTGAGACCAGACAGTCCATATTCGGAATGATGCAGAACGTGACCACTTGTTCTCAGTGTCACGGCACGGGCAAGATAGTCCGTGATAAATGTCCTCAGTGCCAGGGCAGGGGGACGGTATCAAAACCGTCAAAGATAGCAGTAATGATTCCTGCAGGAATAGACGACGGTCAGGCGGTAAGAGTTCGCGGAAAGGGAAATGCCGGTGTAAATGGCGGCCCCGCCGGAGACCTTATCGTAGAAGTAAGAGTGTCCGCAAGCAGGAAATTCAAGAGAAGCAATTTCGATCTCTATACGGAGAGCAAGATATCATTTGCCCAGGCAGTTATAGGCTGTGAGCTTGTAATAGACACACTTGACGGACAGATCATGTATAAGATCGCTCCAGGCACACAGTCCGGAACCAAGGTACGTTTCAAGGGTAAGGGCATACCGGTGCTCGGAGACAAGACCAGACGCGGTGATCTCTATGTCACATTGTCGGTAGACGTTCCAAAGAATCTGTCTTCAGCTGCCAGAGAGAAGCTTATCGAATTCGATTCTCTTTCAGGAGAGACATTAAATGCATCCGTTTCCGGCGGTACAAAGAAGCGCGGATTTGGATCAAGACACAGAAAATAAAACATTTTTGCTGTATTTCAAGGCTCTGCCATATTTATGACAGAGCTTCTTTTTTGTGATACACTTATTTTTGTGTCAAAAGCAGTGTATTCGACATATTGATATGAAAGAGAAGGTCGTTCCATGAAGTGGAAGAGTATAAAAATAGAGACGGTTCCGTCAGCTGAGGATCTGATCACGGCAGCCCTCTATGACGAGGGATTTATGAATATCGAGATAAGAGATTCGCTTGTGCCTGAAGATGCCCTGCGTGACGGATATCATGAGGAGCTCATACCTGACATTCACGATGAGGGTGCTTATGTCATTTTCTATCTGGATGATGATCATGATGTGGATGAAATAAAAAATAAAACAGGAATGATTCTTAATAAGCTGAGGGAAGATTTTCCTGCTGTTGATTTCGGAACACTTTCAATATCTGTATCTGAAACGGATGAGACAGACTGGGAGAACGAGTGGAAGAAATATTTTCACAGGTTCAAACTCGGTTCCATGTCCATAGTTCCTATTTGGGAAAAGAATGAAGACGACACAGATGACGCCGGAACCATATATATAGATCCGGGGCTTTCATTTGGTACCGGGTCTCATGAGACTACCAGGCTCTGTATCCTTGCGATAGAAAAGTATCTTGTTCCCGGCGGCCGTTTTCTGGATCTTGGTTTTGGAAGCGGAATACTTTCGATAGCAGCCATGAAATACGGCGCGGCTGAGGCTTTCGGAACTGATATAGATCCGCTCTGCAATGAGACGGCCTTTGATAATTTTCGTATGAATAACCTGGATCCCGGACATTTCCATCCATTCTCAGGAGATATAGCAAGTGACAGCAATTTAAGAGACAGGATAGGGACAGGCTTTGATATGTGCTGCGGCAATCTTCTGGCCGATATCATTATCCCCATGGCTCCTTTCGTTCCTGATATGCTGAGACCGGGAGGAATCTTTATTTCATCAGGCATCCTTAAAGAGAGAGCGGGAGACGTCATGAAAGCTTTTGACGGAAGGCTTGATTTCATAGAGAAAAAAGATATGGGCGACTGGACGTCTCTTGTATATAAAAGACCGGAGGATTGAGATGCAGCAGCTTTTCTGCAAAGATTCGGATATAGTGGATGGAGTAGTTACATTCACCGGAGAGACGGCCAATCATATAGGCAGGGCTCTTCGGATGAGAGTCGGAGAAAAGGTAAGGCTCAGTACAGACTCCGAGAAAAATTATATATGCAGGATAATTTCTTTTACAAAGGATTCTGTCTCATTTGCCATTGAGACAGAGACGGAAGATACCGAGCCGTCCGTATCGGTCACTATATTTCAGGCAGTGCCAAAGGGCGACCGTATGGAAAATGTGATCGAAAAGACCGTGGAGCTCGGTGTCAGAAGAATAGTTCCCGTGGAGATGAAAAACTGCGTAGTAAGGATCGATGAGAAGAAAAAGCCGATCCGTCTTGCCAGATGGAGAAAGATAGCTGAATCGGCAGCCAGGCAGTCAAAGAGAAGTGCAGTGCCGGAGATCTCTGATTTTATTTCATTTAAGGAAGCTGCTTCAATGATGGACGGGTTCGACATAGCATTGACTCCTTACGAGAACGAGACAGGCATGAAAGAGACCGCCCTCCTCAGAGAGAGGATCTCTCCCGGAATGAATATAGGGATAATGATAGGACCGGAAGGCGGATTCGCGCCGGAGGAGGTTTCCTGCATGGAAAAACATTCTGACATGATATCGCTTGGCAGACGTATACTTCGTACAGATACGGCAGCCATTGCGATGATGTCATACATCATGATAATTTCTGAGATAAGAGGAGAAAAATAAATGGAAGCTTATCTGGATAATTCAGCCACGACCGTCTGCAGCGAGAGAGCGGCCGAAAAGATGATGGAGGCGCTTCGAATCAATTTTGGAAATCCGTCGTCCCTCCACATGAAAGGAGTATACGCTGAGAGGTACTTAAGGGTATCACGTGCGGCTGTCGCAAAGACCTTAAGATGCCGTGAAGACGAGATAATCTTTACATCAGGCGGGACGGAATCAAATAACCTTGCCATATTCGGCACGGTCAGAAAGAGAAAGCGGATGGGGAAGCATGTCATTACGACTCCGATAGAGCATGCGTCGGTTGCAAACCCGTTTTCCTATCTTGAAAGCATGGGGTATGAAGTCACATATCTCCCGGTTGACAAAGACGGAATCATTGACCTTCATGCTCTTTCAGAAGCAGTAAGAGCTGATACTGTCCTTGTGAGCATCATGCATGTGAATAATGAGATCGGGGCTGTAGAACCTATAGAAGAGGCTGCCGGGATCATTCATTCAAAAAATCCCGATACATATTTTCATGTGGATGCCATACAGTCATACGGTAAATTCAGGATATATCCCGACGAGACCGGCATTGATCTTATGAGCGTCAGCGGTCACAAGATCCACGGACCCAAGGGCTCCGGTTTTCTCTTCAGGAGAAAGGGCGTCCTTATAGATCCTATTATCCTCGGCGGCGGTCAGGAAGGTGGCATGAGAAGCGGTACGGAGAACGTGCCGGCCATAGCAGGACTGGGAGCAGCCGCAGTGGATATGTATAAGGATATTGATGGCGTCAGGAAAAATCTGTTTTCATTAAAGGAGAGATTTGTAAAAGAAATCCTTGAGACCAAAGGCTGTCACATAAATGGAAAATACGATGAGACATCAGCTCCCCAGATCATTTCTGTTTCCTTTGACGATGTGCGCGCCGAAGTCATGCTGCATGCCCTGGAGGACCGAGGAGTATATGTGTCAAGCGGCTCGGCCTGCTCGTCAAACAGACCTGCTGTTTCAAGGACCCTTAAGGCCATAGGAGTTGATAAAAAATATCTGGACAGCACGGTGAGATTCAGCCTGTCGCCATATAATACCGAAGAAGAGATAGATTATGCGGTAAAATGTGTGCGGGAACTTTTACCGATACTGGGAAAATTCAAAAGACATTAAGAAAGGAAAATATGTATAAGGCATTTGTAATCAAGTATGGTGAGATAGGAATAAAGGGAAAGAACCGTCATACCTTCGAGGATGCTCTGGTGTCAAATATATGTCATGCGCTTAAAACCGTTGACGGAGACTTCAAGGTGGAAAAAGAGCAGGGAAGGATATATGTGGAGGCTCTTGGGGAATACGACTACAGGGGCGCTCTCTCGGCTCTACAGAAGGTGTTCGGCATAGTGACCATCTGCCCTGCTGTGCTGACGGATGATAATGGTTTTGACAAACTTGCAGATGAGATAACAGCTTACATCGATAAGATATATCCGGACAAGAATTTTACATTCAAAGTCCACGCTAAGCGTGGCAGAAAGACCTACCCCATGACTTCAATGGAGATAAACGCTGCCCTTGGAGAGAAAATATTGGAGCGTTTCCCGGAGCTGAAAGTAGATGTCCATGATCCGGACGTAATGATATATGTGGAGATAAGAGACAAGAAGATAAGCTTTTATTCCGAGTCATATAAGGGCCCTGGAGGAATGCCTGTGGGCACCAACGGAAGAGCCATGCTCCTCTTGTCCGGAGGAATCGACAGTCCGGTCGCCGGATATATGATCTCGAAGCGCGGAGTGAGGATAGACGCCGTATATTTTCACGCACCTCCATATACGTCAGAGAGAGCCAGACAGAAAGTCATAGATCTGGCTTCGATAGTAGCAAAATATTCAGGTCCTATCAGGCTTCATATAGTAAATTTCACAGACATTCAGCTCGCTATATACGAAAAATGTCCGCATGACGAGCTTACTATAATAATGAGACGCTATATGATGAGGATAGCTGAGCATTTTGCCAATGAAGATGGAGATCTCGGACTCATTACCGGCGAGTCAATAGGACAGGTGGCTTCCCAGACCATGAATTCTCTTCTGGTGACAAATGAAGTATGCACTCTTCCTGTCTACAGACCGCTTATAGGCTTTGACAAGCAGGAGATAATCGAGCGGTCTATTGCCATCGGAGCCTATGATACATCGATTCTTCCCTATGAGGACTGCTGCACGATTTTCGTGGCGAAGCATCCGGTGACGAAGCCGAGGCTGCAGCCGATAATTCATTCTGAGGAAAAGCTCTCATCCGTTATCGATGACCTTTTTAATAAGGCAATCGAAGGAACAGAGACAATAGAAGTAAGATGAAAAAAGCTCCCGCTTCATGCGGGAGCAAAATTTCAAATGCAATTCCATGAATCAGACGAATCAAACCAAGTAGGGCTTGATTTTCTCAAGGATCTTGTCTATGCCATCATCTGCGTGGATCGCAAGATCGATGGGCTTTGACAGGTCAAGACTGAATATGCCCATGATTGACTTCGCGTCGATGACATAACGTCCTGAGATAAGGTCGAAATCGCAGTCCATGGTGTTGATCGTGTTGACAAAAGACTTGACTTTGTCAATTGAATTAAGAGATATCTGTACGGTCTTCATATGAATCCTCCTGAAACATCTATCCGTATGTTAACTGTATTTCTATCTGAATCGTAATTCATTATTGATAAAAAGTCAATTGGATTAGAAAGAATAGGAAATGAAAAAAGCGGCTCTTCATAATCTGGGATGCAAGGTAAACTCATATGAGACAGACGCTATGCGCGAGATGCTTATAAATGACGGATATGAAATAGTCCCTTTCCATGAGAAAGCTGATGTCTATGTCATAAATACCTGCAGTGTAACAAATATTGCCGATCATAAATCAAGACAGATGATACACAGGGCAAAATCAGAGAACCCCAATGCTGTCATAATCGCTGCCGGCTGTTATGCTCAGAGCGGTTATGAGACCCTTAGAAGCGACGGGTCGGCGGATATTATAATAGGCAATAATAATAAAGACAGACTGATAGAGCTATTGCACAAATTCTTGGCTGACGGCAGGGAAGAGGAGGCTATATCTGATATCAGTAAAAGCGGAGTGCCCTTTGAAAATCTGAAAGTCAAAAGTCCCATTGAACATACCAGAGCTTTTATGAAGGTACAGGACGGATGCGATCAGTTCTGTTCCTACTGCATCATTCCCTATGCCAGAGGAAGGATAAGGTCGAGAGCAGCAGTTGATGTAGTGAGAGAGGCTGAAGTGCTTTCAGGGCAGGGAATAAGGGAAATAGTCCTTACAGGCATCCATCTGGATTCTTACGGACGCGGAACCGGTGAGTCTCTCATTGACCTTATTGAGGCAGTAGCTGAGGTGCCGGGAATAAGAAGGATAAGGCTCGGCTCCATCGAACCGAGAATCATTACTGATAATTTTCTTTCCAGACTGTCTCTTGTCGATAAATTCTGCCCTCATTTCCATCTGTCGCTCCAGAGCGGATCTGCGTCTGTCCTGAAGCGGATGAACAGGAAATATACTCCCGATGAGTATATCGCCGGAGTCCGGAAAATAAGAAATATATATGATGATCCTGCCATCACTACCGATGTCATAGTCGGCTTTCCGGGAGAGACTGAGGATGAGTTTTCGGAGACATTGGATTTTGCCGGTAAGGTCGGATTCAGCGAGATGCACATATTCAAGTTTTCGAGGAGAAGAGGAACCAGAGCGGATCTTATGACTCCCCAGATAACTGAAAAGGTAAAAGCCGAGAGGTCTTCAAAGCTTATCGCTTTATCTCACGAGATGACTGAAAATTACCTGAACCGCCGGATCGGAAAGAAAGTGAGTGTTCTTTTGGAAGAGATGACGGAAGCTGACGGGGAAAAAGCATGGACCGGATACACAAAAGAGTATTCGAGAGTCCTTATTTTTACAGACAGAAATTTGAAGAATGCCATAGTAAACGGCTATGTGGGCTCTGTAATGAATGGAGCCCTCGTCCTTGACACAAGGCAAGGCATAGAAGTACAATAAATATTGATTATGCCATATTTTTTTTACAGAGAATGCGTGGTTCAGTGAATAAAGATCTTAGCAACACACAATATTTCAAGGTTCAGGAGGGTCCGAGAGTAAGCGTGAAGGAGACACTTCGCATGGTCTATCAGGCTCTGTCTGAGAAAGGATATAATCCTGTCAGCCAGATCGTAGGTTATATCATGTCAGGAGATCCGACTTTTATCACAAGTCATAACAATGCCAGATCTCTTATCATGCAGGTCGAACGTGACGAGATAGTTGAGGAACTTTTAAGGGAATACATCAAAAACGAATCATGGACGAGACGCTGAAAGGCAGAATAATGGGTCTGGACTTCGGCAGCAAGACTGTCGGAGTAGCGGTGACGGATGAGCTTGGCATGACGGCTCAGGGCGTGTGCATAATAAGGCGGGAGAGAGCCAATAAGCTTAGAAGCACCATGAGAGAACTTGACGGGCTGGTTCAGAAATTCAGGCCTGTTCTTATTGTGCTGGGTCTCCCTCTTAATATGGACGGCAGCAGCGGATTTCGAGTTGAGGCGACAAAGGCGTTCGGAGAAAAGGTGGCGGAGAGATTCGGCATACCGGTCCATTATACCGATGAGAGGCTCTCTACTGTCGAGGCCATAGAGATAATGGATGAATCAGATATTTCAAAAGAGGACAGGTATCTCTATGTGGATAAGATAGCTGCTGTCATTATTTTGGAGCGTTATCTGCAAGGGAAAAACTAACAGGACGGATTTTCGGGTAAAAATCATATGGAAAAGATAGTTCTTCTTGATGAAAACGGCGAAGAGTCAGAACTTTACATTCTTTCGGAAACGATGCTGGGAGGCAGGAAATACTACCTGGCAGCAGACGGTTGCGGTGAGAATGAAAAAGATTATATATTCCGTGAAGCATCGGGTGACGAAGAAAACATCATGATAGAAGAAGTCGATGATGATACGGAGTTTGATGCCGTTTCGAAGATTTTTGAAGAGCTGATGAGCGGAGAGTCAGATTTTACATAGAAAGAGGATTTATTATTTTGAAAAAAACTGAAGATAAGCTGCGGGTGATACCGCTGGGCGGTCTCGAACAGATCGGAATGAACATGACCGCCTTCGAGTACGGGGATTCGATCATCGTAGTGGACTGCGGAATGGCATTTCCGGAAGACGACATGTTCGGCGTCGATCTGGTAATACCTGATATCTCTTATCTGGAGGAGAACCAGAAGAAGGTAAGAGGTTTCTTTATTACGCACGGACATGAAGATCATATCGGAGCGATTCCCTATGTGCTTAGAAAGGTAAACGCGCCGATTTATGCTACCAAGCTTACCATGGGAATAATCGACCATAAGCTTGAAGAGCATAATATGCAAAAAAGCGTGAGAAGAAAGGTCGTAAGCTACGGGACAAATGTCAATGCCGGCGCCTTTCATGTGGAATTTATAAGAACAAACCACTCTATCCAGGACGCGGCTGCGCTTGCAATCTATTCGCCCGCAGGCACCATAGTACATACAGGCGATTTCAAGGTCGATTACACGCCTGTATTCGGAGACGCCATAGATCTCCAGCGTTTTGCAGAGATTGGAAAGAAGGGCGTGCTTGCCCTGATGTGCGATTCCACTAATGCCGAGAGGCCCGGATTCACTCCGTCGGAGCGGACGGTCGGAAGACAATTTGACAATATATTCGCCGAGCATACTTCCACGAGAATTATCATTGCGACATTCGCATCCAATGTGGACAGAGTTCAGCAGATAATAAATTCGGCCAATAAATACGGACGCAAGGTCGTAGTCGAAGGAAGATCCATGGTCAATATCATCTCGACCGCGATTGAACTCGGATATATAAACATACCGGACAATACTCTTATTTCCGTGGATGAGCTGAGAAATTATCCTGACGACAAGACCTGTATAATTACGACAGGATCCCAGGGCGAGTCGATGGCTGCGCTTTCCAGGATGGCAAACGGCTCTCATAAGAAGATTCAGATCAAGCCGAGCGATACGATCATATTCTCGTCCCACCCCATTCCGGGAAATGAAAAGTCTGTTGGAAAGATAATAAATGAGCTCTACAGAAAGGGCACCAATGTCATCTTCCAGGATGTCCATGTATCAGGCCATGCCTGCGAAGAAGATATAAAACTCATATATTCCCTCGTAAAGCCGAAGTATGCGATCCCGGTTCACGGAGAATATAAGCACCTGAAAGCTCAGGAGAGAATAGTATCTTCTCTCGGATATGACGCGGATCACAGATTCATCCTGAAGTCGGGTGATGTGCTTGAATTTGACAGGCGGGGAAATGCCGCAGTAAACGGATCCGTAAAGACAGGAGCTGTCATGGTTGACGGTCTCGGAGTAGGCGATGTAGGAAATATTGTCTTGAGAGACAGACAGCATTTGGCTGAGGACGGAATAATCATAGTGGTACTGGCTCTTGACGGAAGAACCGGAGCCATCCTTTCAGGACCTGATATTGTATCCAGAGGATTCGTATATGTAAGAGATGCGGAAGACCTTATGGAGAACGCACGTAATGTGCTTGAAGACAGGCTTGATGATCTGGAGAGTCAGGGGATAAGGGACTGGTCAAGGATAAAGAGCGAAGTCAGATCCACTCTTTCCGAATTTGTATGGAAGGAGACCCAGAGAGATCCCATGATACTTCCTATCATTCAGGAGATAGATGTCTGATATGGGTCGGGAAAACGATGGACCCGTCCGCCACGAGGAGGCTCCGATCGATCCGGGCAGGCTTGAGATTTTTATAGAGAGCATGACTGAAGATATTCCGTCTGATCTAAAAGAACTCAAAGATCAGTGCATGGAGGATAATCTTCCGGTAATCAGGCAGCCTGCCGAGAGGCTTCTCCGTCTTCTCATTACGATGAAAAGACCTGAAAAAGTGCTGGAGATAGGCGCGGCAGCAGGGTATTCGGCCATTTTTATGATGAGTTTATTGAATACCGATGCCAGACTGGATACGATTGAGTCCTTTTATGAGAGAGCTGAAAGAGCACGCGGCAATTTCAGTAAATTTGGATTTTCTGACAGGATAAATCTTTTTGAAGGCGATGCCGGTCAGATCCTTCCGAAATTAAATAATCAGTATGATTTCATTTTCCTTGACGCCGCAAAGGGTCAGTACATCAGCTGGCTTCCCGAAATAATAAGGCTTATGGCTCCGGGCGCTGTTCTTGTATCTGACAATGTCCTTCAGGACGGTTCGATCCTTATGTCCCATTTTGTAATTCCACGGAGGATGAGGACAATAAATAAAAGGATGCGGCAGTACTTAAAAGCTGTATCAAAAGACGAGAGACTTGTAACAGATATATTAAACGCGGGAGACGGCATGACGGTCTCGGTGAGAAAATATGACGAGTGAAAAGAAAAAACCTGAGCTTCTGGCGCCTGCCAGATCATTTGATATCCTTAAGACGGCCATTCGCTACGGAGCTGATGCAGTTTATATAGGCGGTGATGCCTACGGTCTCAGGGCAAACGCTGAAAATTTTTCCGACAGGGAAATGGAAGAGGCGGTTGGCTATGCTCATGAGAGAGGAAAGAGAGTCTATGTGACCGTAAATATCTTTGCCCATAATAAAGATCTTCAGGGCATCAGATCATATCTGAAAACGCTTGATGAAAAAATCAGGCCTGATGCCGTGCTTGTAGCTGATCCGGGCGTCTTTATGATGGCGAAGGAATGTCTTCACGACATAGAGATCCATATTTCGACCCAGGCCAATAATACAAATTATGAGACAGCGCTTTTCTGGAAGAAGCTCGGAGCAAAGAGGATAGTCACGGCACGGGAACTCTCGCTTAAGGAAATAGAAGAATTAAGAGAGAATATACCTGATGACATGGAGATAGAGACATTTGTTCACGGCGCCATGTGCATCTCGTATTCCGGCAGATGTCTTATGTCGAATTACCTTACCGGGCGGGATGCCAACCAGGGAGAATGCACCCATCCATGCAGATGGAAGTATTCTCTGATGGAAGAAAAAAGGCCGGGGCAGTATTTCCCTGTTGAAGAAAATGACCGCGGCACCTATATCATGAATTCAAAGGATCTTAATATGATCTCTCATATTCCGGACTTAATAAATGCCGGGATTGACAGTTTCAAGATTGAGGGTAGAATGAAGACAGCGCTGTATGTGGCTTCTGTTGTCAGAGCTTACAGGAAAGCCATTGACGATGCAATTTATGATATGGAGAAATATAAGGGCAATCTTCAATGGTATGAAAACGAGGTAAGGCAATGCACTTACCGCGATTTCACTACAGGATTTTTCTACGGCAGACCCGGCAGCGGGGATCAGATATATGATTCCAATACCTACAAACGCGGCAGCACCTACATAGGAACGGTAGAAGCAGCTGACGGAGTGGCGGAATTTGTTCAGAAGAATAAATTTTCTGTCGGAGATGTCATTACCATTATGAAAAGTAATGGAGAGAATCTTGAGACAGTAGTCACATCCATATCTGATGAAGAGGGCAGCCCAATGGAGAGCGCGAGCCATGCGAGCCAGAGACTTCGTGTAGGATTTACGGTAATGCCGGAACAGGGAGACATATTGAGAATACAGGAGGCTTGAGTTATGTCAGAAAGATATGTAGCATATGTCGGAACATATACGCACGAGAACAGCGTGGGCATTCATGTATATGACGTGGATAAGGATACGGGAAAGTTCAGCGAGCGCTCTGTCGCTCCGATTTCAAATCCGTCCTATCTTGTCGTTTCAAAGGATGGACGTTTCCTGTATTCTATCGAGGATGAGGGCGTGGCAGCCTTCGATATAAAGGCTGATGGAGATCTCACGAAGAAAAATCAGAACTGGATCGGCGGCATGAGAGGAGATTTTCTCGATGTCGATTCAAAGAACAGATTCCTTTTCGTAGGCGGATATCATGACGGCAGGGTCACAATGATGCGCCTTAAGGACGACGGATCAATTGGAGACATAGCCTGCGGCATCTTCCATCAGAGCGCAGGTCTGGGCCCCGGAGAGAGACATCTGGATCACGCAAAGGTTACATGCGTCCGTCTGACTCCCGATGAGAAATTCTTGTGCGCTGTGGATTTCGGACTGAACCAGATAAAGGTATACCGTGTAAATTATGAGCTCGGTCGTCTGGAAATGGTGGACATCATCCGCCCGGAAATAAACGGAGGAGCAAGGGACATCATGTTCTCATCAGACGGAAGATTTGCTTATGTTCTCGATATGATGACAAATCAGGTTGAATCCTATGCCTACAGTGTCGATGATCATGACGAGCCTGTTTTCGATAAAATAGAGACTGTCGACGTACTAAAAAAGAAGGACGAAAATTCAGCCTCCATCGCCTTTACAATGAATGATGACGGTAAATACATATTTGTATCCGTGGATGCCATGAATGGAATAGTATGGCTTAAGAGAGACAGTGAAAGCGGAAAGCTCGAATTTGCCGGGCAGACCTTTACAAGCGGAGATTTCCCCAAGAATCTTGCCGTGTTGCCGGGTTCTGAATATGTTGCTGTTCTAAACCATGATACTAATGACCTTCGTACATTGAAGCTGGATCTGAAAGGCGGATACGCTCTCATGCAGAATGCGCCGATTTCCGTAAATAAGCCGAACTGCATCCAGATTCATAAATTGGAGAAATAATATGTCCGGTTCCATTTTTGGAAATATTTTTCGCGTGACGACCTGGGGTGAGTCCCATGGTCTTGCCCTAGGAGCCGTGATCGACGGCTGCCCGGCCGGACTTTTGCTCGATGAGTCGGATATTCAGAAGATGCTTGACCGGAGACGGCCCGGCACTTCAAAATATACTACAGCAAGAAAAGAAGCTGACAGCTGCGAGATACTGTCGGGGGTATTTGAAGGCAAGACGACCGGTACTCCCATTTCCGTCATGGTGAGGAATACAGACCAGCGCTCGCGCGATTATTCAGCTATAGCTCATGTCTATAGACCCGGTCATGCCGATTACACTTATCAGGAAAAATACGGCATCAGGGATTACCGTGGAGGCGGCCGTTCATCAGGCAGAGAGACCATAGGAAGAGTCATAGGCGGAGCCGTGGCAGAAAAGATCCTCTCTGAGCTCGGAATAAATGTCATAGCCTATACTTCAAGTATTGGAGATATAAAAATAGATAAGTTCGATCCAGAATATCTTCCATCAGATCCTCTGGGTATGCCGGATAAGGATGCTTCTGATAAAGCTCAGGAATATCTTAAGAAATGTATGGCAGATCTGGATTCTGCCGGAGGAGTCATAGAGTGCAGGATCAGCGGAGCGCCCGCAGGCCTCGGCGAGCCGGTCTTTGACAAACTGGAGAGCGAGCTTGCGAAGGCTGTGATGTCCATCGGAGCTGTAAAGGGATTTGAGGCAGGCGATGGTTTTTCCGTTTCAAAAAGCCGTGGAAGTACGGATAATGATCCCTTTTACATGGACGGAGACAGGGTGAAAAAGTCTTCGAATCATTCCGGAGGAATGCTTGGCGGGATGTCGGACGGATCCGATATAATAATAAGAGCGGCCGTAAAGCCGACTCCTTCCATCTCGAAACAGCAGGAGACAGTGAGTGACCACGGCACTGATGAAACTATAGAAATAAAGGGCAGGCATGACCCTGTTATCGTGCCGAGAGCCGTGGTGGTGGTAGAGAGCATGGCAGCCATAACAGTGGCAGATATGCTTCTAAGAAATATGTCATCGAAGCTTGATTCGTTGAGAGAGTTCTATAAGTAAAAAACGGCGGCGAACATTGAGCTTTTTGTAAAAAATGACAGCTTAAAAAATGAATTTCTGCGATGAAGACTATTATTTTTTGAGATGTTTTTGTAATAAGGAATAAGGTTTTTTGATAAGGAATATTTCATGTCGTTAAATTCTAAATACAGGTTAATTCATACTGACGGCATGGCGAAGCTCGCGGAGTTTGTGACTGTCCACGGGACAGTGCAGACTCCGCTTTTCATGAATGTCGCCACCGTCGGCGCTATTAAGGGCGCTGTGTCTACTGATGACCTCCGTGATATAGGAACTCAGGTCGCGCTCTCAAACACTTATCACCTTCATGTGAGAACGGGTGACGAGCTTATACGAAGTCTGGGTGGACTTCATAAATTCATGGTCTGGAACCGGCCGATCCTGACCGACTCTGGCGGCTTTCAGGTCTTTTCCCTAAGCGGAATGAGAAAGATAAAGGAAGAGGGCGTGACATTTCAGAGCCATATAGACGGCAGAAGGATTTTCATGGGACCGGAGGAATCCATTCAGATCCAGTCTAATCTAGGCTCGACCATAGCCATGGCATTTGACGAATGTCCTCCGTCGACAGCGGACAGAGATTATGTGATACCAAGCGTGAAGAGAACCACCAGATGGCTGAAAAGATGCGCTCAGAAAATGAAAGAATTAAACGGACGGGATGATACATTGAACCCCCATCAGCTCCTTTTCGGCATCAATCAGGGCGCCATTTATCCCGATATCAGGACAGAGCAGGCAAAAGAAATCGTGGATCTGGATCTGGACGGATACGCGATAGGCGGCCTCGCGGTCGGTGAGACAGCTGATGTGATGTATCAGATCATTGAGACAGTCACTCAGGTACTTCCTAAGGATAAGCCCACTTACCTCATGGGAGTAGGAACACCTGAGAATATACTTGAAGCGGTCGGCAGAGGAGTGGATTTCTTTGACTGTGTATATCCGACCAGAAACGGCAGGCATGGAAATGTATATACTCACAAGGGTAAGCTGAATCTCAAGAATCACAGATTTCAAAGCGAGATGGAGCCCATTGAGGAGGGCTGTGGCTGTCCGGCCTGCAGGACATATTCGAGGGCATACATCCATCACCTTCTGATGGCGAAGGAAATGCTTGGGATGAGACTCTGCGTTCTCCATAATCTTTATTTTTACAACCATCTAATGGAGGAAATAAGGACTGCCATTGAGGAGGACAGGTATGAATCCTTTAAGAGGGAAATGATTTTTAATATGCGGCAGTCCAAAGAAGAGGGAAAAGACCTGGGGGCGTTGTATAATTAATTGCGAAAGGAGATAAGAAATATCTCCACCTCGCAATTAACGCTATTTTAACAGTGTTGTGAGGAAACTCACAACACTGTTTTTTTTTAGAAATGAGACAAGCTATGACAAGAAACGCTATTAGAAAAATGGACGAAACAACACAGACGATGGAAACAATCGAAGCTCTGAAGAAAGATAAAAATGTTTGGTATGTAGAACATAGAGAAAAGGACGGATTTAGAGAGAGCCAAGAAAAACATAAAATTTTTTATGTAGTGATGTGGAACGAAGAAATAGTAAAAATTTATGTTAAATAAAAAGATTAATATCCGCTGACATATCGGAAAGCCAAACAGAAAGGTGAAGAACATGAAAACAATCACATTATGGAACATGAAGGGCGGCGTTGGAAAGACTACCATCGCTTTTAATCTGGGGACGGATCTTGCAGCGCATGGCGAAAAAGTGCTTTGCATTGACCTCGATCCACAGTCGGATCTGACATACTTCTTTGATCCAGAGATGAGGGGGAAAAAGATGTCGTATCCTGACATCTATCAGCTAACTTTAAAGCATTATGCTTCTATGAAGCCGGGTATCTATATTTCAAGACGTTTCAAGGGCATTTCTTATGTAAGAGGCTCTGCTAAACAGACTGATTTTCAAACTATAGATGAACTTTCACATATGCTTAATGCCGTAAAGGATTCTTATGATTACTGCATAATCGACTGTCATCCGGATTATGGCATGGCTAGTCAGAACGCATTATATGCCAGCTCTTTAGTTCTTGTACCAATCCTTCTGGACGGATTTTCTATAGGGAATCTTAATCTTGTGGATTCGCACTTGTCAGAACTAATGGAAAAAACAGGTCGTGAAATAGAATGGCATATTATCATCAATCAGATCACATCTACAAAAGACAGCAGAAACAGACTTGATGATCTGTTAAACCATCACGATTATCCGGTTCTTGACCTTGGAATAAGGAGGACATCATCTGTAACCAGCGCTATCTCTGTACATAAGCCGGTATTCATGCACAGGCGAAAGGCAAACATCACAAGCGATTTTTCCGATCTTACATCGGCTCTTATTGCTCTAACGGATAGAATGGAGGCGATCTGAAATGGCTAGTCTGTCAACTTTTATCAAGGATTCATCATCTTCTCCCAAAAATCAGAACGCTTTACATATCAGATATATAGATTATCAGAATCTGGAGGAAAGCGCATATCAGTACAGAGACCTTACAGAAGAAAGTGTTAGACATCTTGCAGATCTGATCTTTCTCGATGGAAAAGTATTAGAACCGCTTATAGTTAGAAGAAAAGAAAAAGACAGGTTCGAAATTTTATCCGGGCATAAGCGGTATCGTGCCTGTAAATTACTGGTCGAGGCAGATCAGGAAGAATCTTTCAGAATGTTGCCTTGCTGCGTTTTGGATCTTGACAATATTCATGCTGAGTTTGCCGTATATTCGACTAATGGTTATGACCAAAAGACACCTTATGAGATAACACAGGAGATAGACGGTTTGAAACGACTTATCACATCTCATCCTGATATGTTTCCTCATCCGAAAGGCGTAAGGACAGTAGATATGATAGCAGAAGAACTTCATATCTCCTCAACGACTGTAAAGGTACATCAGGCTATAAGCAATCGCCTTTCAGATGATGGCATGGAACAGTACAAGGAGGGAAAAATTTCTAAAGAGGCTGCATACGAACTGTCCAAGCTGCCGGAGGAAAGTCAGAAAAAAATGCTTGATAACGGCGTGACTATTGCAAAGGATATTCGAAAAAAGGCTGAAGAAAAGATGGAAATAGAAGAAAATAAAGCACCAGAGGAAATAGAAGAATCTGAAGGACTTATAGATCCTGATGATTTACCAATACCGGGACAGATGGATATTTCAGATTATCTGCCGGATGAGGAAAAAGACAACAGAGTGGTCAAGCCGTTTTTCGACAAGATTCCGGTTCTTCATGACTGGCTCGGAGATTGTCCGGCGTGTGGTCAGAGACTGAAAAGATCGACAAATGAAAACTTCTGCGGAACTTGCGGTTGCCGAGTCAAGTGGATCGTTCCAAAATCAACACTTCCGTTTTCATAAAGGTAGAAAGGAGCCGATTATGTTTAACAAAAAGAAAAAGGTACACAAAGGGTCTGACAAAGTAGTTCTACATCTTATCAGCGAACTCAAGGCTTCGGACAGAAGCTATAACTGTTTTTATCCTGAGGAATACTATGAATGCTACTATAAGCTGTACTCAAGGCGCTATAAGAAATATCAACAGAAAGATTTTCAAAGAGATCTTAAAATGTTGGGGTTTTAGTCATGAGGCACGTTAATTTTTCCGACCGGAAAAAGATTGAATATCTGGCGAAGTCGGGTAGGGAGATAAAGGATATATCCCAGATCACAGGGTTTCATATTGCAACTATCTATAGAGAACTTAAAAAAGGTCAGCCTGATTTTTCCAGAGAAAAGGAGAAATCACATAAGAGAAATTCTGTTACTGAACATATTGAGGTTAAAAGATTACTAAAAAGTTACTCCGCAGTCACAGCCGAGAAAAACAAACTATCTTGATTGATAGCTAGTGGGAGGGATTATGTATGAGAAATTAAGTGATCAAGATATGATCTATATGCTTTCACACAAGTCGGAGATCATATATGAGTTGAATGATGGGATCTCCAGCCTTTATCGCTATATTGAATCTATCTTATCAGATTCGGACTCATATATAGTGCAATCTACGTTCAGATCACCTGTTTCCGGTGGCGATATAAGAGTACAGACAAGTAACCTGTCTGATCTTTCAGATATACTTTATTCGATAAAAAAACTGCAATTATCTGAAATCAGGGATGTGCAACAGTATATTTCGAAGAAAAAGCAGAAAAAAGAGCAGCTTCACAGACTCTGTATTTCTTACGATATACTTCAGGAATCGCGGCAAAAAAAGATTTTCGGCTGTTTTTTAAAGGCTTCAAAGAAGAGAACAAATGTAGAGGTGCTTGTAGCAGAAGAAGGAGTAAGCCTTAGACAGGCATACGATATTAGGAAAGCAGTAATATCTCTGATAAACGCTATCTATTTAAGCGAAGCCTCAACCTTTTCATTACTACAGATGTCTCCAATGGGAGCAGAGCAGATTCAAGATAAGTTTTTAAACTGTAAAAAAGGAGTGCCCCATGAAAAAAAACATATCTGAAAATAAGAAAAAGAAACTCATTCTAAATGCAGTTATAACTGCTTTATCTCTTGCAGTCCTTATATTCTTGAATGTTTTGAAGATAAAAACTTCCCTGTCGCAGATTGTCCGAGTAGGATGTCTTATTGCAATGCTGTGGGTTCTATACTCACTATCCAAAGGCGGTGAATGACTCTCCTTTCTTCTCTCCAAAGCGTAAAGGCTTCAACTGTTCACGACAGAGGAGAGAATTCTTCCGGCAAAAACCGGGAGAGATGTTTTTCATTATTCCTTTCTAATTTTTTAAGGCTCTGACCGATACTGAAGGTATCATGCCGCTCATTACGGCGGTCAGAGATTCCGGAGAAATGTCTCCGGTGTTTTTCACCTTTTCCTATGGAGGCATTGCCTCCATAGGTTTATAGAAAAGAGGCGTGTTATGTTAAGTTTTTATGATGATTTTTACAGGATTCCGGCAGATATAGTGACCAGTCCTTATATAAGCGATTCAGCAAAGATCCTGTATGCGATATTGCTGTTTAAGTATGTAGAGGCGAGAAAGAACAATCAGATCGATGATAATGGACGTGTTTTTATCTCCTACGCTCAATCCGATATGGCGTGCGACCTCCATAAGTCAGACAGGACTATTCGCCGGCTTCTAAATGAATTAACGGAAACAGGTCTTATAGGAATTCAGACAAAACACTCGCCCGGAGAAAACAGGCAGATTTATATCATTTAATAGGAAGAAAGTGTGATTATAATGTCTTATGCGTTCTTTTCATCTGCTGCGGAGGCAAGCAGCTATGCGTATATCTCAATACCGAAGGATCTTCTCTTTGATCCGAAGTACCAAAAACTTTCAGTGAGTGCGAAAGTCATATATGCTCTGTTCCTTAATCGGGTATGGGTTTCAGTCCATAATCCGACCGGAGATTTCTATGATGAGGAAGCTAAGACTTATTTTATTTTCTATGGCAGCGATGAACTTGCCTCTGTCATTGGCTGCTCGGAAAACTCTGCCAGAAATTACTGTCATGAACTGGAGGAATTCGGACTTGTTTCCATTAAGAAGATGGGACAGGGCAAGCCAAGCAGGATCTATCCTAAAAACTTCGCCTCATATCTTCCTGATACTGAAAACAAGGAAGATGAGTCTGTCAATGCTGTTGAAAATGCCTCAATGCCTGATATGGAGACAGTCTATATGAAAAAAGAGACGCAGGAGGACTACAGTGGAAAAAATATAGCTAATAATTCCAAACCTATTGTAATTCGGGAGACATCGATATATACTGATGTTAGGAGACCGGCGGATTTGTCCGGTCTTGAACACAAAAAACGTAATTCAAGACCGGCGGATTTGTCCAGTCTTGAACACAAAAAACGTGATTCTAGAATCACAAAAAACGTAAGTCTAGAATCACAAAATTTGGGGCAGAGTAATAATAATATAATATATAATAATATATATAATCCATCTATCAATCAAAGCAGTACCGAATTTCATGCGACAGGCGATGTGACTGATGGATCGATGGAGAAAGGGAAGTCTCTTTCTGAAAGCGTGATGAGAAAGACAGCCTTAAGAGAAGCAGAGGAGGAATTAAGGAACAATCTGGAGATAGAACACTTTGAGAAATATCAGAACACGGAAAGCGACTACAAGGAATATCTGGAACTCTATCGCCTTATGCAGGAAATCATGGAGTCGGATTCCGAAAACATAAAGATCGCCGGAGCGGTAAGACCGAAAGGCATGGTGGTAAAGCGTTTTCTGGAACTTCGCCCGGATCACCTTATGTACGTCATAGACGCCATGAGGAAGAACACTTCGGACATCAGAAATATACACGCATATCTACTTACGGCGCTTTATAGGTCGCTTGAGACAAAGGACAGCTTTTATAACGCATGGGTATCACATGAGAGGGCTTCTGAGACAGAAAAAAGAGGAGGTGAGGACAGGTATTCGTATTCTCCCAGAAGTCCGGGTGACAGCGATTGTCAGTACATAGACACGGATCTCGACAGAATCAGAAATGAGTTCCGGAGAGAGAAGAAACAGGAAGAAAATTATTGATCGGTATTGGGAAATATCGTTTTTTTAAAAAAAGAAAGGTGAAATACTATGAAAACGAGAGAGGATTTTAGGGGTAAAAAGGGGTTTATTATTATTGGTGTCCTTGCGGTATCTCTGGCTTTAGGTCTCGGCGGTGGTGTAGTTCTGAAAAATAAAAAGGCTGAAAGTAAGGCGATGGTATCGGCGAAAGAGACAGTAAAGGAACTGTCGGTAAAAGGAACTGATAACAAGTCTTTCAAGCGAGACAGCTTTGAACATAAGACAGAGGCGCCTGATTATGCAAAATCGAATGAGACTGTATCTACGGAAAATGCCGGTGGTAACGGTTCAAATCCTGATACCGGAAGTGGAGCGGAAAATACCGGGAATGCTGAAAATACATCTCTGTCCAATCCGGTATCCGGAAACGCTTCTGTCAGCGCAAATGAAAATAAAAATTCCGGCAAAAAGTCCGGCGCAAAGACAAAATCAGCATCAAATGCGAACGGAAATCAGGGAACTGCCTCCACAAAGCAGAACCGGAGTGCTTCTGTCGGAGAGACAGCTGCGCAGCCGACAGCTGCTCCATCCCAGCCGGCAGCACAGCAGACCCAGTCCTCAACTTTTGTGGTTAAGTCTCGTTATCCTATTGAGACAAGGCGGGTATGCGTTCAAGAGGCTTATGACGAGCCGGTGTATGAATGGCAACCAGTTGGAGCAAAGTGCAATACTTGTGGGCAGGTATTTCCAACAACTGATGATTGGATAGCTCATACAAAAGATATGGACAATCACAACGATTATACTCATGGAAGTTATTCTTGTGTCTGGGATCAAGTTCAAGTTGGCACAAAGCATCACGACGCAGTGTATAAGACGCAGACGGTTGAGGTTGACGTTAACGGAAATGTATGTAGGGTTATTTCCGAGACAGATTAAAAAACCGTGTCAGAGTCTGACACAGAGAAATGCGGTTTTTTAAATATCAAAATCAATATTTTCACCTTTAAATAAAATTTTTTTCAAGACCGCACAAAACCGCACAAGTGTAATGGTAGTATTTATACTGTCATAGAAAAAATTTTTAAAGACCGCACAAAACCGCAATAGTGTAATGATAGTATTTATAATGTCATAGAAAAAATTTTAAAGACCGCTCAAAACCGCAATAGTGTAATGGTAGTATTTATACTGTCATAGAAAAAATTTTAAAGACTGCACAAAACCGCACAAATGTAATGATAAAATTTATAATGTCAGAAATGACCGGAACAGATGATCCTGTTCCGGTTTTTTCATACCAATTTTTGACTTGAAAGGAGGTCTGTTTTGAAAATAAGGGCAGAACCATAAGGAAAATAACAAATATTTTTTAAGAGAGCTGAGTATATCGGCTCTATTTTTTTACTGAAAGGAGTTTTTAATGAAACAGAAAGGTAAGAGCATTCTGGCAGGTCTCATGGCAATGCTGACTGTGATCACATCTGTCTTTACGTCAGCACCGACCATAGCGCACGCAGAATCAGATCCTCTTGCGACAGTAATCGAAGATACGCAGTATGTGCCGCCGGGACATATGGGAAGTCCGCATTATACGCTTCAGACATCCGGAGGAAAGAACCTGTCAGCCATATGCGTCCATCCTGAGAAGAAATCTCCGGGAAAAGGCACAAGATACAGTAACCGTAGGGTCATAAATGATAATGAACTTCTAAGGAAGGTCATGTATTATGGCACGTTTGAAAACAATGGTTATAATCCATCCAAAGACCGGGTAAGGGAAAATTTAGCTGATAAGCCATCGGGATCATATACGATAGATCAGGCTGCATACCTCTATACTCATTACATAGCTGCCGTGGCGTACAGGGGCAGAACAGACTTTATGGCAAGCGACCTCTACAATGTCACAAAGTATTGCGATGACAGACAGAGGGCACAGGATATATTAAACCTTATCGCAAGCTATCCTGCACCTCCGGATGATTTCGTAGTGACGGAATGGTATAATAGCGATCCTTATCAGGTCATGGTTTCGGCTGCAGTCGAAAATACCACAAAGCCTAAAAAACTCATGATCCATAAGACGTCAACCAATCCATCGATCACGGATGATAACAGCTGCTATTCCCTTGCCGGTGCGCAGTATACTGTCTATGATGACAGAGCCTGCACCAGACAGACAAAGGATATAAATGGAGATCCTGCCGTCCTCACTACCGATTCGTCAGGAAACAGCAATACTGTCACGCTGGGACTGAAAACCGACAGTATCACTGTCTATATAAAGGAAACAAAAGCACCAACAGGTTATTATATTAACGATCAGCCTATTGAGAAAACGCTTTCAAAAGAAGGCTCTGATACGGTAGTGATCGAGACAGAAGATGTTCCGGGTGACGATCCTGTCAGATTGATTCTCTCCAAGAAGGATTCCGGCACAGGCGAGAATAAGCCTGCCGGAGCTGCAAGCCTTGAGGGCGCTCAGTATATCGCAAAGTATTATGATACAGTGTCTGATACCGACCCGGCAAAATCCGGCATGAAGCCAAAGAGGACATGGGTATTCAAGACTGATGAGGATGGAAAAATTTATTTTACGGACTCCTACAAAGTGTCCGGTGATGCTTTGTATCAACAAAATAAAAAATATGTTCTTCCTCTTGGTACGGTAACATTTACAGAAAAGGAAGCACCAACAGGATATCAGAAGAATCCTGACACATATGTAGTAAATACTGAAATGGACGCTGCAAGCAGAAGAGTAATCACTACAAATCTTCCCACAGAGGAAAATGCCGTAAAGGAACAGGTATTCCGTGGTGATTTCCGTATAAGGAAGATCGAGGCTTCGTCCGGCAGAACCTTAGCCAATATTCCATTCCGTATCACGTCAATAGAGACCGGCGAACATCATGACATCATGACAGATGAGAATGGTGTCTATGATTCTTCATCAAGTTTCGTAAAGCACAGCCATGACACTAACGGAGGCAAGTCCACATCCGGTCTCTGGTTCACCGGCGAATCGACCGGTTCAAAGACACCTGTCGATGATTCTCTGGGTGCTCTGCCGTACGGAAATTATAAGATTGAAGAACTTCCATGCAAGGAAAATGAGAAGTATGTGCCTTTTAACGACACCTTTACCGTTTCAAGAAATAATTACACCGTAGATTTCAATACCATACCAAACTGGGATAAGCCTGAGATTGCGTCAGACGCAACTGGAGATCTGGGCAATTCTCACTTTGCTATGTCTGACACGGGAATGTCTATAAACGACCGTGTTGTCTATAATAATATTACCGAGAACGCTCTGAAATATTATGGCGTAAAAGGTACAAGCAATCTTAAGATGGTATCTAAGGTCTATGATAAGACTGCCGGAAGTTTTGTAAAAAAGTCTGACGGAAAAGACCTCTCTGTCGAGAAGATATTTGACGCTAATCGTCAGTCCGGTTCTATCAGCATGATGATCACTGTAGACAGCAGCAAACTTGCCGGACACACGCTAGTTGTGTACGAATATCTCTATGGAAAGTCTGCTGACGGTTCTGATGTTCTTCTTGCAAAAGAGGAAGATCCTAACGAGGAATCGCAGATGATCTTTATTCCGAAGATTGAAACCAATGCGACTGAGAAAACTATCGGAGATCATTTTTTGAAAGCCGGTTCTGCCGCAACAGTAAACGACACTATTAAATATACTAATCTGCCGGAAAACAAGACTTTGTTTATCGATGGCAGACTTGTAGACGCTGAAACCGGGGAAACTGTAAAAGACGCTACCGGAAAGGCTGTTGAAAATACCCTTAAGGTGACTACTGTCAGCCAGAATGGAACGTTTGTTAATAGTTTCAGCTTCAAAGTTCCGTCAGAATGGGAAGGACGGAAATTTGTAATCTATGAGACTGTAAGAGACAGGGGGAATATGATATATACGTCCGAGGAGGACGCAAATGATAAGAATCAGACTTTGTATGTGCCGAAGATTCGCACTCATGCTTCTGATGGAAATACTAAAGACCATGTAGGCACGCTTTCAAAGACGGCTACATTCGTTGATTCTGTTTCTTATCAGAATCTCATTATCGGAAAGACGTATACAGTAACCGGAACACTACATATAAAGGAGAGCGGAGAAGTATTAAAAGACGCAGCAGGTAAGCCTGTGACAGCGACAAAGACATTTACTGCTGATAAGTCTAATGGTTCTATCAATCTTACTTTTACATTTGACTCATCTCTTTTAGAGGGAAAGACGTTAGTTGCTTTTGAGGATGTTAAACATAAAAACATCAGTATAGGCAGTCATAACGATATTAATGATGAAGAACAGTCTGTACATTATCCGAAGATCCGTACAAAGGCAATCGACAAGTATACCGGCGATCATGTTGGAACGCTTTTCGGAAAGGTACAGAATGCCGTCAGAAATATGCTTCGCATTGAGGTTAAAGGCAAGCAGACAATAGAAGATACTGTGCTGCTTTCCAATCTTCAGCGTGGCGAGAAGTATTCCATTGCCGGAGTTCTTGTAAATAAGGCAACTGGAAAACCTGTTTTTGATGAGAACGGAAATCAAGTAATCGGAACATCAGGAGAGTTTTCCGCAACTTCCGAAAATATGTCAAAGACAGTCACTTATACTCTTGACGCTTCAAAGTATGAGAATACTACATTTGTTGTATTCGAAACACTTACCCATAAGGGTGTAGATGTAGCAAAGCACGCTGATGTTAATGATGAAGATCAGTCAATCTATAACATGGAGTCACATACGACTTATGTTTCTGGTGAGACCAAGGATCATGTTGGAGTTGTAACCGATACCGGCAAAATGACAAGTACGGTCGATACGGTATCAGTAAACAATCTGAGGAGG
>ONDV01000065.1 GCA_900316665.1 uncultured Lachnospiraceae bacterium
TATGGCTGACTGACTGGCTTTCGTACGGACGCCGATGGTCCTAGGAGGCTAACGTCAGATCCATGCCATCCCATTGTACAGCTTTAGCAATGAAAGGAAGCATATCCTGGCTGGCTGCTAGGTATCTGTTACCTACATCTTTATTGTAGGAGGAGGCTAAGAAATATGGACAAGATCACTTCCGATGTCCGTCATAAACAGTGGCTTGATATCATCCATGCCTGTAACGCCAGCGGTCTTACAAGAAAGGCCTGGTGTGAACAGAACGGTATCAATATCAAAACCTTTTATTACCGGCAGCGTCAGCTTCGCCGCGAAGCGCATGATGCACATATGACGGCTCTGCCCGCTGAACCTGAAGTTACTTTTGCCGAGGTTGCTCTTCCGGCATCTCCCAAACCAGTGTCGGATTCTGCAATAGATTTCTGTCCGGATGTTGTCATCCGGACCCGTGCACTGACAATCGAAGTATCGAATCATGCATCAAGAGAGATGCTCTCTTATCAGGTCGGTGATGAAAAATGCTACGTGATTTTTCAAATCTGCAGAAGATATATATCGCCTTATTGATTTATACTTAAAACTGACCCATATAAGACGTTCTTTCCAATGATTTTGCATTGATACAATCGCTCAAAACCATTACACAATTCTTGATTTACTAAATTGCGGTATTGCTTTGGCACAATCACAGAACTTCTTTTGATCTCATATATACATACATATGATTATTCTTACGGAGGCATATAAGATGAAGCACGAAAAGTATGATTATTCAGATATATCTCGAAAATATGGGTATGATACTTTTGAGAAAGATGACATAAAAAAGGTGTATAAAGAATGAAAAAAGAATCTTAGTTTTCAAGAGAAGTTTTGCCTTTATGTCTAAAAACAATTACACCGAGAGTATCCGGTTTATCACGGGATCAGATTGTCATGATTGGCGTGAATATCCAAAGATAGATTCGAAGGATAAAACTGACTTCCGATTTACATATGTTAAATGTATCCCGGATTTTCGTGGCCTTGTGATGGCGATTACTGATCATAGACGAATTAAAACTATTAACAGTTTCTTCAATCCGACTGAAAATTATTTGAAAGATATCAGACTGTCAATTGATGGAAATCCTCATACCATACCTTTATCAAAGGGAATCAACGTAATTATTGGGGATAATTCCATTGGAAAATCTCTATTGCTTCATAAGCTTACTGGATACATAAAAAAGCAAGACGGATTGCTTAAACCAGCAGTACTTAAGGGATACGAAACATATTTAAAGAAGAACGGCATTGAAATAACAACTGAAATTCCACGCGGAGAAATATTTGGATTTGATATGCAGGGAGAAGTGCGCGATAAATTTGAACAGGGAAAGCTAAAATCTGATGATTTCTTAAAGCAATACTATCCTGAACCAATTCGCTCTGACCCTTATAAAGAGAAAATACAAAGGGCTCTGGAGAAATTATATAATTATCTCGCTGAGAAATATGCTTTAGATCTTAAAGAAGATCAGCTTGGAAAATTTCAGATTATAGATGAGGAATCTTCTAAAGCAGAAAGCCTTACGTTTGTAGGCTCCGTCTCACGAGACAACGAGAAAGTCAAAGAATACTCAGATGTTTCGACGCAGTTATTGGAAGTGACAGAAAAACTCCGCGATCTGCTTAATAATCGTTGGGTCAGCCAAGAGGATAAAGAAACTATCGAACATATCGCTGAGCAATTACACGGGCTTTCTATGAAATATGGAAAAAAGAAGGAGGTAGCAGAACTTGACAACAATAAAATTGCTTTATTTCAAGCAGCAGTCAATGCCTTCAAGCAAAGATATCAGTCTACGGTATCAGATTCTCAAAAGAAGTTATCTACATTTAATCAAAATATGACTTCGGCTGCCGAATCAATTTGTGATCTGATTTTTCGAAGGGTAGCAAATATTGTACCGTCTCTATCGCTTGAGACAGAAAAAATTCCTATTGCTACAAATCGAGTATATGATTATGAGTTTAACAGCCGACTTAATATTACGGAAATTAATACAAATTACCTGAAGGATCTGATTCAGAGCCAGTTTAAGAAAAATACAAAGTCTATTCTTCTTATGTCAGAATCCGAGATGTCGGCGTCCCTTCTTCGCTATGATGGATTGGTAACAGATGCGCTCGAAGAATTGAAGAATCGTATTAAGAATGTAATTGAGAGTGATTTTGGAGAAAAATACACTATTACACAGGCTGGCTCCGATAAAACTCAGGAACTTTCTGCCGGCTTTAATTCCAAAATATATTTTGATATTCTTTCGTACGAAACAGCACCTCCCGGAATGTACATCATAGATCAGCCAGAAGATAACATTTCACAGAAATCCATTCGGGAATATCTCCTTGATCGTTTCAAGGTCATGGGAGAAAACCGACAGGTAATTATTGTCACTCATAATCCGCAGTTTATTGTCAATCTGGATGTAGATAATGTCATTTACATCGGTCGGGATGAAATGGGAAAGTTATATATTCAGTCCGGAGCATTGGAATATAAGGATGATTCCTGTGACATACTTGACATTATCTCAACACACATAGAAGGTGGCTTGGACACACTTAGAAAGAGATGGAAACGTTATGAAAAGAGTACTTCATTATAAAAGCACTGATGATGGGTATGGTTGTTTTGAAAATGATAAACTTGTGTTTGAAATAAAAAAAGCTGACCTCCAGTTTAATGTTAAAGATTTTTATCGAGCCTTTTATGGAGAAGGCAAAGATTACACTGACATTTCCGTAATAAATGATGATTCTGAGGATAAAGAGTCTTCTCGAATCTTCATGTGCATAGATACACTAGTGAAACAAATTGGAGAAAAACTTGCTGAAATGCAGAACATCGAAGAAGTACTTGATGAAGAATCGGAGGGTGGGATTTCTAAAGAGTAATAACATCATTTGTTTTGCAGTGGCAAAGAGGCATGGCGGGATCTGCTCAGGGCTTGAGATAGTGGAACACATGGTCGGTGAACTCATAAACTTGACTTGAAATTCAGCAGCGAGCTATTCAGATCCGTTATAGCGATAGCTATCCGCTAGATCTAATTGTGGGAATTTCTTGTTGGTGTGGAGCACTCAATTGTATCGGACCGTGTTGAGATAAAATAATGGAAAATGTGAGTTCATGATTCAACGCAAATAAATCCGATGTCTGACATACAACCTAACAAAACAGAAAAAAGGTATGGGAAATATGATTGCAGAAAAAATTATCATCAAATCAAACAATATTTCTTACGGTCCGATGCCGGCATTTAACGATGAAGTAGAGCAACATGTCAAAATTTATCGGGACGGCCGGGTTCAGATATCAAGATTCGTGTATGGCTCCGGCATTAAGAGATATGGGTATGTGAAGGCAGCAAAGAATGTCTTCCAGATTCCGACAGAAAAAGCGGCATGGCTTCTTGACCTGATCAGCGGATATTTCAAAGATCATGATCAGGAAGAATGGTTTGTGACGGATATCGGTGATTACCAGATCACGATTACCATGGAAGATGGCACGAAAATCCGTCGGAAAGGTTCTCTTGACCGGGACTTTGAGATTGGAGATGACGACTTAAATTCCATCATAAGGGAGACTCTGGGCATTGACGACCTGTTTTTATTCAATGGTCACAGCGGACAGAGATATATTTATCTTAGTGTGAAATTTCCGGGAAGCGACCAGGAATACTACTATCGGACGACGGACAGAAGTATTGATGTTGGAGATACTGTTCTTGTTCCGGCGGGCAAGCCAAATCGCAAAGAGCTGGTAGAAGTCACCCGGAAGGAAAAGTTCTATGAAGATGAACTACCGATGCCACTGGAAGAGGTGAAGTCAGTGATCGGCAAGGTGATTCTGACGCAGGACCAAAACTCGGAGTCTTTTATTTCGGAAGAAGCGCAGAAGAATATATGAGTAAATTTCTGATGGATAAAACAGGGGACGATCTGGATTCGTTTCTGAATGATTCCTGGCTTTACCTCGACGAGAACAGTAAATAAATGGAAGAGGAAAATCCGGTGATTGAAAAACTGCTGTATTCTCTGGCTGACGTTTGCGAAGAGTTTAGCTGCGGATATGGGAACAACCTCTACCATGAGAATGTCGGAGTTGCACATGAATATCAATATCGCCAGTGCCTGCATCTGCAATGTACAGCTGGCAATATGCTGATCATCGGCGGAAATCTAATTGTAGAAATCTCGAGATCATCGAAGCTGGAGATCGATTTGTAAAGATTGGTTGTTCAAATTTTTAAATGACTCGGCGATGATATGAAGGCTTATATCAATGAAATGAAAAGGAAAATTGCCCCATATGTCCACAGAGCACTCCTCGACCGAGAGTACATCAATGAACAGGATCTCCCGGTGGTCAGAACTCTTTTGCACCCATTTTCCAATGTCAAAGTACGTATTGAGAAAACCCGTCAGAATGACGGACATCTTGATTGTGTGGTCAGCGTAGATGCAATCCTGGGCGGCGGAACGCTCCGGTATGAGATCCGCGATAACGGGAGGAGAAAGAAATATTATGATCCGCTCGCATGGATCGATGAGATAGAGAAGTGGGACGCACTGTTCTTCTGAACGAAATTTTGCAGACATTCCTCTGCCGCTTTTTTGCGTGCAGACAGCAGGAAAAGAGGCTGAAAAGCCGTTATCCCTGTTTGAATAGAAACCAGATGACGCAGATTATCAGGAGGGCGAAGAGGAAGACTATCTGAAAGATCTTGAGGATGACGGCAAACCGAAAGAAGCCGATGGAAGCCAGGACATGGTTAAGCACGGTGGATCCAAACGGAAAACAATCATTAAGGTTCATGAATCTCGGAGCACTAATGGAAAAAAATGCGGAATCCGCAAAAATGTCATATGGAGTGTTGATGATCGGGATCAACACCAGGATATGTGGTGCCTGAAAGCTTTTATTTACAGAAAGATCAATACATAATTGAATTGTTACAATGCCAATGGTACAATCAAAAATGAGTGAAACAAATGCCAAAATAGCGAGGCATGGCCATGATAGATTATTTGAGAACCATCTTCGGCGAAGATATTAAGCAGGAATCATTTCAATACCCGGTTGGAACACCGAATTATATCAGAAATGGATATAAAGCATGGTGCTTTTCCTGGGATGGGCAGAAATGTGTCGTTCTTAAACCTGTTTCTACATCCTGGATACTTCCCGGAGTCAAGAAGCAATTCCGAAATTTTAAGAGTTTGTCGGACCTTCCGTGTGTCCTGTGTTTTGACAGACTTACATCGGCACAGCGAAAGAACCTTATGCAAGAAAAAATACCATTTGTTGTTGCCGGATCACAGTTGTATATGCCGTTTTGGGGCGTACATTTTACTGAAAAAGATAAAACAGTCATAAATATTAATGAAAGG
>ONDV01000067.1 GCA_900316665.1 uncultured Lachnospiraceae bacterium
CGGAGGAAAGAGACAGCTTGTAAATCTTCTGCCCGTATTCTTTTTTCAGCTCTTCTGAAATGGTCCTGATTTCCATGTGATATCCTATCTTACCGGCGGTCTGTTTTTTCCATCTTATATCAATCGTGAAAGTACATGCAAATCTTGGTAATGCCCTTATAATGGTGTAAATTGAACGAATCTTTAACACATCTATTACACGCTGTTTTTCTCATATCCGAGAAATGCAGTGAGTTCAGTTTTTAGCAGATCATTCATGGCTGTTTCGAGATGAGAACGAAAAAACTCATCCAAAGATTCATTTTCCAATAGTGCTGCAGTAAGTTCTGTGTTATGGTCAGATATAAAGGAACCTCTTTTCTTTGTGTTTTGGTGGTGCTTAAGACGTTACAAGAAAACGGTTCCTTTTTCCAGACCCAAGGAACTTAAGTTTTAACATTTACACAAGATATTTTACACGATCACAGTTTCAGGAGCAGTAAGTTGACTTTATTATGCAATAGGAGGAATGTACGATGTTAAATATTGGAACAAAAGCACCGGATTTTACTCTGCCGGACCAGAATGGAGAGATGCACAGCCTTTCGGACTATCGTGGAGAGAAGGTAATTCTGTATTTTTACCCGAAAGACATGACGGCAGGCTGTACCAGGCAGGCCTGCGGGTTTGGCGAGCTGTATCCGCAGTTTCGGGAGAAGGGCGCCGTCGTTCTCGGCGTCAGTAAGGACAGTGTTGCTTCGCATAAGAAATTTGAGGAGAAGTACGGCCTGCCATTCACTCTGCTTTCGGACCCCGAAAAAGAAGTGATCCAGGCGTACGATGTCTGGAAAGAGAAGAAGAACTACGGCAAGGTCTCGATGGGTGTTGTCCGGACGACCTACCTGATCGATGAGAATGGCATCATTGTGAAAGCATTCGGTAAGGTGAAGGCTGCTGAGAATCCTGCACAGATGCTGGACGAATTGTCATGAGGATCATCATCTCTCCGGCGAAGCAGATGCGGGTGGACACGGATTCCTTCACGTGTACAGAGCTTCCGCCGTTTCTTGAGAAAGCAGGAAGATTAAAGGACTGGATCAGCGGCCTTTCCTATGAGCAGCAGAAGGCACTCTGGGCCTGTAACGATAAGATCGCCATGCAGAACACCGAACGGTTTCATCATATGGATCTGCGGCAGAATCTTACGCCTGCGATTCTTGTTTATGACGGGATTCAGTACACTTATATGGCACCTGCTGTATTCGAAGATGGTCAGTATGCGTATGTACAGGAGCATCTGCGCATCCTGTCCGGCTTTTATGGTGTCATAAAGCCTCTGGACGGTGTGGTACCGTACCGTTTGGAAATGCAGGCAAAGGTATCATTTGACCAATATAAGAATCTGTATGACTTCTGGGGTGACAGTCTTTATCGGGAAGTGCGTGACGAGAGCGGGATCATCATTAATCTGGCTTCGAAGGAATATTCCAGGTGTCTGGAAAAATATCTGAAGCCTGAGGACCGGTTTATCACCTGTGTTTTCGGTGAGCCGGAGAGAGGCAAGATTGTCCAGAAGGGCGTATATGCTAAAATGGCCAGGGGCGAAATGGTTCGATTTATGGCAGGCATCCATGCCGAAGCCCCGGAGCAGATGAAAGCATTTAGCTGGAGCGGCTATCATTTTGATCCTGACCGCTCGTCGGATACAGAATTTGTTTTCGTGCGCACAGAAATTCCCGGAAAGAAAGCAGCTAAGAACCATGCAGCTGACAGGGGACACTAGAAATATATCGAAGAGATGCAAACTTTAATATTTCAGATGCAATTCTGCTCTGAGATGCATATAATTAGGATAACTATTCTGACAAAAACCTAAATTTAGACATGCTTCGTAAGCCGCTGGAAATGCAGTGTGTGAGACTGAATTCCACCAGCCACATTGAAAAAATGTGAAAAGTTTACTTCCAGTCTGACAGCAGATTTTTGTCTGGATAGTTGTTTCGAATCAGCTTAGGCGAGAGTTTGACTTTATCAGTGTCAATGCGCCTAAGCTGTAATTTTTTTAAGACTTCCTCGCCGTATGCTTCGGCAGAAACGTCATAGGGTGTACTTCCATTCAGGCTTTTACGTGGCGTAGGGTTTATGTGGTTCACCATTGGGTTGACGTCCCACTGTGTCAGAAACTCAAAGCTGGTGCCTTTTTGGAAAGCCTCCACACGTAGAGATGGAGGCATACTGTGCAAATGCCGGTGACAGGTACTGTTAAGACAGATTTCCTTTGGAAAATTAGGAGAAGCCCCGGATCACCCGTACAACACCCTTCCTAACGCATCCTTTAACGAAGAGGACGAATATCGTGGAATGGGAAAGTATACGCCGGAATACGAGAAGCGGATCAGGCGTATGCAGTAGTCAAAGGGAATGGATATATCTTGTACGAATATAAGAAGTAGAAATATGCTAAAATACAAAGTGAATATCTCAAAATGAATCCACAGAAATAGAGGTGTACCTATGCATACAGAATCGTATATTGATCATTCGATTGCTGATCCAATAGGATTGCCAAGCTATGTGCAGGATCTTCTGGACTGTCTACACAAATACGACAAAAAAGGGCAATATGGAATTTATGATGCCGAATTGGACAATCTGTGTGTCTTAGTGAAGAATGCGATTGCAGACGGGCAAATGACACACGATGATTGGGAAACTATCTATAAAAAATATTGGGAGCATGAGGAAATCGTTTTGAGAAAGGAATGGGCGGATGAAGATCTATGATTTGCAAAATTGTTCCATAAGCGATCGTAATGGTACTTATGGCGGCAATTCCGGAAGCAAAGAGGGGATCTTTTTGGATGGGGCAAGATGGATGGTAAAATATCCGCAATGCACAAGAAAGTCGTCTATCAATACAGAACGATCTTACAATACTTCTCCTGTTTCTGAATACATCGGCAGTCACATTTATCATATTTTAGGAATTCCTGTACACGAAACCATTTTAGGATTTCGAGACAATTACATTGTTGTGGCTTGTAAAGACCTGTGCGATGATAGTCACCAGTTGATTGAATTTCGCCAGTTAAAGAATACCTACAATCGGGAATTGCATGAGAAATTGGAAGAGATACAAAGCAGTCGGCACTTTACCAGTCTAAAAGCCATCATGCTTCATCTGGACTACAATCCTGTAATGAAAAGTATACCAAAAATGAAAGATCGTTTCTGGGATTGTGTCGTCATTGATGGATTTATCAACAATAACGACCGGAATAATGAAAATTGGGGTTTGCTGAGAGGACCGGAAGGCGATACCTTATCCCCCGTCTATGACAACGGAGCATCGTTTTCGCCAAATGTACCAGAAGAAGAACTTGTCGAGCGGTTAAGAAATGACGATATGTTCGTGCAGTCGGTAACCTCTATTCGGACAGCATATACCTTAGACGGGAATACTTCTGCCTTTTTCTCGCAGATTTTGGAACAGGACATTCCGGAATTGAATGAAGCGATCATTCGAGTGGTTCCTGAAATAAAAGACAAACTACCGGAAATGAAAGAAATGATTTTGGAAATCCCGGAGCGGGGTTTTGGACATTCCGTTCTTTCGCCGATACGAAACGAGGAGTATCGAAAAGAGTTAGAGCTTCGATACGAAAAGATTTTGCTTCCGCAATATAACAAGCTCATGGGCGAAGGGCGAGAAAACGGAAAAGATTCGAAGGATGAATATGGGAAAGAAAAGTGAATTAAGACACTCTAAGCCAACCCCCTGCTTGGAATGTCTTTTTCGTTTGTTTACCTACGTTTCTTTCTATCGGTACGCTCCTTTGTCGTTCGGTATTGCTCCTCGACTTACTGAATGTTTTTTTGCGATCCATTCAAGAGTCTCACATTCTTCAATTAAGCGATAAAATAATTCAGCTGACGATAATCTCGCCTGGAAAGAGGCTTGCCATTTTCGTAAAATCAAAAATAGTTTCTATTATGCGATATGTGGGACATCTAATACTTGAAAGAAAAGAGGTATGTATATGATCTGGTTCACATCAGACCTTCATCTTGGACACAAGTCGGTTATCCAGATGCAGGATCGTCCGTTTTCAGATGTTACCGAGATGAACGAAATGCTCATTCAAAATATC
>ONDV01000068.1 GCA_900316665.1 uncultured Lachnospiraceae bacterium
CCACAAATCCGGCAATCAGGCTGATGGTATAAACCATTGTTGCCGGAAGATTCCCGGGTTTTCCCAGAAGCAAAGCAACTGTTGATATCCCAAGATAATGGAATACATATAACCCGAAATTATTTTTGCTCATCCATGCCGTAAAAGCATTTTGCTTATCAGCATACTTTGATGCACCGCTAAGAATCGCCATGCTCATCAGCCATCCAAATCCTGTAAATAGCACTGATCTGTTAATAGGAGCATCCGCATAGTTTTTGCCAAAGTACACGGCACAGAATGAAATTCCCACACCTGCGGCAAGTACAAACAGCAATACAAAATACTTCTTTAGCATCTCGATTACTTCATCATGTGAGAACACAAAATATCCAAGCATATATGCAACACCGTAATACCCGAACCTATATACCACAACAACCGGAGTATTAAAAATCTGCGCCGCTCCCCAAATTACTACAGTCATCAAAAGTATTGCTATGATGTTAGCCTTTCCTCCCAGTTCCCACAGTCTATCCTTCTCGATTTTTCTTACGAGCAAAAGCGCCATCGAAAACAGCCATAACAGCTGTATGTACCAAAGAACTCCGGTTCCGCTTAACGCCATGATAAAATACTTGATTACACCAGGTACTTCCTGCATAGAATCGAAAGCGTCGCTAATTGACATACTGACATATCCCTGGATGAACTGAAATACAAATAATCCTATAGTAGAAGGAATCAACAGTTTTCTTGTCCTGCTTTTTGCAAATTCCTTTGCGGTATGATTATCCAAATAATATCTGGAGCATATTCCTGATATAAGGAACAGCAGAAGCATAAACCACGGATAAACTGCATACAGGAAAATGTCATAATACTGCACATCAAGAGCAGTAATCTTTCCTAAGCCACCAAGAATATCTTCGCCATTATACATGTAAAGCACATGATAAATGACAACCAGAACTACGGTTACCCATCTGATATTGTCTAAGTAGTATTTTCTCATAAACACCTCACCTTTGCAATTATTTTTAACATTATCGTAATTGTAAGGCAAAGAAATGTCCACCAACCAAGCTGAACATTTACATAGGTGAAATGTTAAATTCGGTTGCGAATCTAAAACTCCTTCAACACAAAACATGATGCACTAAGTTCCTGTCCGATCCGGAAGGCATTTTCCAGATCCTTAGGAAAGTTCTTATCGTGTGCTAATTTCTTTTGTCAGAACTTTCTTCTGCCAGCTCCACTTTCCGCATACTGGGCACTTCATATATCTCGTCCGTCCCATATGCATAGCAAGATTTGTCTGCCAGTAAGAAGGATAGAAAAGCCTCCCATCCGGTGATCCATTCGATTTCCGGGTCGGGAGGCTTTTTCTATTTTAAAGCATTATTCCGGTGGCAAGATTCGATGACAACCGACAGGTTTCTTTCCCTATTTTCACTTCGCTTTGGTCTTCATTTCTTAGTATAATCGTAGAAGCCCTTACCGCTGTTCACTCCGCCTTCGCCCTTGTCAAGCTTTTCCTTCAGCATGACTGTGACCTTATGATAAACGGAGTTCTCATCCTTACTCTCCTCTTTCATCGAAACGATGTCATAGCAGGTCTTTAAGCCCACGATATCCATGATCTGGAAGGGACCTGCCGGCGCGCTGGTGGCAAGCTTCCATGTGAGATCTATGGTTTCCGGATCAGCTACGCCCTTGGCCCAGAGCATCTCTGCAGATTCCAGGAAAGGAACCAGCATGGAATTTAAGATATAGCCCGGCTGCTCCTTATGTAGAACCAGAGGGATCATATTGATATCCTTTGCAAAAGCAACAACCGCTTCTATCGTCTCCCTGGCCGTTCCCGGATGTCCCATGATTTCTGCTGTGTTGGACTTCCAGATCTCATTGGCAAAATGAAGAGAGCAGAACTTCTCCGGCCGGCCGGTATATTTTGCAAACATGCTGGGCAGAAGGGTCGAGGAATTAGTGCAGAGAATAGTCTTCTCCGGCATCAGATCCTTCATTCTGGTGAAGATATCGATCTTCTGTGCAGGATCCTCTGTCATTGCCTCGATCACAATATCCGCATCCTTCAGAGCCTCTGCCATATCCAAGGTGATATGCAAGAGTTCCTTCTGATTCTTCTCCCACTGAGCCTTGCATGCATCGATGCTCTCATTAGTTGCGGATTTCCAGTCAGCTACCAGTCCTCTCGGATAGAGATAAGCGCCCATGGGATTTCCAATCAATGCTTTGGCCTGATCCAGAGCCTTTGTCATCTCCTGGCTGTAATGGTCGAGTTTGGGCTGAGTTCGTCCAATCGAGCCCTCACTTCGAAGCCAGAAAGTTACATGATGACCGGTATAAGCCGCCATCAGACCGATCTGCGTACCAAGAACACCGCCCCCGATAATCGTTACATTTGGATACATAGCATACCTCCTTTACTGTGTTAAATATAGATCAGCTGTCAGTGACATGGTGCTTTTCTCCACATTATGTCTGATAACGCAGAAATATTAACCATGTTTACAGAAAACATTCTAACACGAAGAGCCGACTGATTGCCATAGAAAAAGTGGCTCAGTTGACCCGATGAATGGCCTGTTTTGTGGCCAGGGGATAAGAAGCCAATCCGGCTGTATATGACATTCACGGAAGCCTTTTAGCCTCCCCTTCAGTTCGTGGTCGTGGTACTTCTCCTCCAGTACTTTACCCTGACGTAAAGTGTTGATGACATCATCAAGAAGAGAAAGATCCAACCCCCGCTTCTTCATCAGCTTATAGCTTTTCTTGTAAGCCGAAGTAAATTTGACGTTTAAGATCATTCAGGCTTCAAGAGCTTTCTTAAGATCTTCCATGCTGGTGTATCCCGGAACGTCAGGGTCACGGGAAATGCGCTTTGCCTCATCGGCAGCGCTGAGCAATTCATTGGAGTACCGCGGAACCTCAACCTTGAAAGGAAGTCCGCCTCTCAAGATGCACTGTCTTAAGAAAATATTGACAGCGCCGGACATGTCCAGGCCGAGTTCATTAAAGAGTTCGTTCGCCTGCTTTTTGACACTGGAATCAATACGGATCTGAGTTGGAACTGTAGACAAATAAATCATCTCCTTTCAGTTCAAATTATAGTTTGATTGGTTTACGTTGTCAATCATAATAACAATTTTCTGGTGGGGGAGGCGTTCTGAATCTCTAAAAGGGTAAATCTCTAAAAGCGATAATCCAAATGCCCGATTCAGCCGCGGACAGGATCAAAAATGGGCAGAACTTCGCCCGGTACATCCAGTGTGAAGCTGGATATATTAGTGCCTGGCACCAGCATCCAGAGCCATGCGTCCAAAGCTCCGAGATTCCGTCCTATACTATCCTTACTGATGATAAGCAGATCATCCTTCTTGTCTATATCTATCGTTCTGTCATGTTCGGTCGCTCCTGAAATAATTCTGTAGCGGAACGACGGAATGCTTGGTATGACTTCGGAATAAGCGTAGTTCTGAAACGTTTCAGCCGCCTGATCGAGAAGCGTCTGCCTATGAGCGATCCAGAGTATCTTCTTTTTGCGATCAATAGCATTTCTGAGAAGCCACACAGCAGCGGTATAGGTCTTTCCGCCGCCCGTCGGAATGACAATAAGAGTGCTGTATGAACTGTTGCGATTTATAATATCAAGATTAGCCATAGCCCTTTTCTGATGTTCATATAAGGCACGCTTGTTACTGCCCTTCTTTGGAAAAACGATACCGTTCGACTTTGTTTCAACATATGTTTTCATCGTATCCTCCTCGATTTTGATGTGTTATCTTCTGAGCCTTATGCTCTGATTTTATAAACCAGATTCAATTATTATGGATCATGATGCTTTATCAAGCATATCATGGATATATGTCCGAAGACCGTCCTCCGTGTCTATGCCATATTTCTGGTTTATAAGGATATAATACTTCATAATCCGTTCTTTCGGCAGAAGCTCACTGGAAGGAATGCTGTCTCCATATCCTTTTCTCGCTTCCATCCACGGATCCTCATTATGTGTGATCCTCTCCAGTACCTTTCCGCCATACATCCCAAACGTACGTTTCTCGTCATCCGTCAGGGCATCCTCTGTCCCTTCCAGAAGCGCGAACCGCGCATCATCTATCGGATTATATTTGAAATCCCGGAACAGCTCATATACCTCCGGATAGACCGGACCGTGTACCCAAGCCCTGCAATCCTCTTCAAAGATTGGTCTTCCATATAATGCGGAATACACTCCCTGGATAAAGTAAAGCAACTTCTGAAGCATGAGGGGCGTTACCTCCTCCAGCTTTTCAAAGATATATGCGATCACCCGAAGCATCTTATCTGATACAGAAAACAGGCTTTCTATGCTTTCTGCCGCTGTAAAAGCTTTCCCGTATGCCGCATCCGTCAGCTTCTCCCTGTTCTCCATGAGCTTCTGCTTCATGTATGCCGGAGATGAAAGCGCTGTTTTCATGATATCCGAATACTCTTTGGAAGGCCAACGGAGCCTTTCCAATCTTATAGATCTTCATCAGCCTTTCGATATCATCAATCGATACAAGCCCCTCTGCCGTCCTGTACTGCTCATCGATTTCCTGAACATTCTTATCAATAAGACCCGGAATGCTCATTTCCTCCCCACATTCTGCGCAGACAGCCACAGTAATTGCAAAGGTATATTTCTTATCCCTTATATTCTTTACGATGTCCTTCTTCTGCAAAAGGTACTCTGTCTCTTTCCTGCACTCTATGCAGAAATCTCTTCTTCCCTTCTCTGTCATAATGGTCACCTCCGATTTGCCTCCTGATTATCTGAAATAGTATGTAAGCGGATATTTCTGTTCATGGAACGAAATGACGATCACAAAACAGTTCTCCAGCTTGTTGAACTTGATATACAGAGATACTGTTTTTTCTTCTGTCCCATTCCTCTCCAAAAGGGTTACATCCTTGCCAAATACATACAGTTTTTCATGTTCAAAACCTTTATGCTCATTCTGCAGGATCTCCGAAAAATCCATTACAGTAAGGCTCAATATGATTTCTTTAGCTTTTGTCTCATCGATAACATAATCTAAAAACAGATTGATGTTATCCTGCCGTCTGGCGTTCCGGTCAA
>ONDV01000005.1 GCA_900316665.1 uncultured Lachnospiraceae bacterium
AGAAAAACACAACTTGTGAGCCACCACTGTGACATCTCTTGGCAAAAAGCGAATGAATCCTTGCAACGAAGTTTTTCATTATTTATGTGGGAAGTTTTAGTAATATATCATCAGTTGATTTATAAGCAGAGCAGAGTATAATATATTTATCGGAAAAATATCTGTTTTTCCGATAAATAGCTTTGGGATAAGGAGAATCAAAGAAAGGACAAAATCATGGGCAAGGACTCTTTATATTATAAAGAAAAAAAGAAAAAACAGCTGCTGAGACTCAGGGCTTTAATTGATGATCTGCCAAGATGCGCCGCTGATTTTATTCATTACAGAGAGGTAACTTCCCAGCCCAGTACCTTGATTCAATATTCTTATGATCTTATTATATTCTTTAAGTTCCTGTCATCTGTTAATCCGGTCTTTGCCAGATTAAAGCCTTCAGAGGTAACTGACGATATCATGGATCATATTACATCTGATGATATCATAGAATATCAAAGATATCTTGAGCTTAATACTGAGAATGATTATCACGAAGAAGGTAAGAAAACGATTGCCAGGCGGATGTCACCCTTACGGGGAATGTTTCGATATCTTCTTGTAAATGACCGGATCAAGAAAAACCCCATGGATCTTGTGGCAAATCCCCGTATAAAAAAGGATAAAAACATTATCAGGATGAATGCCGACGAGGTCGGTCGTGTCATGGATACCATTAATAATGGTTCTGTTTCAATGACCAAAAGGCAGAAGCTATTTTCAGAAAAGACAAGGTTCAGAGACAATGCAATAATAACATTGATTCTAAATACCGGGATTCGTGTATCAGAATGCAGAGGACTTGATATAGACGATGTGGATCTGAAGGCCGGAACCATAGTTATTGTAAGAAAAGGCGGAGGTCAGGATGTGCTTTATCTGGGACATGAAGTCATCGAGGCAATTTCTGATTATAAGAAAAATGAACGAGGCGGGATAAAAATTAAAGAAGGCCATGAAAAGGCAATGTTTCTATCACTTCAGGGAAAACGCATATCTGTTGATGCAATAGAAAATCTTGTAAGAAAATATACCCGCATAGCTGTTCCGCTGAAAAAAATCACTCCACATAAGCTGAGATCCACCTATGGAACAGCTCTTTACAGGGAAACCGGAGACATCAGACTGGTTGCTGATGTCCTTGGTCATGAAAATATAAATACCACAATAGATTATTACGCTGCTATCGAGGACGAACATAAGCGCGAAGCTGCTGATGCTGTTGATTATAAGAAAATGAAGAAGAAAAAGTGAGTTTCTTTTTAGATTTTTCTTATAAGGTCCATCATATAATCTGGAACAGGCGCTGTAAATTCCATATATTCTCCTGTTCCGGGATGGATAAATCCAATCTTCCATGCATGTAAGGTCTGTCCTTGAAGACCTGAAACCGGACACTTTGCAGGTCCGTATACGCTGTCTCCAAGCAGTGGATGTCCTATTGACGCCATATGGACTCTTATTTGATGAGTCCGGCCTGTTTCAAGCCGGAATTTGCAGAATGAAAAACGTGAAGACTGTTTAATTGTCTTATAATGAGTTACTGCTCTCTTGCCGTTAACTGTATTAACAGCCATTTTCTTCCGGTCCGATGGATTTCTGCCGATAGGCTTGTCAATTGTGCCGTCAGGTTCAGTCCTTCCATGCACTATGCCAAGATATATACGATTTACTGTATGTTCTTTTATCTGTTCAGCGATAAAACGGTGAGAATAATCATTCTTGCAGATTATAAGAGAGCCCGTCGTATCCTTATCAATTCTGTGGACTATACCCGGTCGCATTACACCGTTTATACCGCTTAGAGAATCTCCGCAATGATACATGATCGCATTTACGAGTGTGGATCCAAGGTGACCCGGCGCAGGATGTACGACCATGTCCTTGGGCTTATTTACAACGAGGACATCATCATCTTCGTATAATATGTCAAGTGGTATATTTTCAGGAACTATTTCAGCCTCAACAGGATCCGGCAGCTTGAATTCTATGACGTCATTCTTTTTTACCATATAACTGTCCCTTACAATGGCGCCGTTTACCTTGCATTGACCTGAACGTATTGCCTTTTGAATATTGCTTCTGGAATGAGCACTGTCATGATCTGAGAGGTATTTATCTATTCTTATTGAAGCATCATCTTCAGAAACCGTAATTATCATGACTTTTATTTTACCTTGAAACGAAATATATCCTCAAGTTCCTTATCGCTGTAAATAAAAGCCATCATAATAAGAAGCGCTATTACTCCAAGCGAAACATATATATCCGCGACATTGAATACCGGAAAATTGATGATTGAAAAATAAATAAAATCGATCACTTTCTGATTTAGGATCCTGTCAATATAATTTCCGCATGCTCCGGAAATAATAAATACTATCACTGTATATAAAGGAAGATACCGCCTGATCTTCGGCATCCTTATAAGAATAAATGCCGCGAAGGCGATAATAAGAGGTGTCACTACCGACATAATTTTCTGAAAAATACTTACAGATTCCATCATGCTGAAAGCCGCACCCGTATTCTCAAGATAAGTAAGCTCCAGGACGCCCGGAATAATTATTATGTTATCCCTGTTCCTTAAATAACGGAATGCCAGGCCTTTAGTATACTGATCCAGAAAAATAAGAATGATTATTAATAATAATGTTAAACAGAAAATAATAAGATTTTGAGTCTTCTTCTTCATAAAATAATACTCCCGGCTGCATCAGCTATCTCAGAGTCAGTCACATCATCACACATCAAGGCTTTACCTATGCCGTCCAATGTAATAAATCTGATTTTATCTCCATTTCGTTTCTTATCTGAATGAGTTGCATCGACAATATCCTGAGGAGTGATATTAAAGTCCTCATCAAGTCCTGTCATCATTCCAAGCTTCTTATAAACATTCAGGATATAATGATAATCATTCTTACTTAATGTGCCCCTCTTGTATGAAAGATATGAAGCTGCAATGGAACCAAGTGAAACGCATTCACCGTGAAGCAGTTTTAAATCAGAGAGTTTTTCGACTGCATGACCTATGGTATGTCCAAAATTAAGTATAGCCCGAAGACCCTGCTCATTTGGATCCTTTTCAACCACGTATTTTTTGATCTCACAGCTTCTTTTTATTATTGATGATAATGTATCCTTGTCCCGTTTAATAATAAGATCTGCATTATCATATATGAAATCAAGATAATTCCTGTCTGCAATCAGACCATGCTTTACTATTTCTCCAAGACCGGATCTTATCTGATTGTCAGGAAGCGAATCAAGGAAAGAGAGATTCATATAAACCAGAACAGGCATATAAAATGCTCCGACCATATTTTTGAATGATTTGAAATCAACACCGGTTTTCCCGCCTATGCTTGAATCTACCATTGCGAGAAGGGATGTAGGAAGCTGTACAAATTCAATTCCTCTCAAATACGATGCTGCTGTGAAACCGCTGAGATCACCTGTAACGCCTCCTCCAAGAGCAAATATAATATCGTGCCTGTCAAAATGATGTGAAATAAGGAAGTCATAGGCAATTGATACAGTAGATAGATTCTTATGTTCCTCTCCAGCTTGAAAAGTAAAGCTTTCAATTTCAGTAAAAAGCCCGCCGGATTCCAAAACGGATCTAACATTATTAAGGTAAAGCGCAGAGACATTAGAATCTGAAATAATAAGCGCCCTGCCCCACTTCCTGCCGGTGTCCTTAAGCGACTCATTCAAATTATCAAGACTATTATCAATTACGATATTATAGGATAACTCACCTTTGTTTTTAACCGGAAGTATGTTCATTATTAATGCTTTCTAATAAAAAAAGCGGCAGAATAACTGCCGCTGACATAAACTGTTATAGATCAGATACTCGGCTGAATATCGGAATAGTCGAAAGAATTCATAATTTCCTGGAAATCTCCGGAAATCGGAATCTCTTTAGGAGTCATTACAAAGATGTAATTTGATATCTTCTGAAGATTGCCGTCATTAACATAGCAGGCGCCGGTACAGAAATCGATGATCCTTCTTGCGAGACCTATATCAACGCCCTCCATGTTCAATATAACTGCCTGATGAGCTTCAAAGGTCTCAGCAATGCTCTTTGCATCCTCAAAAGTAACCGGCTTGAAAACGCATACTTCGACGCCGTTGCCGGAATCTCTGTTTATGCTGGTTACCTTGGAATGATTGTCATTTTTCCTGTCGGTAAAGCGCATTCTCCTTCTGTCTTCAGAAGGTTCCGTATCTTCATAATCATAGGAGCTTCCTGAACGAGAGCTGTAATCATTTTCAAGCTCATCATCATTTTTCAGGTCGTCTTCGTTATAAGCATCTCCGTCATAATCTCCATTGTTTTCGCGAAGCTTATCAAAAAAAGTATCAAATACACTCATATTCTTCTCCTTTAATTATTCTTTCTGGAATAATCTCTTGCTCCGAATATACCTGTGCCAACCCTGACCATTGTCGAGCCTTCTTCTATAGCCACTTTGTAATCATTAGTCATGCCCATTGACAATATCTTCATCTCTACATTATCGATGTTTTCCGATTTGATGTCAAGGAACAGTTCGTGCATTTTTCTGAAATATCTGCGAACTTCTTCCGGATCATCAGCCGCAGGCGCTACTGTCATCAGTCCTTCAATATGGATCGAGTCAAGTTCGCTTATTTCTTTACATAATTCCTTTGCTTCATCAGGTCTTACTCCGAATTTTGATTCTTCATCACCTATATTTATCTCGATAAGAGCAGGAATTATTATTTTTTTCCTCTTGGCCTGAATATTTATCTCTTCCGCCAGGCGAAAACTGTCTACTGAATGTATGAGTTCCACTTCTCCGGCGATGTATTTAACCTTGTTGCGCTGAAGATGACCGATCATATGCCAGCGGATGTCTGATGGAAGATTCGGCATCTTTGCTGTAAGTTCCTGAACTTTATTTTCTCCGAAATCTCTTGCTCCTGCGTCATAGGCTTCCTTCAGATCTTCAAGAGGCTTAGTTTTTGATACTGCTATCAGAGTTACTTCAGATGGATCGCGTCCGCACTTTTTGCATACCTCATTTATATCTCTTTGTACTTCCTTCAGGTTCTCTGCTATAGACAATGGATGCCTCCTTCTACTTATTAAAAATTTCGTTTTGATGGGTACTCTTACCGTTCAAAGCGATGTAATCATATAGGATCAGACCGTCGCTGGTATTATCAGACACTATGGCATAGTCATTGTTCCTGTATAACACACTGATCTTCTTAAATACAGCATAACCCTTATTAACGTTATATACGCCCTCAAGATGTTCTTTTTCAGTTCCTAGAATAAAGGTATTTCCGCTGTCTGATATAATCTGCATATCGCTTTTCAGTGCGGATGAATAAATATATGTCTTTCCGTAAGATCTCTTCATTATATCTATGCTGATCTTCTTTTTATCAAGCCTTCTTATATAGTAAGCATCCTTGTATTTCTCCTGATAGATATACTCATCCGGTACGATATAGACATATTTATCGCTTGTAACTATTGATGATACCGGTATCTTGAGACCCTCGTTCTCATCCAGAAGGAGCTCTATAGAAACGAACCTCTCATCAGCGTATCGTTCCACACCATGATCCAGAGATAAAATAAGAAATTTGTTTCCGTCACGTTCTGATATGCTGTAATCAGCAGACTCCTCTGACTGATCGTCATCAAATTTTACATTGATTTTTTTTGAGGTGACCGCGTCCAGTCTCTTAGAAAGATTATCCGGTATCTGAATAACCAGATGCCAGTTCGTGTCAGTGATAAGTTTATAGACATCTGACCCCTCTTCCAGTTTTGATGTTGTACGAAGGTCTTTTCTCTTATATGTTCCTTCATTCATACTTTGTGAATTGAAATTATCAATAGTAAGACCCTCTCCGCCATCTACAATATATGAAACGACTCCTGTCGACTGCGGATAATATTTCTTCAGACTTTTATCTGTTTTCCCGGAATCAGTCTCTGAAAGCTTCTGTATCTTGCTTACTATAATTGATTCACTGACTGTCTCGTTCAGATTGCTCATAAATTCATAAGTCTTCTGAAACTGATAAGGGTCATATGAATTTACAAATGAAGAAAGAGAATCGGTAATATTCTTTCTGTCTTCTGCAGGAATGGATTTAAAATCGCTGTTGCTTTTCGCAATTGACTGTGAAATCGTACCGTCTGTATCAAGAGCATAAATCACAGAATCCATACCGATCTGAGATTTGTCTTTCTGATAATAGAAAGGATATCCATCAGAATCAGATTTGATTATCTGCTCGCTTCTGATTGCGAGAGCGTTATAATGATTGTTCTGCTGAATCAACCCTTTCCTGACTTCATAAACTCCGTCTCCTGATCTTCTGAGATAGTTAATAAACTGGAAGCATAGAAATATCATTAATACAATAAGAATGATTATCTCAAATCTGAATCCCTTGGATGGGAAGCGAACGATCTTCTCTTCTTCTATGTTTTCTTTCCTCTCCATCAGCTGACCTTCATTCAGATTTTATTTGTAAAAGTTCCGACGTATCCAGATACAGATTATATGCACAGTCTGCACCGAATACACACGAAATCAAATCATGACCTTCTTCGTTCCTTGAAAGCTGAACCAGACAGTATCTGGCTTCGCCTGTAGTACCTGTCTTGCCGCCTATCACCGTAATGCCTTTTGGTATCCTGGTCTTGCCTGTAAAATATCTGTTTGTATTATGCCAGGTAAGAGATGCAGCGGAACCGTCAGCTGATGTGAAATCCGCTTTAAATTCCTTAGTGCTTATTATATCCATAAAGTCTTTGTTTTTGAGAGCCGCCCTGAAAATAAGATACATATCATAAGCTGTTGTATAATGATCGGGGTCAGGCAGACCGTTGCATGTAACATAGTGAGTTCCGGTAGCTCCGAGTGATACGGCCTTCTCGTTCATTTTCTCAACAAAGGCATCTACAGAACCTGACAGTCCTGTTGCAATGGCGATCGCTGCGTCATTTCCGCTTGGAAGCAGAAGTCCGTAAAGGAGCTGCTTTAATGTAAGCGTGTCTCCGGGCTTTACGTTTGCAAGAGAAGAATCCGCCGAGACATTTTTTATCTCGTCAGTACAGGTGATCTTCTGGTCAATATTACCGATGTCCAAAGCGACAAGTGCCGTCATGATTTTTGTGGTACTTGCCGGGTATACCTTCTTCAGCATCTGGTAATTATAAAGAGTCTTATGACTTGTCTCATCAAATAAAGCTGCTGAATAGGTCGTTACAGGGACATCGGGCGCTTTCGACGGATCGGAGTCGCTGGTCTCGGGAAGACAAAGACCGTCAGAAAACAAAGAATATCCGCCGGTCTCCGGAGCTGTCCCCTGAAGTATGCCAAGCTTTTCGGATGTTTTCGTAACTGAATATCTGTCAGGAAACTCATTCTTTCCGCATCCAAAACAGGATAAAGATATAGCGGCTAAAAGCAGGAAAGCCGTAAATTTAGATTTCTTATTTGTACATTTCACGCCAGTCTAGGTCTCCTCTGTCAAGCGATTTGATAAGAAGCTCTGCAGTCGCCAGATTTGTCGCAAGCGGGATATTGTTTACATCACATATCCTTACTATATTATTTACATCAGGCTCATTGGATTTCTGTGTCAAAGGGTCTCGAAGAAAAATAACAAGATCTATATTATTATGTTCAATCTGAGCTGCCAGCTGCTGTGATCCCCCAAGATGACCAGCAAGGAATTTGTGAACATTAAGATTTGTCACTTCTTCTATAAGACGTCCTGTAGTACCTGTAGCATACAATTCGTTTTTTGAAAGTATACCTCTGTAGGCAATACAGAAATTCTGCATAAGCTTTTTCTTTGCATCATGTGCTACCAGTCCAATATTCATATTACCTTTAACTCCCTTATAGTAAAAATGCATATAACTTCGACTTTTATATTATACCACATTAATACTTTCGACGGGACTGAAGTCCTACATTTAATACCATTCCTATTCCAAAAAATAAAGTCACGAGAGAAGTCAGTCCGTAACTGACAAAAGGAAGCGTCAGTCCTGTATTCGGCATAAGACCTGTTACTACACAGATATTAACAAAGCTTTGATAACCGATTATTGATCCGATTCCTACGCATAAAAGTTTTCCTGAAAGTGAATTTGCCTTTTTTGCTGCTATATAGCATTCGATGGTTATAAGAAAAAGCAGGGCTATGATGATGACACAGCCTACAAATCCTACCTCCTCTCCTGCCACTGCAAAAATGAAGTCAGTCTGAGGTTCCGAAATATAATTTCCGTTTTTTACAGAATCAAGAGAGTTGTTGTTAAGACCCTTTCCAAACAACTGACCAGACCCGATCGCCATCAGAGAATTCTGCTGCTGGTAAGAATTCTGGGGATAATCATTTGGAAACATCCATGACAGTATTCTGATGCCCTGATATGATTTCAAAAAAGGAGTGCTTTCAGTCTGCCATACATAGAGAAGATATGCCGCCACCAGGATAATGACCATGAGAAAAACAGGAAGAGCGATTTTTCTTGACAGACCGGATATATAAAGCATTGTAACAAGTACAAGAAATGTAACTATTGTCGTAGAAAGATCAGGCTCTTTAAGGATCAGAACAAGAGGTATTATCATAAGAGCCAGTATCTTCAATACCGTATTTCTGGTATTCAGCTTTTCCTGATGATTTGTAAGATACCAGGCAAAGAATATCACAAGAAAGATCTTACAGATCTCGGAAGGCTGAAATCTGATACCAATCTTAAGCCATCTCTTTGCACCAAGGCTGGTATCTCCGAATAAAAGGACTGCCATAAGCAGCACTACGGCAAAAGAATAAGATAACCAGTGAAGTGAAAGAATCCATTCAAAATCAACAAGCGATATCAAAGCCATAACAATAATTCCGATGATCAGACCGGCTATCTGCTTGTTAATAAAATCAGAATTCGCTGATCCAATGATCATAATACCGATTATTGTAAGAATCAGAGTTTCTATAATCAGTCTGTAATTGATATTTTTAAACTGATAATTTCTGAACAAGGAATTCACCTCTTAAATCTATTCTTGAACAGTTCGTCATTTACTGTAGTCATAATAAAATGATTTCTGTTAAACATGACCACATCGCCTTCTTCGGTGATACGTCTTTTCCTGACTATTCTTTTTCTTGTACGATCATCGGCAGAAGACATGGTATCATAATCTCCTATTGACATTCTGTCAGTATTTATCACGCCGGCATAGATATAAAAATCAGTGTTCCTGTTACTCTTGTAACCGGCCACGGCCCGTCCTGAAAGCAGACCGGTCACAATTATATTCCCGGCTGCAATAAGCGTCGCATCTTTTTCCACGTTTCCGATGACAAGGAGTGATCTGTCCGATCTGATGGTGGAACCATCAGTAACGTCATTTGGTACAATAAGAGAATACTCCGATATTGCCTTCTTCTTCATGCCGTCGATTTTTCCGAGCATTTCCTTTTCGTGCAGTCCGTCATCATCTTCCACTATCCTTACCCGCACATCGGAATTAAGCTCTATTGCCTCGATCACAGCTTCATATTCTTCCGGATCCAGGTGTCTTCCGCGCAGTGTGAGAACTATGTTGTTTCTTCCAAAGAATTGTCTGTTCTCGGAAAACTCCCTGCAGATATCCAGAATCATATCCCGGATATCCGCTTCGGGATTCATGATAAGAACCAAACCTGTTTTTGTACCCTTAAGTTCAAATGATTTTTTCATTTGTTAATCCCCGGCTATTCCGTTTTCAAGGTTTAAAGCGTTGCCTGAATCAGCTTTAGAAACAGAATCAGGAACATTATATATACAGCCCATTATATCTTTTCCTACTGCGGCAGCATAGCTTGACTGAAAGCCGTTTGCAAGTCTTATTGCCATGGCGTATTTAGGCGAATCTTCCGGCGCATATCCGACAAAAAGCACATGGTCAGGCGCAGATTTTGATTCCTGAGCGGTTCCGGTCTTTCCGCAAACAGCGACAGGGAACCCATCAAAAGATGATGTATGTTCAACCACCATTCTCATACCGGTATGGATCGCACTCCATTGAGCAGGATTCAGAACATCTACCGTATTTTTGACGGAAGGTGAATAAGTCTTGATGGTTTTCCCTTTATGATCAGTAACCGACTTCAGAAGAGTCATATTATATACCGTACCTGAATTTGCCACGGCAGTGACATATCTGGAAAGCGCGATCGTCGTTATATTATTATTGGACTGACCGATGGCTGCCATGACAGGATATTGCGTCGCGTAATCGGATTTGGATTCGGTGATCTCTACTCCTGTCTTTGATGTAAGTCCATAGAGTTCAGCATATTTCGTAAGCTTCTTGATGCCGTTTCCATCATTATAATTATTGTCACCTCCGGAAAGTCTCCATCCTACTTCATAGAAGAAGCAGTTGCAGGAATCCTTTATTGCTTCAGAAAGACTGATAGTACCATGAGAACCGGGATATATCCAGCATTTCGGCTTATTTGAAATCTTTTCAAACTGACCTGTGCAGGTGATCTCAGTCTCCGGTGTAATCACGCCTTCTGCCATACCTGCGGTGGAAGTAAGCATCTTGAAAGTGGAACCCGGAGCTGTCCGCTGCTGGGTAGCATTATTATAAAGAGGACTTGCCGAACTGTTTACGAGATATGAATAATAATCTGAATCAACCTTGTTTGCAAGATTATTATTATCATAACCCGGATATGATACGCAGGCAAGGATCTCACCTGTAGTCACATCCGTCACGACACAGGATCCTGAGCATGGTTTTAACCCAAGCTGTCCTGGCTCGATCTGAAGTGTTTTTATTTTATCCACAAGAAAACTGAATGAAGATGTCCTGCCATTTAAAAGAGCATTTCTGGTATCGTCATCTCTCGGAAGTACTCCCTGATCAAAGAGCGCGGCACAAATCTGATTCCCGGATATGCTGCCCTGAAGAACTGCGTTTTTATATACAGCCTTTTGATACGAAGAATAGTCCGGAAGGTTTTTATTGATGTAATCAAGAAGGCTCTGATATATTTCGTCAGTATCCACATATCTTGATTTTTCCTTCAGCTGAGTGATGTCTATCCAGTTTTTCTTAATAGCATATTTCAGATATTCACTTAAGCTTATATTTCCCTGACTGTATGATTTATATGTGTCGTCATCAGTATCGATCCTGTCCTTTACCAGAATTTTCTGATCCTTAAGCATATTAACCACGCATTTAAGATAAGAATAATATTCATCATCTGCTTTTGAAATTGGAACAGTATTGGAAGCAGCCAGATATCCCTGAAGACTGTTTCTGACATCAGCTTCTTTTGCCTGATATTCCGAGAGAATGTTCTTTTCAAGATCGCTCGCATCCGCCTCTTTAAAATGATCAGTATCAACAATGCGGTTCAGAAGAAGATTCACATATGCATCATAGATCGATATGGACTGATTCTTTGATTCATCGGACCTTTCAACTGTCTTTGAATCTTTCAGCTTTGCAACAAGGATCCCTGCGATCTCCTGCTCCAGCAGATTATACGCTCTCTCCTGAAGATCCTTGTCGATCGACAGATAGACGTTGCCGCCGGACTCAGATTCGACATGTTTGGTGGTCTTAATGGGATTACCGACATTATCAACAATAAGGGTATCATATCCTTTTTTTCCGGAAAGATATTTGTCCATATATTGTTCAATTCCGGCTTTTCCGATAATGTCATCCTGTTCTACATTTTTATTCTGGGCTGATCTTTTTTTGAATTCTTCAGTCGAGATAGTACCGGTATATCCGATTATATGAGCAAAATATTTACCGTCGGTATATTTTCTCACCGATTTTTCCTTGATGGTCACACCAGGCATCTCTAATGAATTTTCCTTTACAAAGGCAAGTGACTTATCGGATATGGAAGATGCGACGACAGTCGGCATATAGACCTTAAATGAGTTAAGGCTTATCTTATAACGGATCACTGCTATTCTGTATCTGATTTCTTCAGGCAGTTTTTTAGAAATATTATACTTCTGGCTTCCCATGAGATATGTCATTATCTCTTTAGCGCCGGCGTCAGCTTCATTAAAGCCGGCTTTCTTATTGTAAGTAAGATCGTCGATCGACTTGTGACCGAAAATATCAGCTTTGAATCTTAGCAAATTAATGCCGGAGTCTTTGAATGAATATGACTTGTCAGCATTTTGTATGATCCCGAAATCATTATCTATATCATCGCCGTTTTTAAGTATTCCACTGATCAGAGTATATAGTTCGGAATTAAGATGCTGATTGCTTTTCTTTAAAGATTCATGAGAATAATTATTAATTATTGTAACATTATAAGACAGCTCATTATATGCCAGAAGCTTTCCGTTTCTGTCATATATATTTCCTCTGTTTGCCTCTATCGTCTCTTTTTTCTCGATCTTCATAACGTAATTAGACTGGTAATCACTGCCCTTTACTATCTGAAGAACGAAAAGCCTGAATATTAAAATAAGGCTGAAAAGGATCATGATGAAACTGATGATGCCAAGTCTGGAAGAGGATATTTTTTCTTTTAATCCTGTAAGAAAGTCGTCATCCAAGTCTTCTCTCTCTCTTTCTTTCTCGTTTAATAAGCTTTAAGTCTATGCCTCTTACCATCAAAAAAAGCAAGAGTGAAATCACGGCAGTATATACAGCTTCCGGAATAATTACAGAATTAAGATAAAAAGGAAAATCGTTCCTGCCTCTCGGAAGAAAAGCAGCCAGGTAGATGAATATTCCGGATAGAATGTCGGAAATTCCGACAAAAAGCATGGGAAGTTTTATGTCATCTCCATAAAACCATTTTCTGAACAGACCGTTTAAGAATCCTATTACAAGATACATAAGCGTATAGGCGCCGAAAAACTGTCCTGAGAAGAAATCGATAATCATTCCTGATATGAAGCCTGTGATCATACCGGTCTTACGTCCCTTCAAAAAACCCGTGAGAGACACATAGGCAATAATAAGGTTTGGCACAAGACCGGCAAGCTCCAGATAATTGAATACTACTGTCTGTAACAAAAAGCAAAAGGCAATAAGAAGGATTCGTATTATCCATCTTATCACTTGGTCACTTAGTTTCATTTGAACTGGTCTCCTTGGTCTGAAGTATCACGAGAACGCTTTGCAGATGTTTAAAATCAACGGCCGGCGTAAGAGTTCCGGATTTAGTCAGATCATTCGAATCATTTTTTAGATCGGATACATATCCGATAAGAATTCCCGGAAGATATTTGCTTGAAACATTCGAAGTAACTATCGGCTCACCCTGAGAGATTTTATTATCCTTGTCTTCAAGGTTCTGAATGTCTATCTCGTTCTTTTTATTCATTGTCTGAAGATTGCCGGAGACAATGCAAAGATTTCCGGTATTAAGAGACATGGCACTTACATTGGATGTATCATCTATTACTGCCTTTACTATGGCATAATTCTTCCCTGTCTCTGTAACTATTCCGACCAGACCGCCTTCTGCAATGACATTCATGTCTTTTTTTATTCCGCTTGAGCTTCCTTTATCTATAGTAAAGGTATCAAAGAAATTTGATGTGCCTTTTGCGATTATTCTGGCGCCTGTCTTTTTGTAACCTGTGTATTGCTGATCAAGCTGATACAGATTTTCAAGATTTTTCAGCTCACTCTGCTGCAGCTGAACAGAATTAAGCTGCTGTGTGAGCTCATTGACCTGTTTCTTGAGTGAAGTATTCTCTTCTTTTAATTCCTTCATATCAGACTTATGCTTTTTCATGTCTGTAATGGAATTGCCGACGAAATCAAGACCGTTCTGCATGGGAACAAATACAAAACCGGTCACTGTCTTCAAGGGGCCTCCCGAAAAGCCGGTCACATAGCTTATAAACATAAGCATTATCGATATGATTACAAGTATCAGAAAGACAAGTTTGGTAGGCAGTGTTTTTTTCTTGCGATTCATTTAACGGATGCCTCGACTATCAGCTGAATATTCTGGACTTCATCGTGAAGCCGAACTTGCTGTATTTATGATCAGTAAGGACTTTGCCAAGACCGATCGCTGCTGTCTCTTCGCCGTCCTCGGCAACATTTACTTTGATATTAGCTATATTTTCAAGGAAAGGCGAAAGACCATGGAGCCTGGATGTCCCGCCTGTAACATAGATGCCGGAATATACGACATCTTTCGCAAGTTCAGGCGGCACTTTCTCAAGGATCCTTCTTACGGATGCTCCTATGCTTTCAAGTTCATCCTTCATACCCTCATAGATCACATCTGATTCTATGGTCATGGGGATAGGAAGTCCGCTTACCACATCCCTGCCTACGATTTCCATGGACTCGCCTCTGCCGGGACCTGCCGAACCGATCTCTTCCTTAAGCTCCCTGGCGGTCTTTCTGCCGATAAGGAGATTGAATTTTTTCTTCAAATGGGAGACGATCGCGTCGTCAAGCTTGTTGCCGCCATCCGGAAGGAGCTCTGAGAGAACGAGACCTCCGAGACTTATCACAGATATCTCTGTGGTATCTGCGCCGAGATCCACAACCATAACACCGGTAGGAAGCGTGACATCAAGTCCCATGCCAAGCGCATCGGCAAGCGGTTTCTCGCATAGAGTGACCGAATGCATCTTGAGTTTGGATCTCTGGAACATATCATTGAAGGCTTTTTTCTCGACTTCTGTGATATCATCGGGTACAGCAAGAACAATGTCGGCTCCCTTGAGATGAGCTTTCAGATCTTTTGTCAGAACCTCCATCAGCATAGTCTGCATGTTGTCAAAATCAGCGATCACTCCGTTTACGATAGGGAAAGATACCTGTATGGATTCCGGAGCTTTCTCGTACATTGAATAGGCGCTGTCGCCGTATGAATACATCTCGTTCTTATTAACGATAGCTATTGTATTGTTGCAGGTATGTATATTGCCCTGTGATTTTGAAAATATCTTTAGGTGAAAGGTACCTAGATCTATACCAAAGGCATTGTTCATGATGAAGCTTCCTCCTGGGAAATAAATGTATTGTGCTCAACAAAACTGTAATAATCATGATCACTTACAATGATATGATCATGAAAAAATAAATGCACAATGGAAGATGCTTCACGAAGCCTGTTCGTGAAGAGCACATCGTCTCTGCTTGGAACAAGAAGTCCTGACGGATGATTATGTATCAGAACAAATCCGGTTGCTCTGTGGATGAATACTCTCCTTAAAACTGTATCTATTCCGACTGAAACGGAATCGGCATTACCTTTTGATATGATCTCGGTCCCGGTCAGATGAAGACGGTTGTCAAAATATGCGAGATAGCATTCTTCTTCAGTTTTTCCGGCTATGACCGGCATAAAATATTCCGCAATGCTTCTTGGTGAGTCAAGGCAAAGCCTTTCTCTTGCCACATTACAGGACATCCTGACAGCCAATTCACCTACAGCTCTTATAATAAGTGCCTTTATCTCTCCGATTCCCTTAATTTCCTTCAATTCTTCGGATGTTAGGCTTGTCAGTCCCGATATGCCGTTTTGCCGCAGCTTGATAACTGTCTCTGCCAGTTCAAGTGCGCTGGCGGATCTGGTGCCGCTTCTTATTACAAGAGCCAGGAGCTCCCTGTCAGAGAGACACGATAATCCGCATCTCAAAGCCTTCTCATAAGGATTGTCAGCGTTATTCTGCTCCTTCAGTGACAGATGTTCTATTTCCATTTAGCGTTCCTTTCTACATGATACAGCAGAAATTCGCGCCTGCATACATGGCTTATTCTATCATAATGCTCACAGTCTAACAAGATTTCGGCTGTAAAGATTTTGGAGAGACATATAGATTCCTGCTTTTGCAGACGGATATGTAAGTCCGCCCTGCATATAAACGGCATAGGGTTCCCTTAAGGGACCATCAGCGGAAAGTTCGATCGACGAACCCTGGATAAATGCACCTGCCGCCATTATTACCTTGTCGTCATATCCGGGCATGTCCCAGGGTTCCGGAGCCACATAAGAATCAACCGGAGATCCTGACTGTATTCCCTGGCAGAAGGCAATCAGATTTTCAGGACTTTTTAATGTGATCTCCTGAATAATATCATGTCTTTCTTCATCTGCCTTTGGAAGACAGCTGAAGCCAAGACTTTCATAGATGCTTGCGGCAAGTATGGCGCCCTTTTCAGCTGCCGCGGTCACTGTTGGAGCAAGGAAAAATCCCTGCAGAATGCTCCTGTTTTGACCAAGAGACGCCCCGACCTCTTTCCCGAGTCCCGGCGAAGTCAGCCGATAAGATGCGTTTTCTATGCATTCTTTTTTGCCGACTATATATCCGCCGGATGATGCCAGACCGCCGCCGGGATTTTTGATAAGCGAACCTACTATCATATCTGCTCCGACATCAAGAGGCTCCCTTGTCTCGACAAATTCTCCGTAGCAGTTATCTACCATAATGATTACGTCCTTTTTCAGTTTCCTGATAAAAGAAATAAGTTCTCCGATTTTTTCCACGGAAAGAGTTGGCCTTACGGCATAACCTTTTGATCTTTGTATTGTTACAAGCTTTGTTTTTTCGTTTACTGCATTTTTTATCCCGTCATAATCAAAAGATCCGTCAGCTTTCAGATCCACCTGACGGTATGACACCTTATATTCGGCAAGAGAACCCATTGACGGCCTTATTCCTATAACCTCATCCAAAGTATCATAAGGCTTGCCTACCGGCGAGAGCAGCTCATCACCCGGACGGAGGTTTGAAAACATGGCAAGAGCAATGGCATGGGTCCCGCATGTGATCTGAGGCCTTACAAGAGCATCTTCTCCGTGAAAAGTCATGGAATAACACTTTTCTATCTTCTCTCTGCCGATATCGTCATATCCGTATCCGCTTGAAATATTAAAGCATTCGCTGTCGATGCGGGCATCCATCATGGCTTTTAGCACCTTCTGCTGGTTATATTCAGCCACGACATCTATTTTTTCAAATCTGTCTTTCAATGAAGATTCAATATGAGAACAATAATCATATACCTTTTTTTCTATTCCCAGCTTCTCATAAGCTTCCTCAAGTTCTATTTTCTTCATGCTTCTTTCTCCTGATATTTAAAATCTCTTCAACTATATTTTCAGTGTTTAAAAAATACGATCTATCTATAAAACAGGTATCCCTTTCATGTCCGAACCACGTAAGCTGTCTCTTTGCAAAGTGACGGCTGTCTTCCTTTATAAGAGATATGGTATCAGAAAGACTTCTTTCTCCGTCAAAATAAGGAAAGAATTCCCTGTAACCTATCCCGTGCATACTCGTCATCTCACGATTGCAGCCATAATCAACGAGGCCTTTGACTTCAGTAAGAAGCCCCATGTCCATCATCTTATCCACTCTTTTATCTATCCTGTCATAGAGCCTTTTCCTGTCGTCGGTCAGAACTGTATATAGAAAATCATATCTGCTTTTTTTCTTTTTCTCTTCCTTATTATGTAAAGAGATAGGAGAATTATGGAGCATAAAAAATTCTATTGCTCTTATTACACGCTTGATATTATTTGGATGGATGCTTTCATAAGAAACCGGATCTATGTCTTTCAGCTTTTCATGCAAAGCATCCGCACCATATTTATCCGCATACTCCTTCAGCTTATTTCTTATTTTTTCATCCGACGGCTCTTCAGTAAAGTCTATATCATATAGTAAAGACTGTATATAAAATCCTGTGCCTCCGACAAGTATCGGTATATGACCGTTTGAATATACAGTCTTAATTGCCTTTTTCGCCATCTCCTGAAATTTCTTTACATCATAATTTTCTTTTGGATCCAGCACATCGATCATATGATGTGGAACGCCCTGCATCTCATCTTTTTTAAGCTTTGCGGTACCGATATCCATATATTTATATACCTGCATTGAATCACAGGATATAACTTCTCCGCCTATCTTTTTCGCGAGAAGAATGCCGACATCGGATTTACCGGTTGCTGTAGGACCGGCTATTATTATTAATTCATCTTTCATACTATCCGCCTGAAGAGCTTGTCAAGGTCTTCTCTTGATACCGCGATCATGGTAGGACGGCCATGAGGACAATGGTAGGGCTCATCGAGTGTCAGAAGCTCATCGAAAAGAGCCGCCGCCTCATCAAAAGATATAGATTGATTTCCCTTTATTGAAGCCTTGCAAGACATTGTTGCTATCCTCTCTTCTATCATATCCGAAGTGAATTTATTGTTCCATTGAGCTGCTTCGGAGACGATACTCATAAAAAGAGATTTTAAATCAATATCAGGCAGATTTCCGGGCATGGCGCTGATCATATATTCTTTTCCGCCAAAAGATTCATATCTGTATCCGAGGGATTCCATCTCATTTCTTATTTTCTCGGCAGATTCCATCTCTTTTGCAGATAATGACACAATAACCGGAGGAACCACTTCCTGGCTTGTCATGGTATGTTTATGAAGAGAACTTATCATCCTCTCATAATTTACTTTCTCATGGGCAGCATGCTGGTCTATAATATAAACCTTCTTATTCCATTCTATTATCCAGTAAGTCTTGAATATCTGTCCTATGATATTTATATCAGGTCTCGATTCTTCTGAAATAAAAGAAAGCTGTTCATAAGAATCGGTATTATAAACCTTTTCTGCGATCTCCGACACTTTCTCATCATGTGATACCTTATCTCTTAATTCCTCATCTAATTTTTCTGTATAGGAACTTATAAAGTTCTTCTCAAAAGGCTCAGGTATAGCTATTTCCGAATGATTTGAATCAGTCTTTTTATCATGTATAATGAAGGGCTTTTTTACAGCTTCAGCTTCTACCGGCTCTAATATGTCTTCCCTTCCGGACAGAGCCTTATGGATCATACTGGTCAGATTCTCCATTACATATTGGGTATCTGATATCCTTACCTCACGTTTTGAAGGATGCACATTTACGTCAACGCTTCCTTCGGGAAAAGTGAAAAACAAAACGGCAAAAGGAAACTGTCTTTTCATCAGAAATCCCTTATATCCATCTTCAAGTGCCTTTGAAAGAGTCTTGTCTATTACGGATCTTTTATTTATATAAAAGCTTTCAAGACTTCTGTTTCCACGCACCAGAGAATAATTTCCTATAAATCCATTAACCAAGAAAAGATCGCATTTATCCTTAACAGGAATCAGATTTGACGCTATATCCCGTCCGTATATCTGATAAATCGAGTCAATGAGCCTGGAATTTCCGGATGTCATCATACGGTCTCTACCGTCTGACTTAAAAGAAAAAGAGATCTCCGGATGGGAAATTGCAATATGACAAAGCACATCTTCTATATATATGCTTTCAGTCTTCTCTGATTTCAGAAACTTTCTTCTGGCCGGTGTATTGAAAAAAAGATTTCTGACAATAAGCGTCGTCCCGTCAGGGGCTCCTGTAAGTCCGTTTGAAATTTCCTTACCGCCTTCAATTATATAATCAGTGCCAAGGTCATCATCTGATGCCTTTGTAATCATATGAACGTTAGAAACAGCAGCTATGCTTGACAGAGCCTCTCCTCTGAACCCCAGAGTGTGGATCGAATCAAGATCAGAAGCTTCTTTTATCTTGCTTGTCGCGTGAGGCATGAAAGCTTTTTTTATTTCGCTTCTCAATATGCCTGATCCATTGTCAGATATTCTTATTTCCGTGATCCCTCCGCCGCGGATGCTGACGGAAACAGAATTGGCGCCGGAATCAATCGAATTTTCCACAAGTTCCTTTACTACCGATGACGGTCTTTCCACGACTTCACCGGCAGCTATTTTATCAACTGTATCATCTGACAGAATATTGATTATATTTTCTTCCATCTGTTTTTCACCTGATTCTGAAGATCATAAAGCTTATTTAACGCTTCAACAGGAGTAATTCCTGTTATGTCAAGATTCTTTATCTCTTCTATTATGTCATTGTCAGGATTCGTGTCAAATAGTGACATCTGATACTTGTCAACATCATCAAGAATTTTTTTCTTCTTCGGAAATTCTGAGCCTGAAGCAATCTTTGAAGCCTTCTCCGAAAGGTCATTGTCCGAAAGCGTGGCCAGAAGTTCGTTTGCCCTGTCAATTACAGCTGCCGGCAGTCCTGCGAGTCTTGCTACTTCTATTCCATAAGACTTATCGGCTCCGCCTTTTATTATCTTCCTTAAAAAAACTACTCCGGTATCGCCTTCTTTTACAGCGCTGCAGTAATTGTGTACTCCCGGAATACTGCCCTCCAGCTCTGTAAGCTCATGATAATGAGTCGCAAAAAGAGTCTTTGCTCCTATTATTTTGGGATCTGAAATGTACTCCACTACAGCCCATGCTATAGACAGACCGTCATATGTGCTAGTGCCGCGGCCTATCTCATCCAGAATCAGAAGAGAATTTCTTGTAGCGTTTCTTAAGATGTTTGCGACTTCATTCATCTCTACCATAAAAGTGCTCTGTCCGCTTGTGAGATCGTCAGAAGCTCCGACTCTGGTAAATATCCTGTCGACCGTTCCGATAACGGCTGATGAAGCGGGAATGAAACTTCCAATCTGAGCCATTAAAACTATAAGGGCAGTCTGTCTCATATAAGTGGATTTTCCCGCCATGTTAGGACCTGTAATGATTGCAACGCGATTATCTTTATCATCAAGCAAGGTGTCATTATCTATAAATTCGCCGTCAGGAATCATCCTCTCCACTACAGGATGTCTGCCATGCGATATATTTATTATTCCCTTACTATTGACTGTCGGTCTGGAATAATGGTATTTCTCGGCAGCGTAGGCAAGGCTCTGGAGAAAATCGATATAGGCTATAGCACCTGCGGTCTTTTGTATTCTCCTGGTTTCTGAAGAGACTTTCAAAAGGAGGTTCATGTACATCTCATTTTCAAGATGATTCAGGCGGTCTTCCGCTCCAAGGATCTTATTTTCCATCTCCTTCAGCTCATCAGTTGAATATCTCTCTGAATTGGCAAGCGTCTGCTTTCTCTGATACCTGTCAGGCACCTGGTCTTTAAAAGAATTTGTAACTTCGATGTAATAACCAAACACTTTATTATATCTGATTCTCAGATTCTTTATTCCTGTCGCTTCTTTTTCCCTGTTTTCAAGGTCAATAAGCCACGTCTTTCCTCCGGACTTCATATTTCTTAAATTATCGATTTCATCAGAATATCCGTCGCGGAAAATCGAGCCCTCATGAACCGATACCGGAGGATCGTCAGATAAGGCTCCGGCGAGAAGATCTCTCAGATCATCCAGAGAATCAAGGCTATCCAGTATGTCTTTAATAAGTTCAGAGTCAAATCCCGAAAGAACAGTTTTTATAGCAGGGATCATATTGATGGAATCCCGGAAAGCGAGAAGGTCTCTTGGATTAGCAGTCCGGTAGCTGATCCTTGTCATGAGACGCTGCAGATCATATATGTTTTCAAGATATTCTCTTAATTCATCCCTGTCGGCAACTGAATTAATGAGCTGCTCTACAGCATCCAGGCGCTTTTTTATCTCAACCGGATCTCGAAGCGGCATCTCTATTGCATTTCTAAGGAACCTTGCTCCCATGGAAGTCTTTGTATGATCGAGGACCCAGAGAAGAGATCCTCTCTTTTCCTTGTCCCTAAGCGTTTCCGTAAGCTCAAGATTTCTTCTGGATGAGCTGTCTATTATCATAAAGTTCGAGTTACGATAAACGTCTATGTCATTTAAATTGCCCAGATCAGTCTTCTGTGTTTCCTTAAGATAACGAAGAAGAGCGCCGGACGCGCAGATGGCCTCAGGCAGATCAATTAAATCAAGAGCTGTGGTATCAAAAGTATTAAATTGTCTCTTTACTGTCTCTTCAGCTGATTTTTCGTCAAAATAATCGGCGTCAAGCGCAGAGATGGAAATATGATGTCTGTTTTTCAAATCATCAATATCTACCCCGGAAATAAGAAAAGCGTCATTGCAGATGATCTCTGACGGTTCATATTTTTGAATATCATTAAGAAAAGCTCTGAGAGATTCATCAACAGTCACATGAAATTCACCTGTCGATATGTCAGACACGGCTATACCGAATGTATCTGACATATACATAACAGAGAGCAGATAATTATTCTTTGTCTCATCGAGAGACTTTTCATCCATATTTGTTCCAGGAGTAATTATTCTTATCACATCCCGCTTTACGATACCTTTAGCAGTCTTTGGATCCTCAAGCTGTTCGCATATGGCTACCTTATGACCATTATTCACAAGTTTTGCAATATAAGAATCCGCTGCATGAAAAGGTATGCCGCACATGGGAGCCCGCTCCTCAAGTCCGCAGTTTTTGCCTGTAAGTGTGAGATCAAGTTCCTTTGATACCATGATGGCGTCATCGAAGAACATTTCATAGAAATCTCCGAGTCTGTAAAAAAGAACACAATCCTTATATTTACTTTTAGTTTTAAGATAATGCCTCATCATCGGTGATACAGAATCCATAATATCGCCTTTATTCTTATCTGCCATCAATTCATCTCCGAAATAATTCTTTCAGCAATTTTCATGCCATCCATGGCTGCTGACATAATACCACCGGCATATCCGGCTCCCTCACCTGCGGGATAGAGTCCAATAAGGCCTGTAGACTGAAAAGTATCATCTCTCATTATCCTGACAGGAGACGATGTTCTGGACTCTACACCGGAAAGAATGGCGTCATCCATTCCAAAACCTTTTATTTTTTTATCAAAAATGCTTATGCCATTAATAAAATCCCTTGTGATCTCTTCTGAAAAAAGACCTGACATATCAGAAAATGAAGTACGCCCTTTTACCAGGGATTCAAATGAGCCGTAAGACTTCGTAACGATTCTCTTCTTAAAATCTCCGAGGAGCTGCTGTGGTATTTTGCCCTTCCCGAGAGAATAGGCTTTCCGCTCGATCTTTCTTTGATATTTCAGGGCGCCCATGGGATCATTCAAATCAAATTCTTTTTGGCCTACGGATATGACTATGGCGCTGTTGGCATTTTTAGAGTCACGGCTCCTGTAGCTCATACCATTTACGCACATAGCTCCCTCTTCGGATGAAGAATCAATCACATATCCTCCGGGACACATGCAAAAAGAATACACTCCTCTTCCATCAGGAAGATTTGCAGACAGTCTGTAATAGGCGGCAGGCAGAAATCCCCTCTCTTTTCCATATTGAGACCTGTCAATAAAATCCTGAGGATGCTCTATTCTGAAACCCATGGCAAACTGTTTTGAGCACATTGGAATACCCATCCGGTAAAGTACTTCGAAGGTATCTCTTGCGCTGTGACCGATGGCAAGAACGATCCTGTCGCAGGAATATATGCTCCCGTCTGAAAATTTTGCACCGGTCACCCTGCCATTATCAGTAATGATTCCTGTAAGGGCTGTAGAAAATCTGAATTCACATCCCTTCTCCTCCATGAAATTTCTCATATTTGAAAGGATATGATAAAGCGAATCAGTTCCTACATGAGGTCTCGGATCTATTAGTATGTCCGGGTCGGCTCCAAATTTTACGAAGGACTTCAGTACAAAATCGTTTCTTCTGAAGCGGTCATTTACCTGAGTATTCAACTTCCCGTCTGAGAAGGCACCGGCTCCGCCCTCTCCGAACTGTACGTTTGAATCAGGATCAAGAGAACCGGTTTTAAAATACTCCTCTATGTCACATGTCCTCTCTTCCACCCGCTTGCCTCTTTCAATTACAAGCGGGGGTATACCGGAAAGCGTAAGAAGGAAAGCTGCAAAAAGTCCGGCCGGTCCGTCACCCACCACGAGAGGTCTTTGCCCTGGTCTTTTTACATAGGGCAGAGAATACTCATGATCTTTATATACAGATAGATTTTGAATAAAGCCGGCTGACAGTATCTTACTTTCTATCTCAGATGAAAGCGAAACGGCCACGGTAAAAACATAGAGGATGTCTTTTTTCCTGGCATCGATCGATTTTTTCAATACGGTTAATTTCTTTATTTCCTTATTGTCAATCTTAAGGATTCCGGCAGTCTTTTTAATAAGATGCGGATAGAAGTCCGGTACAGCCTTAATCTTTATATTAGATATCTTTAACAAAAAACGCCTCTTCTCAACTAATGAAACATCTATAAATCAGACCCTTAATATCTCTCACGACTGCTTTACTGCTCCGTCTCCGGCAGCCCGGCCTGATGCAAAAGCAAAATGAAGATTGTACCCGCCGCATTCGCCGTCACAGTTCAGTATTTCACCGGCAATAAATAAACCCTTATGAAAGATCGACTCCATTGTATGCGGATTGACCTCAGATAGAGGTATTCCTCCGGATGTCACCTGAGCTTCATTCCATCCCGGACTTCCTTCTACAGGCACCTTAAGAGAGTGAACCATTTCTGAAAAAGCCCTGATTTCAGAATTTTTCAGTTCCCGGACCGGCTTTATTTCTATTCCTGATAAACGCATTATGATTTCAGTCAGCTTAGACTGACAGATACCATTAAAAAAGTCTAATGAACTTATTTCATCGTTTACTATAAAATTTTTTGCCCGTCTCAATAATTTTTCTTCTGTCTTCTTCATATCCTCATCCGGCAGAAAATCAAATTCAAAAGAGACTCTGTCACCATTATCAAGACAAATAATCGCGTCATGGCTCATATTCATAACAGGTATACCTGAAATGGCGGATTTCCTGAATTGAATTTCTCCGATTTCGTTTTTGATCTCTTCTCCGTTTATTATGAGACCTGCTCTTCCGATCTGCCTGATACCTGAGAAATCCAGTCCGGGCATGTTGATATAAAGCGGTGAAAGAGCCGAAAACTGCTTTATTACTGAATGTCCGAATTTCTTCATATGGTAATATCCGTCGCCTGAAGATCCTGTCTTTCTATATGACATACCGCCGCTTGTCATTATTATCTTCTTTGAAAGATATGTATCATTTTCAGTTTTTATAATAAAGTGCCCTGAATCAAATTCAATTTTCCTCATGTTCTTATTGCATTCTATCCCGATATTCCGGATTCGTATCGAATTCAATAAGGTCCTAAGGACAGATCTGCTATCAAGTGAACGGGGATAGATCCTCCCGTCTTTTTCCAGAAGGTAAAGGCCCATCTCACCAAATTCCTCCTTCAGAGCTGACGGAGGATAATTTTTCAGAATAATGGAAAGTCCCGCTCTGTCATCAGTGTGGTAATTATCTATAGATAGATTTTCATTAGTAAGATTGCATTTGCCGTTTCCTGTGATAAGAAGCTTCCTGCCTGGTGATGACATTTTTTCCAAAATCAAAACCTTCTGCCCGTCAGCTCCCGCATGGATCGCGCCAATTAGACCTGCGGCGCCGGCTCCTATCACGATAGTGTCATAAATCATAAAAGTCTCATCCGCTTTGCCAAAGAATAAAGCTTATGTCCGCCCGGAAAAGTGATAAGCTCATCTTTTGATATTGTCCCGGTCTTTATTATCATCACAAAATATACGAGAATTCCTGTAAAGATACCGACGATTACACCGAAAAGATTTATTCCTATGGCCACATCTAATATCTTGTATACAATAAATACAAAAAATCCCATAACGATCGAAGAAGCGAGCGGCTTTAAAAAAGTATCATATGGATCCAGATTGGCCTTACTGTAACGGCGGATCGATATGTCGTTCATTATTGCAAGCACTATGCTGTAAAAATTATTGGCAATGACAACACCGATAATATTCGCTCTGAAGACCAGCATCAGAATTACAAGCATTATGGCATGGGCGGCCATAGCGATTGCGCAGTTTCTGAGAGGAACCTTCATTTTATTGATTCCTTGCATGAATCCGTTCGACAAAGTCGACAGGCAGTAGAAAGGTATTGAGAAGGAACCGATTATAAGTATCAGAGCCGAAAGCTTATCCGGATCATGGAACATAAGCTTTAAAATCGGTCCTGATAGTACCATAAGGCCTACGGAACACGGGATGGCTATTATCATTATAAATTTTGATACGGATCTGATCTTTGACCTTACATCTTCCTTTTTTCCAAGAGCGTATGACGCCGAGAGCGAAGGAACCGATGAGCTGGCAAGAGAACTTGCTATAGACATAGGCACGCCCTGCAGAACCAGATACTCTCCGCTGTAGACGCCCCACCATTCCGAAATCGACTTGACCGGATATTTCTGAAAGACTGCGATATTTTTAAATATGAACATCTCTATGACTGCAGAGACATTGTAAAGCGTAGTGCTTAATATAACAGGTACTACGGTAAGAATTATGATGTGAAATATATCGCGGTAACTCTCTTTTATGGACAGATCTTTTCTTTTATTCTTTTTAACAAAACGGATAAACATGACAGTGAAAAATGTCATGAAAACAAGAGCCGCAACAGAACCAGCAAGAGTTCCGAGAGTACCTCCGGCAGCTCCGAATGCAGGACCGTTATTGGCATTTCCAAGAACTGCTCCGGCTCTCAGTCCGTAAGTAAATAGGAAATACGCAGCAACTACTGAAATTATGGCATTTACTATCTGCTCTATGATCTGGGATACCGCAGTCGGTATCATGGTATGAAGTCCCTGAAAGAGACCTCTTAAGACTCCTACAATGGCAGTAAGAAAAAGAACCGGCGCCAGAATCCGAAGAGCCAGCGCTGCTTCCGGTGTCTTCACCCAGCCTGAAAAGACATCCGCAAATACAAATAAAATAACAGATGCTATGCCTCCGCTTACGCACGCAAAAACAAGAGAGCCCTTGAATACCCTGGCTGCATTTTTAGATTCTCCCTTTGCCATCCTCTCGCTGACCATCTTTGAGACAGCAAGCGGCAGACTGTAACTTGATATAATAAGCAGGATGCTGTAGATGGTATAGGCCGTTCCGTAATAGTCATTACCGCGCTTGCCTATTATTCTTGTCAGAGGGACACGATAAAGAAGACCAACTATCCTGCTGATAAATGAAGCAGCAGCGAGAATGGTTCCCTGAACAATTATGGATTTTGATTTTGATTCACGGTCAGGCATTTCTTGTCCTTCCAGTTAAAATTTTTATTTCATCTCATCTGCAGTCTTATAGAACTGATTCCGGGCGGCATACTGATTCTGTACTATCTCTACAAAGCTCTTGCCAGCATTTAGTACGATCTCATTACCGCCGGCATCGTAATATCTGGTCGGAGCAGTATCGGAATCCTTCTTCCATGTAATATCTTCAATATGACCGTTCGTAATAAATTTACCGCTTCCCGAACCATTCAGTTCCAGCTTCACTCTGTATTGCTGATCATCATAGAAGGATGATTCAACATTTTGAATTATAATGTTTGATACCGCCACCTGATTGCCATTATCAGCAGCATCTGCTTCAGGTTCGTTAAACTGATATCTCTTGTAGAGTCCCGAAGCATCATCATAAATAAAGTAAGGACTGTTGTTGAAATAATAAAGCTTAACAGCCTTACATTCATCAAAGGCATCGAGAGTGACCCTGCTCTCGTCCTTGTTGAATTTGAAATGCTGATAATCAGCCTGATTATAATTCATGTCAATGCCGGCAAGGGATACACCATCATTAAGACCGTTTGTTGACGTATACGCATTATGAGGCGCCTTTTTGTCAGTTGTTCTGAAAAAGACGCTGTTTCCTATTGATGATAAACCGTTAAGCTCAGAGACAATTCCTGTGGCAAGAAGCGCCTTGCCCTGTTCAGACTGTCCGAAATGAACATAAACAGCGTTATATTCAGAAGCGATATAAACATAATAAGGTCTGCACGATCTGACATTTCCCAGGCGGTCGAGCTGTCCGACATCTTCGAAAATACCCATCTCGCGCGTGATCCCGCCTTCAACAGGACACTCATAAATAACGGATGCCTTATTTATTCCATAATGCGGCTGACATGCCTTTGTGTTTTCTATCATTATTGCGAATGGTCTTGTATTTGCCTTTTCAGGACTTATATATTGACCGCTTATGGAGCTTTGAACCATTCCTGCGTGCGGATCTGCCTGGCTTTCAACCTGTGGTTTTTTCTCTGTCACAGAAGCTGACGGCAGAGTTTCTTTTACATTTTTGCATGCTGTAAGTGACAGAATAAAAACAGGCAGTATAGCTGCTGCTATGATTTTCTTATATCTCATAGGATCATTCTCTTTCTATGCCGAGACCTGAAAGTATTCTCTCCTGTATGTTTTCCATCTCCTTCATGGTCTCGTCTGTCATATGATCATAACCCATTAAATGTAGCATACTGTGGGCGATTAGAAAAGCATATTCACGCTTTAGACCATGGCCGAACTTCAGAGCCTGAGTCTCTACATGATCAACCGATATTACTATATCTCCAAGGATAATATAAGGATCTTCCGGATCGGAAAAATCATCTTCGCCGAGTTCTGAAAAATCTCCCGGAGCAGGATATTCCAGCATGGGAAATGAGAGAACATCTGTGGATGAGTCAACACCGCGGAATTTTTTATTTAATGCATGTATATGTCTGTCATCGACCATAGTAAGACCGACTTCAGCATCAAATGGAAATCCCCTGTCTTTAAGCGAAGCATTTATTACGCTTAATGCCGTATCATAGAGATCAAATCCTCCATACATGTATGCGTCTTCCCTGAAATCAAGAATCATTTTCTTCCTCCGGAATTTTTCTTCGTCTTCTCACATTCATTTTCATACTCTTCATAGGCATTCACTATTTTCTGTACCAGCGGATGTCTGACCACATCCTTTCCGGTAAGATCTATGAATGATATTTCTTTCACACGTTTTATAAGTACCCGCCTTGCTATATCAAGTCCGGAAGCCGTGCCTGGCTGAAGATCCTTCTGCGTCCTGTCTCCTGTGATCACAGCTTTTGAACCGAATCCGATCCTGGTTAGAAACATCTTCATCTGAGCCGGTGTGGTATTCTGGGCTTCATCAAGAATAATAAACGAATTATTGAGCGTTCTGCCTCTCATATAAGCAAGCGGAGCCACCTCAATTGTGCCCTTATCCATATGCCTTTGAAAAGATTCCTGACCCATTATCTGAATAAGTGAGTCAAACAGAGGTCTCAGGTATGGATCGATTTTCGACTGGAGATCACCCGGCAGAAAACCAAGTTTCTCACCGGCTTCTATGGCAGGTCTTGTAAGAATGATCCGCTCGACATCATCCCTCATAAAAGCCGTGACAGCCATAGCAATAGCCAGATATGTCTTTCCTGTTCCGGCAGGTCCGGTACCGAAAACTATCATATGATTCCTAATAGCATCAACATAAGCTTTTTGTCCGAGGGTTTTCGGCTTTACAGGATTTCCTGATGCAGTATGACAAATAAGATCGGTATCAGCAGAAGAGAGCTTGTGAGATGTAAGATCAGCCCCGCTCATTTGTAAAACATAATTCACATTCTGTTCAGTGATCTCAGTCCCATGTTTTGACATACTGATAAGTTCATCCGTTACAGCGACAGCTCTCTCCACGGCGTCATTCTCGCCTTTTATTCTAAGTACACCGTCACGCAGAACAAAATTTACATTAAGCTTTTCCTCGATATTTTTGACATTACCGTCAAATTTTCCAAACAGATTGCCAAGATGATCTGCGCTTATTTCCATTTCTCTGGTCACAAGACTCATACTATTTAATAACTCCGATAATAACATCCGATTTAAGAGGCATTTCATCCGAATAGTGATATGCGTTTGCTGCCGTATGAATTGCCTCATCGTCATCAGGTCCAAAGTCAGAACTAATTTCCATTATTATGTCACCGGGTCTTACATAATCACCGGTTTTTTTTATTAATTTTATTCCTACTGCGCTGTCGATCTTATCTGACATCTTTTTTCTGCCTCCGCCTAGAAGCATTACTGATTTTCCAATCATATCCGAATCTATGGAGGATACATAACCCTTACATAAAGCTCTGACGGGGGTGAGCTTTGTAGCAGCAGGAAATTTCGATGTATCATCGAGGAATGATGCATCTCCTCCCTGGGAACTTATCCATTCAACCATCTTATTATATGCTGAACCGTCAGCGACAGATTTCTTCATGGCATTTATGCATGATTGCCTGTCAGAATAAATACCGGCAAGCATCAGCATCTCAGAACCCAGACCGTATACCACCGTCATAAGATCCGACGGTCCATTGCCCTTCAATGCTCCGACAGCTTCTTTTACCTCATTAGAGTTCCCGACAGCAAAACCCAGAGGCTCATCCATTGAGGTGATCAATGCGGACATTCTTTTTCCGGCTTTCTTTCCGATCGTTACCATTAGATTTGCAAGCTTTCGGGCAGATTTTTCATCCTTCATGAATGCGCCGCTTCCGCACGTCACATCCAGCACAATACCATCGCATCCACTTGAAAGCTTCTTTGACATAATGGATGATGCTATCAGCGGGATGGAATCTACTGTTCCTGTTGCATCTCTTAAGGCATAGATCATACGGTCGGCAGGAGCCAGTTCATCCGACTGACCGGCTACTATGATACCATGCTTTTTAACCTGATCGATAAATTCATCAGTAGTATATTCGCATCTGTAACCCGGGATCGACTGAAGCTTGTCTACTGTGCCGCCCGTATATCCAAGTCCTCTGCCTGACATCTTTGTAACCGGTATGCCGAGACTTGCCACTATTGGAGACAGAACCAGCGTAGTCTTGTCTCCTATTCCGCCGGTCGAATGCTTATCGATCTTCTGACCCTTTATTTTTCCAAGATCCATTACCTTTCCGCTGTCACGCATTGAAAGAGTGAGCGATAAAATCTCTTCATCAGTCATACCCTGAAAACATACAGCCATCAGAAATGCTGACATCTGGTAATCCGGAATATCATGTTCAGTGTATCCTCTGACCAGAAATCTGATTTCTTCATCATTAAGCTCAAGCCCTTCTTTTTTCTTTCTGATAAGATCAACAGCTCTCAAACGATCGCATCCTTTCACTGAGGATTATATATATAGTTATATCTTACTATATTGCTGTACATCTTGTTAACCGGATCATAGGCTATGCAGGAAAGTACATTGTTTCCATCAGGCATAGGCACAGGATCCGTATAAAGCGAAGATGATGTGTCCGGGTCAGATCCGTCAAGCGTATAATAAATTTCAATACCGTCACCAGCTGATATTGTAATTGCCTGGGAAGTATCATATTCGCCGGATTCCGGAGCTACAACAGGATCTGATGGCTTGTCATAATATATCTTATAAGTCTTTCTCACAACAGGTCCCGCGTGATTATTGTCAGAGATCAATACAGCACTCACTATGGTGCTTCCGCTCTTCAAAACAATAGGCTTATCATAGATGTGGCCATTATGAATACCGGGATCTGAACCATCCAGCGTATAATAAATCTTATAGGGTTCTGTAGTATTAAGCTCCAGCTTCTGATTGCCTTCGTATTCTCCTTCAGAAAGTGAAAATCCCGGCAGCGAAGTGACATAGGAAGACAGAAGAGCGCCCGATTTTTTTGAATGAGGCATGGTTTTTAATTTCCTTATAGATCCCATATCGCCATCCGAACTGTATATGAGAAGAAGAAACTTAAGCGCATCATAATCATTCCCATCAGTCATTTTATAGGCTTTAAATAAATCCTCTTCTGCTCCGTTTCTGTCTCCTGACTTATATCGCGCTCTTCCCAGAAGAGAAACGGCATTCGCTGAATCAGGATTCGACTTCACGGCTCTTATTAAAAAGCTTGTGGCGCTTGAATAGGATTTATTCGCATACATCTCCATACCTTTGCTGTAAAAATATTTATAGGAATTCATGTATGACGAAATGAGGATCGTTATAAGCGCAATCATTGCCAGAGCAAAAAAACATATAATAAAAATAAAGTGTGAGGGCAGACTGTGTTTTTCTGACTTTTTATTCCGGATCTCGGCTCCGGTTTTCTTTGATTTCTTTCTGTGGTCTGACACAATATCAGGAATGATGTCCTCATCCATGATATTGTATTCAGGCACAATATGAACTTCTGCTCCGCAATTCGGGCAGTAAAGCTTGTCATCATCAAATTCAAATCTGCATCTCGGACAGATCATCTGGCCTCACCCTTTGTCTTTATATGCCTGCAGGCAGTTTCTCATCAGCATTGCTATTGTCATGGGTCCTACACCGCCGGGGACAGGTGTAATCTTTTCGACATGATCATATACATCGGCTAAGTCCACATCTCCGCATAATTTACCATTGCTGTCGCGGTCCATTCCAACATCTATTACCACAGCGCCTTCTTTCACATAATCTGATGTGATAAATTTCGGCCTCCCCACAGCAGCTATTAATATATCTGCCTGTTTTGTAACAGACTTCAAATCTTTTGTGTGGGAATGAGCAACGGTTACCGTACAGTTCTCTCTTAAAAGAAGCATGGCCATCGGCTTTCCCACAATATTGGAACGCCCTATGACACAGGCTTTTTTTCCATCCATTTTTACTCCTGATCTTTTCAAAAGCTCTATTATGCCCGCCGGGGTGCATGAAACCATTCCGGGTCTGCCGATAGAAAGAGAGCCTACATTTACGGGATGAAAACCGTCCACATCTTTTTTTGGATCTATAGCCATAAGAATATGGTCTTCGTTTATATGAGACGGAAGCGGGAGCTGAACCAGAATTCCATTTACGGATTCGTCATTATTAAGTCGGTCAACAAGAGACAGAAGCTCGTCTTCAGTAGTCTCCTCGGGAAGCTCGTATGAATCAGAAATGATTCCTGTATATTCGCATGCTTTCTTTTTGTTTCTGACATAGACATGGCTTGCGCTGTCATTACCTACAAGTATCACTGCAAGTCGAACATGTCCGCCTGCCTTATTAATTTTTTCTATCTCTTCTTTTACCTCATTTTTTATATCAAGAGATATCTTTTTGCCGTCAATGATCTTTGAATCCATGATATTCTCCTTTAGAAAAGACCTGTAATCTTGCCGTCGTCTGTTACATCAATGGACCAGGCAGCAGGAGCCTTTGGCAATCCGGGCATTGTCATAATATTTCCGGTCACTGCCACCACAAAACCGGCGCCCCTTGACGGATAGACATCTCTTACATGAAGCGTGAATTTTTCAGGTCTTCCGAGAAGCTTTGGATCATCCGAAAGAGAATATTGAGTCTTCGCTATGCAGACTGGTGCATTCCCCATTCCGAGAGCGGTGAGATGATCAAGTTCTTTTGAAGCTGATTTTGAAAATTCAACATCAGAAGCTCCATATATCTTCTGTGCAACAGTCCTTATCTTATCCTTAAGAGGCATTTCATCAGGATAGAGGACGTGGAAATTACTTTCCTTTGTCTCGAGCGTATGAAGAACTTTTTCCGCAAGTTCTATTCCGCCTTCTCCTCCTTTTTCCCAGACTTTGCTTAAAGCAAAGTCACATCCTCTTTCCCGGCAATATTCTCTTACTATACTCGTCTCTTCCTCAGTATCAGAAAGAAAGGCATTGAGCGTAACTATTACAGGAACACCGTACTGCTGAATGTTTTCAATGTGTTTGCCAAGATTTACAATGCCCTTCTTCAGAGCATCCGGATTGGGTTCACTTAATTTGTCTTTGGGAATGCCTCCGTTATATTTAAGTGATCTTATTGTTGCGACAATTACACATGCATCCGGCTTCAGACCTGCCATCCTGCATTTAATATCAAAGAATTTCTCAGCGCCGAGATCAGCTCCGAAACCTGCTTCTGTAATAACATAATCGGAAAGACGAAGAGCTGTCTTTGTAGCGCGGACACTGTTGCATCCATGCGCTATATTAGCAAAAGGACCTCCATGGACTATTGCAGGTGTATGCTCAAGTGTCTGGATTATATTCGGTCTGATCGCGTCCTTTAAAAGAGCGGCCATAGCGCCAACCGCCTTAAGATCGCCGGCAGTTACAGGTTCTCCGTCGAAATTATAGGCAACGATTATCTTCGAAAGGCGCTCTTTCAGATCATGCATATTTTCTGCCAGACAGAGAATAGCCATTATCTCAGATGCCACAGTTATAATGAAATGATCTTCACGAACCATTCCATCTGCCTTTGCTCCAAGACCTATTACAATATTTCTGAGAGCGCGGTCATTCATGTCCATGCATCTTTTCCATACTACATTTCTCGGGTCAATTCTCAATGGATTGCCCTGCTGAATCGAATTATCGAGGAGAGCGGCCAGGAGATTGTTAGCTGATGTGATTGCGTGAAAATCTCCTGTAAAATGAAGATTCAGTTCTTCCATTGGAACGACCTGAGCATATCCGCCTCCGGCAGCACCGCCCTTGATTCCGAAACATGGTCCGAGAGAAGGTTCTCTCAAGGCCAGGCAGGCCTTCTTGCCGAGACGTCCGAAAGCCTCTCCCAGACCTATTGATGTAGTAGTCTTGCCCTCTCCGGCAGGAGTAGGATTTATTGCGGTTACCAGAATAAGCTTTCCGAACTTATTATTCTCTATGGATTTTAAAAATCCGTCTTCGAATTTAGCCTTGTATTTGCCGTATAATTCAAGGTCATCAAAACCTGCTCCAAGCTGGCTTGCAACATCAGTGATCGGCAGCATTTCTGTATCCTGAGCAATCTCAATATCCGTCTTCATTATTTCCTCTCCTTTTCTAATAATAAATTCAATTCATCTTTATTTTTAACCATAACGATTCTTGGCTTTGTACCTTCTTCCGGTCCCACAACGCCGGCTTCCTCGAGCTGATCCATGATTCTTGCGGCCCGGTTAAAGCCAATCTTGAAATTTCTCTGCAGCATACCTATGGATGCCTTTTCTTTTTCAACGATAAGTAAAGCCGCATCGTTAAAGTAGGTATCTCTCTCATCAGAAAGACCGGATCCGTTACCATCGATTTTGGTATATCCGTCGTCGGCATTATCTATGGCTTCCCTGATGGAATTATCATATTCAGCAGTATTGTGCTGCTTGATAAATGTTACCACATTTTGCACGTCATCGTCAGACACAAATGCGCCCTGAACTCGAAGGGGTTTTGTAAGTCCCTGAGGATAATAAAGCATATCTCCCTTTCCCAGCAGCTTTTCAGCCCCATTCATATCGAGAATCGTGCGTGAATCAACGCCGCTTGTAACTGAAAAGGCAATTCTGCTCGGCATATTGGCCTTTATAAGACCTGTTATAACATTTACAGACGGCCGCTGTGTAGCAATAATAAGATGAATTCCGGCAGCTCTCGCAAGCTGGGCAAGTCTGCATATGGACTCCTCGACTTCTGATGAAGATACCATCATGAGATCTGCAAGCTCGTCAACTATCACAACGATCTGGGGCATCTTCTCAGCAGCTATCTCCATTTCCTCACTGCCGTTTCTTATTCTGACCCTTCCGTTTTTGATTTTCGCATTATATCCTTTTATATCACGGACATTGGCGTCAGAGAAAGTCTTGTAGCGGTCCGTCATCTCCTTAACCGCCCACTTCAGAGCGCCGGAGGCTTTCTTGGGATCAGTTACGACAGGCATAAGAAGGTGAGGAATTCCATTATATACAGACAATTCAACCACCTTGGGGTCTATCATGATAAATTTTACTTCAGAAGGATCCGCCCTGTAGAGAATACTCATTATTATGGTATTAATGCATACAGATTTTCCTGACCCTGTAGCACCTGCAATAAGAAGGTGGGGCATCTTCGCTATATCAGATATTACCGGCTTTCCGGCTATATCCTTTCCTGCAGCAAATGCAATCCTTGATTTATTCTTTTGAAACTCATCAGACTCCACAAGTTCTCTGAATGATACGATAGAAGGCTTCTTGTTCGGCACCTCTATGCCAACTGCCGCCTTCCCCGGAATAGGAGCTTCGATCCTTATGTCGGTAGCGGCAAGATTCATCTTGATATCATCCTGGAGGTTTACTATTTTTGATACCTTGACTCCCATCTCAGGCTGAAGCTCGTATCTTGTGACAGTGGGACCGCAGCTGATGTCTGTTATTTTTACATTGATTCCGAAATTTCTGAGCGTAACTTCAAGTTTCTCCGCAGTCCGCTTAAGTGTAGCACCTGATTCCTTACTGACATTTCCCGCTGATGATAGAAGCTTTACAGGAGGAAAAACATATGGCTTTACATTTTTCGAATCATGAATATCTTCAATACCGCCTGCCATCTGTTCTCTTTTAATTGTTTTGGTAATGTCACCTGTATTATTGCCGCTTATATTTTTGGAACCTGAGTCACTGATATTTCCGTAAGCCGTGTCATTGATATTTACTGAAGATGAGCCGGTCATTTCTCTTGTATTCCCTGTCCGGTTTGTTTCAACCATACCATGAATTTGAATATCAGAAGGCGCATTGACTTCGTTAGCATTAGACACTTCTTCACTAACGGGAGACACTTCTTCACTGACTTCTGATGTCACGGGATACAATGAAGAATGATTGCCTGTGATTTCTGAAACCTCGTCACCGGGATCAAAGCCGGATCTTATATCCGGATTAATATCAGTGTTGAAATTAACTCCTGTCATAACTCCCGTCACAGAACCGTCCCTCAATTCTTTCCTTAATGAAGGATTTTTAACATCCCTATGTTTTCTGCCGGGATGAATATTTGTATTCATGGCCTTTTTATCCGGGATTTTTTTATGACCAGGTCTTAAATTATTTCTTTCTTCTTTATCAGATCTTGACGAGTGTGATTCTCTCCGGCGAATATTAGAATTTCTTTTATCGTGATCATTCCCATTAAGCTCCTCATCATCAGCCACATCTTCATCGCAGTCCAGATCCGACTCTCTTTCGGATACAGCCCTGAAATAACCTGAAAAAGCGTTAAACAGTGATTTTTCAGTCATGAGTACTATTAATATCAGAAGAGCAAGAATATTTATTACATAAGCTCCTGCAAGGCCAAAGGCTCTTACAAAAATTGAAGCAAGGAGGTTTCCTCCGAAAAAGCCTCCGCCTGCATGATCGCGGTAGCCTTCAATAAAGCAGTTACTGTAGCCGTTTCCGGGATTTCCGCCGTCTCTTAAAAGCTCCATCAGCATACAAATGAACACAAAAAGCAGCGCTCCGTAGATAATCTTCCGAAGCGCCTCGTGACTTTTTCTTTCAATGGCGAAATATACAGTCCCGGCAGCAAGCAGAAAGGGAAAGATATAATTCATCACACCGAAAAGTCCAAATAGAAAGTCTGAAAGCAATGACCCGACCTGACCGGCTATGCCGGCATTTGCAAGAACCAGTATCACCGAAAGACAGATAACGGAAAGAATAACAATATCGATCCTGACAGGTGATGCCTTCTTATCGACTTTCTTATTATTTGAACGTCTGTTATTTGTTTTATTTTTCGAATTAGTACTTTTAGTACCGGATTTTCTAGATGCCAACTGATCCTACCAAGATTATCCTATCATATAATGATAAAGTTCCTCATATTTTTCCTTTGAGTGTTTCCAGGAATAATCCTGTTTCATACCTCTCTCAACCATATGGTTCCAGTCAGTCTTCTTCTCAAAGAATACATATTTGGAATAATTAACAGTGTCAAGAAGTTCATCGCCGTTATAATTTGCAAATGAGAAACCTGTTCCCTTATGCTCATATTCATTGAAAGGCTCGACGGTATCTTTAAGTCCGCCGGTCTCTCTCACTATAGGAACCGTGCCGTATCTGAATGAAATAAGCTGGGTAAGACCACATGGTTCAAACCGTGACGGCATAAGAAAAGCATCAGCCGCGGCATAAAGCTTATGTGCCAGGGGCTCGCTGTAGCATATGTTCGCAGATATTCTGTCGGGATATTTCCAGGCATAATGTCTGAACATATTTTCATATCTGGACTCGCCTGTACCAATGACTACAAGCTGAGTATTCTCATCGGCAATGCCTTCAATACAATAATTAATAAGATCCAGACCTTTCTGATCGGTAAGCCTTGAGATAAGACCTATCATATATTTATGATTGTCAACAGTAAGACCCAGATCTTCCTGCATGCGTTTTTTGTTTACCTTTTTATTGCGTCTGAAATCGTCAACCGAATAATTCTTGTAGATATCCTTGTCTGTAGCCGGATCATACATCTTGTAATCAATTCCGTTTACAATTCCCTGCATGTCAAAATGCCGGGCAGAAAGCAGTCCGTCAAGCCCCTCTCCGTAGTATGGAGTCTGGATCTCATCAGCATAAGACTTCGACACTGTAGTAATATAATCAGCGTAAACAAGACCGCCCTTCAGCATATTGCCGGCTTTATTGAATTCAAGCTTATCCGGAGTAAAAAGGGACATCGGAAGACCTGAAAGTCCCTGCATAGTTTTTACATCCCATACACCCTGGAATTTCAGATTGTGTATAGTCATAATTGTCTTTATGTCCCAGAAGAAAGGATTTGCCTGAAATTCATTTTTAAGATAAACAGGAATAAGCCCTGTCTGCCAGTCATGGCAATGAATAAGATCGGGCTTGAAATTGATAACAGGAAGCATCGAGAGAACCGCCTTGTCAAAGAAAGTAAATCTCTCAATATCCCGTCTGGTCTCGCTGTAAGGATAAAAACATTCAAAATAATCGAGGTTATCGATGAAATAATAAGTGATACCTTCGTATTTATACTGCATTACGCCTACATATTTTTCTCCAATATAAGGACCGGCAGTCATATTGAAGTGGGTGACATATTCGAATTTGTCACGATACTCAGGAGGTATGCAAGTGTAATCCGGAATCACAACTCTGACATCCCAGATGTCAGGATTGAATTCCTTCGGCAATGCTCCGACAACATCAGCAAGACCTCCTGTCTTGACAAACGGAACACACTCACTTGACGCAAACAGTATTTTCTTCATCACAAAACCCCCGTATTCTTAATATATATTATTCCGGCTCGTTCTCATCCCAGTTATGATATACATTCTGGACATCATCATCCTCTTCCAGAATATCTATAATACGCTTAAAGCATCCTATGTCATCCGCATTATTCAAAGAAACATAATTTTCAGGAATCATAGTGACCTCAGCTTCAGCCATGGGAATCTTCTGCTCTTCGAGAGCTGATTTCACGCTATCAAGATCCTGCGGCTCCGTAATTATCTCATATCCGTCTTCTGTTTCCTGAAAATCAGAAGCTCCGGCATCGAGAGACGCCATCATAAGATCATCAGAATCCATGTCACAGTCTTCTTTTGAAATAAGGATCTGACCCTTTCTGTCGAACATGAAGGACACGCACCCCTGGGTTCCTATGTTGCCGTGACCTTTAGAGAATGCTGATCTCACATTAGCAGCCGTACGATTCCTGTTGTCGGTAAGAGCTTCTACAATAATTGCAGTGCCGCCGGGACCATAACCCTCATAAGTCACAGTCTCGTAATTAACTGACGCCGCATCTCCGGCAGCTTTTTTTATGCCGCGTTCAATAGTGTCATTCGGCATATTTGCAGCCTTTGCCTTGGATATCACATCACGAAGCTTTGCATTATTGGCCGGATCCGGACCTCCCTCCTTGACCGCAACGGCTATCAGCCTTCCGATCATTGTGAATGCCTTGCCTTTTGCTGCATCATTCTTCTCTTTCTTTGCTTTGATGTTGGCAAATTTTGAATGTCCTGACATAATATCTTAAAACCTTTCTCTAAAAATATAATCCGGTATGAATTAACATACCCTGACTAGTTTATCATTTCATCTCCTCATCATCAAGATGCTGAGGCAATCTTACTACTCTGACGTCTTTTATTACTCTGTTTTCGACATCAAGCACTCTGAATAAAAATCCTTTCAATTTAATTGAAAATTTTTCATGTTCCTCCGGAACCTTGCCATATGCGCAGATCAAAAGACCATTCAGAGTCTCTATATCATCTTTCTCAAATGAAGTACCAAGAATTCTTGATACTTCGGAAAGAGGAGTTCTTCCTTCCATCATATAACCGTTTTGCATGGGTTCGACAGTATCATGAAAGTCGTCGTGCTCATCCTCTATATTTCCAACTATCTCTTCAAGGATATCTTCCATGGAGACAAGACCGGATGTCTGGCCGTATTCATCGACTACAATAGCCATATGTGATTTCTGCATCTGCATGGCAGTAAAGAGAGTATGTATACCGTGAGTCTCCGGAACTGTCTCTGCAGGTCTTATAAGACCGTCTATATCTCTTATTTTTCTGCGGAATTCGTGAGGCCGCGTAGCAAAATTAAGCATCTCCTTAATATGTATGATGCCAAGTATACGGTCAATGGAACCCAGATAAACAGGAATTCTTGAAAAATGTTTTTCCTGAAAAAAGCGGACGGCATCTCCAAGCGATGTATTACCGTCAAGCGATACTATGTCATTTCTGTGAACCATAATATCTTTTACGCTTTTATCATCAAGATGAAGGACATTCTTAAGCATCCTGGCTTCGGAAGATCTGATGTCTCCTTTTTCCGTACCCTCGGAAACTATTGACATTATCTCTTCCTCGGTCGCATTCTCTTGGGACCCGGATGCCTTTTTCCTCCTGAACAAGCTCTTGAATTTCTTTATTCCTTTTTCTTTTTCACCGGTGCTGACGTCAGAATCCATACTTATTCGTAATAATGCTTTCTTTCAATAACCTTGCCGTCTTTAATATATATCCTTGGTATTCTGTTTCCAAGGCAGCAGGCAAATTCATAATTGAATCTGCCTGAGAGATCACCCAGCTCTTCAAGTGTAATACTCTCGCCGCCGTCACGACCGATAAGAGTCACGGTATCGTACATACTCACATCAGGTATGTCAGAAACATCTACCATCATCTGATCCATACATATTCTTCCGATGACCGGAGCTTTTTTCCCTCTTATAATGACAGAGCTCTTATTTGAAAGAGTCCTGGCATATCCGTCTCCATATCCGACCGGGACAGTCGCAACAGTCGTATAGCGGTCAGTCACATATGTGCCACCGTATGAGACAGCGCGTCCTGCCGGCAATGTCTTTAAGTGTACAATATGACTTTTAAGAGCCATGGCGCTCTCCAGCGGAAATGCGTGATCGACTTCATCGCTTGGCCAAAGACCGTACATGGTAATGCCGGCTCTCACAAGCTCCATGGATGTACCGGGCAGTTCAAGAATTGCCGCAGAATTTGCACAATGATGATATTTAAAAGAAACGCCTTTTTCATTCAGCTTATCTATTACAGTTCTGAAGAGAGCTTCCTGAGCTCTGGCTGATGTTTTGTCTGATTCATCAGCTCTGGCGAAATGAGTGAAAATTCCTTCAAGTATAATACCCGGAAGAGCATTTATTTTTATTATCTCATCAAGGGCCTTATCATCAGCCTGAAAGCCTATCCTGCTCATACCCGTATCGATCGCTATATGAACAGGAGCATCAATTCCGGCTGAAACGGCTGCGTCAGAAAAAGCCTTTGCCATGTCGTATCTGAATATGGTAGGCCGGATGCCATTTCTTATCATTACAGGATATTCATCAGGGAAAACATAACCCAAAATCAGAATCTGTTTCATAATTCCATTTTCTCTGAGCTCCATCGCCTCGTCCACAGTCGCGCAGGCGTAACCCGCAACATAAGGAACCTTTTCAAGCATTCTGGCGATCGGCACCGCGCCGTGACCGTAAGCGTCCGTCTTTATAACGGCTAATATATCAGCCTTTTTATCAATGTTATTATACATATTCTCCAGATTGTGAAGAATACAGTCGAGATCAATCTCAGCCCAGACTCTGTTATAATCCATGTCCTGCTCCAAAGCGTGTCTAAGAAGTTATTGTTTTTTCGTTAGTTTCTGTTACAGTGGCAAAATATGCTTTTGACACTCAAATCTTATTTATTATAGTAGTATTTCGGGGAGAGCGTCAAGAACTGATGATGCGGTTACTGATCTCCTTGAAACGCCTTCCGACGCCTTTTCTCCGGCTTTACCTAAAAGAAATGGCGCCACGGCAGCAGCATCATCCGCTCTCATTCTCTGAGCCATCAGACCTCCGATGATCCCGGAAAGAATGTCGCCTGTGCCACCTGTAGAGAGTCCGTCATTTCCTGTCACATTATAATATGTATGCCCCTGGGGTATGCTTATTACCGACACCGCGCTCTTTAAAACCACATCGACCTGATAATCCCTCGAAAAACTCTCGGCTATCGATGTCATTTCTGACTTCACATAGGTTATGGTCTTTTTTACAAGTCTTGCCATCTCGCCTAAATGAGGTGTAAGAACCATACCCACATGAGGTCTCATAAGAAGTTCTGTCTCATCTGCAATAATATTCAAAGCATCGGCATCGATCACTGCAGGAACTGATGAATGGCTTACAACATATCTGACCATGTGCTCAGCATTAGGATTTTTTGAAAGACCCGGCCCGATGACTATGGAATCCTTCCCTGCCATGGCTTTATCCAGTCTCTCATCCGTGATCCTGCCGGAGTAAGTAATAACTATTGCCTCCGGCAGTTTAGAAAGAATAAAATTCCTGTTTGATTCATCGGTAAGTACATATACAAGTCCTGAACCGGAAAGAAGGGCTGCTTTTGCAGCGAAATACGCAGCTCCGGCATAATCGGATGAACCCGCAATAATAAGAGCCTTTCCATATGTTCCCTTATTGGAATCACTTATTCTTAACGGCATCATGCGTTCTATATCATTATCTTCCAGAATAAATCTGTTTGGCTTCTCACCATCATCGTAGATCCCGACATCCGCACGATAAACATCTCCTGCCATAGTTCTGCCGGGCTCTAAAACCAATCCGTCTTTAAGATAACCAAATGTAACCGTCACATCAGCATCAACAGCATATCCCAGAATACATCCGTTATCCGAGCAGATGCCGCTCGGTATGTCAAGCGATACAACTGGAATATTATTATTGTTGATTTTAGAAATAAGCTCCCCTGCCCTGCCGTCAACGGTTCTTTTCAGCCCGGTTCCGAATATGCCGTCTATTATCAGATCATATTCTTTATCAAGCCCTTCGTCATCTATGAAGGTAACGTCATAAGACTTTGCTATCTCGATCTGTCTTTCACATTCATACGAGAATTCTTTATCAGGCAAAGCTATAAGTACCCTTGTTTCATAGCCCATCGTCTTAAGGATCCTTGCGCATGCAACAGCATCACCGCCGTTATTGCCGGGACCTGCAACTGCGAGTATGGAATGGGCATCCTTATATTTTTCTTTTATTATTCTGACAGTAAAAAGCGCTGCTCTTTCCATTAAAACAGCAGACGGCATATGATGATCTTCAATAGTCCTCCTGTCAAGAGAGCGAATCGTTTTTCCTGTGTATACCGGTATCATTAATATTCTCCCGTGGTCTCTCGCTGTCTTCTTTTACCTGATTCTCGGAAATTACGGTTCCATCAATTGAACCTGTATCATTATTTTCAGAATCATTATTATTTCCAATACCTTCTGTATCAGCTGAATCATCAATGTCTTTTTCATTATCAGACTGTTTTGTTTCATCGATTTTTTCAGTTGAATCCGCGGTATGTGATGAAACAGAATTAATAAGAAAGGAAGTTCCGTTCTCGTCCTCAAATCTGATGTCAAAAAGATTCAGGACATCTTTCCCGAAAATATCATGCATATAAGAATAGATCTCACGGTTATTTATCTCCCGGTTCTGCTTTCTTATTATGTTTTTCTTAAGTTCCAGTCTTATGTTCTTTATCCATTCGGATATTTCAGATATATCGGAAAGATTTGTTCTGATTTTCGAATAGCAGAAACTCATGGTATCAAACATAAGCTCGGTATTTGCCAAAGAAATCTCTTTTGGAAGCTCCATCAGCCTGTCTTCTATGGATGCTATCTTCTCGTTTGCCTCATCTATGAGTCTCTTGTCCTCATCCATCTTCTGAGAAGAAATATGCTTAGAGCCTTCTTCACCTTCCATATTGTCAACAATGTCTTTCATCAGCTGATTTTTTATTTTTTTGACATTCTTAAGATCAATATTGAGCTGCCCCTGTTCAGCAAGCAGATCCCGTAATTTCTTTTCTTTCTCTAAAACACTGTCGGGTTTACCCGACACTGCAAAAAGCCTGTGCCATTTCTGATCCAGAACCAGCACAGGTACTTTGGCATTATCTAAAGCTTTATGAAATGCATCTTCGTCCATATCAAGCCCTCTAAAAAACATCTTCAAAAATGATTATACAATAAAAAACGATCAGTTGTTAGTCCTCTTATAAGAAAGTCTCATAAGGCTGTCGGACAGGTGAACATTCTCGACCACCACATCACTGGGAACCTGGAGCTCTGTCAGAGAAAAATTCCAGATGGCTTTGACTCCAATTGCAACAAGCATTTTTACTATTGATTCAGCAGCATCTTTTGGAAGAGTAAGAGCCGCTATATCTATTCGGGATTTTTTACTAAATTCAGGAAGATCGGAGATATCACGAATCTTTATACCATGAAGAGACTGTCCTATTAATTCCTTTTTTATGTCAAAAAGTCCCGTCATATGAAATCCAAGATCCTCGAACTTACTGTAATTTGAAATAGCGCGGCCGATATTACCGACACCGATCACTATAATATTATGAGCCCTGTCGAGTCCCAGGATCTTTCCAATCTCATCATGCAGGTAGAGCACGTTATATCCGTATCCCTGCTGTCCGAATCCGCCATAATTGTTAAGATCCTGTCTGATCTGGGAAGCAGTAATATTCATAAGAGAAGAGAGATCGCCGGATGATATTCTCTCAACGCCCCTGTCAAGCAGCTCTTCAAGATATCTGTAATATACCGGCAGTCTTTTTACAACTGCCTGTGATATTTCCTTTGACATATTCAGTAATCACCTGCCTCCAAAAGACTCTCAGACAGTTCTTCCCATCTGTCATACAGTTTCTTAAGATTCTCTTCAGTCTCGGAAAGACGCGAAGTCAGTTCATTCAGGCGAGCAGAATTTACCTGAACAGCTTCATCAAGAAATTCTTCATTGATCTTATTCTTTTCATTTTCGGCTTTTTCAATGGAAGCCTCAATATCTTTCAGCTCGTTTTCGATCTTTCTCCTGCTGCCTTTCAGAGCTTTCTGTCTCTCGTAATCAGATTTTCCGGTATCTGTTTTATTTACATTATTATCTGAATTATCTGTTGAATCAGCTTCCGCCTTTTTCATAATATAATAATCATAATTGCCCAGATATTCATGGAAATTCTTTCCGGACAGTTCCAGGATCCTTGTAGCCGTCTGGTTGATGAAGTATCTGTCATGCGATACGAAAAGTACAGTGCCGTCATAATTATTTAGTGCTTCTTCAAGAACGTCTTTCATATCCATATCCAGATGGTTGGTAGGCTCATCAAGAATCAGAAAATTTGCACCGGAAAGCATAAGCTTTGCAAGACTTACCCTGCCCCTTTCTCCTCCTGACAGATCCTTGATATATTTATAAACATCATCGCCCGTGAAATTGAAAGCCGCGAGCACATTTCTGACTCTGGTATCATTAAGATCGGGATAGGCATCCCTCACTTCATCAAAAAGAGTATTGTCATCAGTCAGATTCTGCTGAGCCTGATCATAATATCCTATGGTAACATTTGCGCCTATCCTGACTCTGCCGGAAAGCGGTGAAAGAATGTTATTTATTATTTTCAGGATCGTAGTCTTTCCTGTGCCGTTATCTCCGATAACAGCAACTCTTTCTCCTCTTCTTATGGTAAAGTTCACTCCGGAAAAAAGAATATTTCCGTCAAATCCCATCTCCAGATCTTCTACGACAAGCACATCATTACCGGATCTCTTATTGGCGGTAAGTGAAAGCCTGACCTCATTATCAGCCTGTGCCGGATTTTCAATACGGTCTATCTTTGAGAGGACTTTTTTTCTGCTCTCTGCTCTCTTTATAGATTTTTCCCGGTTGAATTGCTGGAGCTTTTTTATTACGTCTTCCTGGTGTTGAATCTCCTTCTGCTGCTTCTCGTAGGCTCTTTGAAGAGAGATGACGAGATTTCTTCTATATTTCATATAATCCGAAAAACCGCCCTTATAAATTCTCGGCGGCTGAATCGAAAGATCAAGGATATGATCCGCTACCCGGTTCATAAAATATCTGTCATGAGCGACAAGAATAATAGATCCGTCATAATTTATAAGAAATCCCTCCAGCCATTCTATTGAATGAAGGTCCAGATGATTTATGGGCTCATCCAGAATCAGAAGATCAGGATGAGAGACAAGCAGACGTCCTAGGTTTACTCTGGTTATCTGACCTCCCGACAGCTGATCCATTGTTTTATCAAGATCAGCGTCAGAGAAGCCGAGCCCTTTAAGTACGCCTGCAGCCTCTGATCTGAAATAAAGACCGCCTTTTTTGTCAAATTCTGAAGACAGCTGATGATAACTGTCCATAAGACGGGAAAGTTCAGAGCCCGAAAGTTCTGACATTTTTTCTTCCATCTCGCGAAGCTTTTCTTCCATGCAAATAAGATCGGATCTGGCAGAAAGAACAATGTCTTTTATTGTACCGGAAACCGATGTATCCTGATACTGAGCCAGGTAACCGATCTTTATATCGGAAGCAAAACTAATATCGCCTCCATCAGCTTTCAATTCACCGAGAATGGTCTTTAAGAGAGTTGACTTTCCTGCTCCGTTCGAACCGAGTATACCGAGTTTATCATGTGAATTCAGCTGAAACGAGACATCGGAAAAAATAACATTATCTCCGAATTCCTTGGTAAGTCCCGATACTGATAATAAGGTCGACACTTCAGAAGCTCTCCTTTTCGAGAGTATCTCTTACAGCAAGAATGAATCCTTCGGAATCAAGAACAGTAGGATCGGCTATTGTCGTGATCCTCGCAAGATCACCTGTCATTTTCCCGGATTCAATTGTATCTATTACAGCTTTCTCAAGCGCATCAGCAAAAGACTGAAGAGCCGGAATATTGTCGAGCTCTCCCCTCTTTCTGAGAGCGCCGGTCCATGCAAATATTGTGGCAACGGAATTGGTACTGGTCTTTTCACCTTTCAGATATTTGTAATAATGGCGCTGAACCGTACCATGAGCAGCTTCATATTCAAAATATCCGTGCGGACTTACAAGGACAGAAGTCATCATGGCAAGAGACCCGAATGCAGACGAAAGCATGTCGCTCATCACGTCTCCGTCATAATTCTTGCAGGCCCAGATAAATCCGCCTTCGGACTTCATGACACGGGCAACAGCATCATCTATAAGAGTATAGAAATAAGTGATGCCCTTCTTTTCGAAAGCATCTTTATATACATTGTCATATTCTTCCTGGAAGATATCCTTGAAAGTATGGTCATAACTCTTTGAAATTGTATCCTTGGTTGCAAACCAAAGATCCTCGCCTTTTTCAAGAGCGTATGTAAAGCAGCTCTTTGCGAAGCTTCTGATTGAAGGCTCAATATTATACTGTCCCTGAATAACTCCCGGGCAATCAAAATCAAATATGGTCTGTCTTGTCTCGATTCCATCTTCGGATGTGAAAACAAGCTCCGCCTTTCCTGGACCGCTCACCTTCATTTCCGTTGCCTTATATACATCGCCATAGGCATGACGGGCGATAGTGATCGGTTTCTTCCAAGTGCGTACATTGGGCTCGATCCCTTTTACAAGAATCGGAGCTCTGAATACTGTACCATCCAGCATGGCTCTTATTGTTCCATTTGGACTCTTGTACATCTTCTTCAGATTATATTCCTTAACGCGGGCTGCATTTGGAGTAATTGTTGCGCACTTTACGGCTACTCCATATTTCATGGCGGCTTTCGCAGAATCGATCGTTACCTTATCATCTGTTTTGTCGCGTGATTCCAGACCAAGATCGTAATATTCGCTCTTGAGGTCAATGAAGGGCAGAATGAGATCATCCTTTATCATCTTCCAGAGGACTCTGGTCATCTCATCTCCATCCATCTCTACAAGCGGAGTCTTCATCTGAATCTTATCCATCGCGGCACCTCCTGAATGCGCTTAAATTACTTTACAACAATATTTACAATTTTACCGGGAACGTAAATTTCCTTTACGATGCTGCCGTTGATCTTTTCTTTCAAAGTCTCTTTGGCTTTCTCTATGGCCTCATTTTTCTCTATGTCCTTTGGAAGACTGATCTTGCCCTTCATCTTACCGTTGATCTGAAGTATGACCGTAACCTCATCTTCATCCAAAGCCTTCTCGTCACATACAGGCCAGGAATGATAGAAAACGGAATCATCATGTCCGCATCTACTGTAAAGCTCCTCTGAAAGATGGGGAGCGAACGGCGCCAGAAGAACAACAAAAGTTTCAAGAGTCTTTTTGTCTACTCCGGTCTGCTTCGATATGGTATACAGTTTATTTGTATATTCCATAAAACCTGACACTACGGTATTCAGACTGAAGCTGTTCAGCCTGTCCGTAATATCTTTAATAAGGTGATTCCTGATGGCAACAAGTTCCTTTGTCTCCGGCACATCTTTTTCTATATTGTCAGTAAAGACATTATAGAATTTGGAGAGGAAACGTCTGACGCCGTCGATTCCCCTGTCATCCCAGGCAGCATCCTGTTCAGGCGGTCCGATAAAGAGCTCATACATTCTGAGTGCGTCGCAGCCATATTTCTCTATCATGTCATCAGGTGAAACAACATTTCCGAGAGACTTTGACATCTTGATTCCCTTTGGGCCAAGAATCATACCCTGATTGAAAAGCTTATGGAAGGGTTCGTCAAAATCGATCACCCCTATATCATGAAGGAATTTTGTATAGAATCTCGCATAGAGAAGATGGAGAACAGCATGCTCCACACCGCCTATATACATATCGACAGGCAGATATTTATCAGCCTTCTCACGTGACACAAGTTCCTTGTCATTATGGACATCGACATAGCGGAGATAATACCAGGAAGAGCCTGCCCACTGGGGCATGGTGTTGGTCTCACGCTTTGCGGGACCTCCGCAGCATGGACATGTGGTATTGACCCAGTCTGTCATCTTTGCAAGTGGAGACTCACCCGTATCTGTAGGCTCGTATGACTCAACTTTTGGAAGAAGAACCGGCAGCTGATCTTCAGGAACGGGAACTGCTCCGCATTTAGGACAATGAATTATGGGGATGGGTTCACCCCAATATCTCTGTCTGGAGAAAACCCAGTCGCGAAGCTTGTAATTTACTTTCTTCCGTCCATAGCCCTTCTTCTCTATGATATCAGGAGCAGTGCGTTTCAGATCCTCCGACCTCATGCCGTTCCAGTCTTCGGAATTTATCATTATTCCCGAAGCTTTTGTATATGCCTCTGTCATGTCCTCGGTGAGATGCTCATTTTCAGGCTCTATGACAGGAATGATCGGCAGGGAAAACTTCTTCGCGAAAGCGAAATCTCTGTCATCATGCGCCGGAACACACATTACAGCGCCTGTGCCATAGTCTCCGAGTACATAATCCGAAATCCAGATGGGTATCTTCTTTTTATTAAGCGGATTTACGGCGTATGAACCTGTAAAAGCTCCTGTCTTTTCCTTTCCCTGCATTCTGTCAACATTGGATTTATTAAGAGCATACTTGATATATTTCTCTACCTCATCCTTTTTGTCGTCAGTTGCGAGATCGTGAGCCAGAGGATGCTCAGGAGCAATTACCATAAATGTGCAGCCGAAAAGAGTATCCGGTCTTGTAGTATATACAGTAAGCACATCATCACGACCATCCACATGGAAATCGACCTCTGCTCCGGTAGAGCGTCCGATCCATTCAGTCTGCATCTTCTTTACTCGTACAGGCCAGTCTAATTCATCAAGACCGCTCAAAAGCTCATCCGCATAATCCGTGATCTTCAGCATCCACTGACGGAGGTTTTTCTTCGTAACCTCATGATGGCAGCGCTCACATTTTCCATCAACAACTTCCTCGTTTGCAAGAACTGCCTTGCAGTTGGGACACCAGTTAAGCGGCATCTCTTTTTCATAAGCAAGACCTTTTTTAAACATCTGGACAAAGATCCACTGAGTCCACTTATAGAAAGCAGGATCTGTGGTATTGAGTTCCATGTCCCAGTCATATACTGCGCCGATCTGCTTTACCTGGCGTCTGATATTATTGATATTCGCTTCAGTGGAAACGGAAGGATGCTGTCCGGTCTTGATCGCGTAATTCTCAGCAGGAAGTCCGAAGGCATCCCATCCCATGGGATGTATGACATAATAGCCGTTCATAATTTTATAACGACTCCACACATCGGATATTACATATCCTCTCCAATGACCGACATGAAGTCCGGCTCCGGAAGGATAAGGGAACATATCCAGACAGTAATATTTAGGCTTCTTGCCGTCATTAACATTTACGGGCTTCTCTTCCCAGATTTTTGCCCATTTATTCTCAATGGCAGCGTGATCGTAAGACTCAGACATTATATTCCTCCAAAAAACCTTGAGTTAATCTAAAAATGCAAAAGAAATTGTAAATATAAGAGGCTGCATTGTCAAGAAAAGCGGCTCATCACTTGTTTCTGTACTCTTTACTACTCCACTCGTTAGTCTTTCTCTTGAATTTGGTGAGATTCAGCTCAGGCATAAGTTCAGTATTTATGATATGCAGATATTCAGAAAGCCTGTTATAATCTTCTTCGGAAAAACGCGCCTTACAGCGCCTTACAACAGTCTCCAGATATTCTGTGTTGATCTTGTAGTATTTCATAAATTTTGCAGTAGGCTCAAGATAAAACATCCTGGCATCTTCATTTGACTGAATTCTTTTAAGATATCCTTTTCTTACAAGAGAGCTGACACGATATGCAGCATTTGATGAGGAAATCTTCATCATATCGGCAAACTCAGCAATCGTTGGATGGTCAAGTGCCTGGATGCATTCCATACTGAACGACTCCACTGTGGTAAGCGTAGCTTCTCTGTTCTCGAAACGAGAGAACACCTGCATATAGAAATGCAGTCTGCACTTATCATAAAATTTTACAATTTCATCTTTCATTTTATTCATGACATAATCTCCATCTAAAAAACTGTGCCAAACCAGATATTTCAAAAAACAAGTTTATTCTAACATAAAATCAAACAAACCGGACAAGGAAAATCGTTGTCCGGTAAAAAATTATAGTAATTTTAATAAAAATAAATGTAGCTTAGTATTTTTTGTCCTTTTACTGAATAAAAAATGTAAGCTCTCCTCTGCAGGCAATCTTCCCATTCACATAAGCCTTTCCGTCAGCTACCCCGACTTTCCCGTTAGATTTTATCAGGCGGACGCGCATCTCCAATACGTCTCCCGGTATCACCTGCTTTGAAAATCTGGCATTCCTGATCCCGCCGAAGAAGGCGATTTTTCCCTTGTTTTCCGGTGATGATAAGACTGCGACAGCACCGGTCTGTGCCAGAGCTTCTATCTGAAGTACACCCGGCATTACGGGATAGTCAGGAAAATGACCGGAAAAGAAATGCTCATCAGCGCTTACGCATTTTATTCCGATAGCCCATTTCATAGGTTCAAAGTCAAGTATCCTGTCAACAAGAAGCATAGGATATCTGTGAGGAATGATCTCCTTTATTTCGCTGATGGAGAGGGAATTTGCATTCTCCCGCGGCTTATCAGGAATTATTATCTCTTCATTTTCACTCATGATCAGACCTTCTTAAATATTACAGATGCGTTATGTCCGCCGAATCCGAGGCTGTTTGAAAGAGCGTAATTGATCTTCGACTTTCTGCCCTTCAAAGGTACATAGTCAAGATCACAATCGGGATCAGGCACTTTCAGACCTGCTGTGGGAGGAAGGAACTGTTTCATTATAGCCTGAACTGTAAATACAGCTTCTACACCACCGGCGCCGCCCAGAAGATGTCCCGTAACACCCTTGGTTGAAGAAACCGCGAGGTCTTTCGCATGCTCTTTAAATACCTCATGGATAGCTGCTGTCTCGGAGGAATCATTTAGTTTTGTGGATGTGCCGTGAGCGTTTATATATTGAATTTCATCAGGCTCGATTTCCGCATCAGAAAGAGCCAGTCTCAAACATTCAGCTCCACCTTCCCCTCCGGGTGCAGGCGATGTGATATGGTATGCGTCACTGTTGCTTCCATAGCCTGCTATTTCGGCAAGGATGTTTGCCCCTCTCTTCTCGGCATGCTCCCATTCTTCAAGAACCAGTATTCCGGCGCCCTCACCTATAATAAATCCGTTTCTTTCAAGGTCAAAAGGAATGGAGGCGCGCTTTGGATCCGTAGCGTGAGACATAGCTCTTATATTACTGAAACCCGCTATGGCGCATTTTGTTATGCAGGCCTCTGTTCCTCCGCATACAATAATATCTTCATAACCTTCCCTTATTCTGTGAAAAGCATCGCCGACAGCATTTGTTCCTCCTGCGCATGCAGTTACCGGACAGGTGCTGATACCCTTAAGACCATGAGATATTGAAATTCTGGCGGCTGCCATATTAGAGATAACCATCGGAATGAAAAAAGGATTCACATGATCAAAACCCAGATCGACTCCGCGCTGATACTGCTGCTCAATGACATCAAGTCCACCGATACCGCATGAAACTATTACCCCGGCTCTCTTTCTGTCATCATCAGAAAGAGCGTTTTCTTCTTTGAGACCGCTCATCTCAATGGCTTCATCCGCTGCATAGAGAGCGTACTGGGTAAATCTTGCCTCATGCTTTGCATCTCTTTTACTGATTCTGTTCTCTAAATGAAAATCCCTGACTTCTCCCGCAAGAGTTACTCCTACATTCAGCTCATCCGGATCGAACCTGTCTATCCTTCCAATGCATGAATTGCCAGAGCTTACATTTTTCCAGCTTTCTTCACAGGAATTGCCGGCAGGATTTACAGTACCGATACCGACAACTGCTACTCTTCTTTTATTCATTATATAACGCTTTCTAAATTATAGACTCATTCCCCCATCCACAGTAATTGTCTGACCGGTAATATAAGTATTGCTTTCAGCTCCCAGAAAATAGACTGCCTCTGCTATCTCATCGGGAGATGCCGGTCTTCTTAATGGAATGGAATTATTGATCTCACTCTTTGTCTTTTCAGGCAGTACCGAAGTCATATCCGTATCAACAAAACCAGGAGCTACGGCATTATATAAAATATTTCTTCCAGCTCCCTCTTTTGCAAGACTCATCGTAAGACCTATTACCCCGGCTTTCGAGGCGCTGTAATTGGTTTGTCCGGCATTGCCATGCAGACCGACTATGCTGCTTATATTTACAACATGCCCCCTGCGCTGCTTCATCATAGGACGGAATGCAGCCTGGCACATGAGAAAGGTCCCTCTTAAATTAACGCTTATGACCCGATCGAAATCCTCCGGCTTCATCATTGCAATAAGATTATCTTTGGTGATGCCTGCTGAATTTATAAGACAGTCGATCCGAGAAAATTTTGAAAGAAATTCATCCATGATTCTTTTTGCAGACTCATCATCAGATACATCCCCCTGCAATAAAATAACGTCATCGGGATCTATATAATCCAAAACTGCTTTTTTTGTCTCCTCCGCCTTCTCTTTATTCCCTGTATATCCTATGCCAACGCGATAGCCGGCTTTTGCAAAACGAATGGCGCATGCTCTTCCTATTCCGCGGCTTGCGCCGGTCAACAGGACTGTCTTTCTGTCATCTGTCATGATAAAATTCTCCTGAAGTATCCATTTTATATGATTATGTACTAAAACTTCCAACATTAATAATGAGAATCTTCGTTGCAAGGATTCATTCGCTTTTTGCCAAGAGATGTCACAGTGGTGGCTCACAAGTTGTGTTTTTCTGTTTGCTCGCA
>ONDV01000074.1 GCA_900316665.1 uncultured Lachnospiraceae bacterium
CGCAAACACATCACCAATATCCCCATCGATGCAGATGCTCCTGTTTGCAATTTCGTCCGGACAAAACGCCTCGCCATAATTGATACAAGCATACACTGATTTTTCATTTGCCAGTGTCATTTGCCAGAAGGGATACTTCACAATGACAGGTGTATTGGCTCCCACGCCAAGCTCAAGATAAAGCACATGAAGGCTCTCAGTCTTAAGTAGGAAGTCCGCATATGCCGCTGATGCCCTGTGCCAGCCTTCATCCTCGACAAAGGAATCATCCACGCGAAGATTCATGATCACATCAGACCCATCATCCGGACATTTCGGAATGAGTGCCGTTGGAATCTTCATACTTAGAATCCCATCTTCAGGAACCTGAAACAATCCATTCTCATCTCTTATGAACCCTTGTGCTTCCATTGCTTTCATTACCCATTCTTCATTATCATAGGTTTTCTGCATGAGTGGATTGACGCTCTGGAAAAGTCCATAGTCTCCTTGGGTGTAGAACAGACGCTTTTTATCAAAGCCTGCTTTCTGGAACTGGTGATCTACATTCGTTGTAACAACAAAATAATCCTTATCTTTCACAAGTGAGAACAGTTCCTGATAGACAGGCTTCGGCGCATCAATATATCGGTTGTAGTAGATATGCCTTGCCCACCATGCCCAACGTGTTTCTTCATCGGGGAAGGGGTAGAACCCGCCGGAATACATATCCCGGATGCCGTACTTCCTTGCAAAGTCAAAGAAGTACCTTTCAAATCGTTCTCCGCTATAGGTCATTCCGGCGGAAGTGGACAGTCCGGCACCCGCTCCGATTACAATAGCATCTGCTGCTTCGATTTCTTGCTTTAATCTGGCGATTTCTTTCTCCTCAGAGCCTGTTTGGAATGACATATTTCTGCTGAAATACCGCACCGCACTGAGCCCCTTCTGAATGCTCTCCTGATAGCCGTTCGGCATTTCATCGTAAAAGTTTTTCATAGTATTTTTTGTCATCGTCCTTAAAAACATTAAAGATCACCCTTTCCATAGCACCCGGATGCTGTGAGAGCCAGCTGTCCACGGTGCTGACGGCGATCTCCGCCGCCCGCTTATTCGGAAAGTGAAATACTCCCGTAGAAATGCAGCAAAATGCCACGCTTCTCAAATTATTATCAAGACACATATCCAAGGTATTCCGGTAGCAGTCCGCCAGATCCTTCTCAAGTTCCGACGTCAGCTTGTATTGCACAATCGGGCCTACGATATGAATGACCTTTTTCGCAGGAAGATTATAGGCATCCGTCAGCATCGGAACAGCCGTCGGCTGCTCATAATCTTTGCCGTATCTTTCCCGCAGCTGATTCATCTGCCTGCTGCACTCTGCTCGAAGCTGGACCCCGGCAAAGGTGTGAATGCAGTTGTCAATACAGGTATGCATCGGAACGAAGCAGCCCAGCATCTGAGAATTGGCTGCGTTCACGATGGCATCCACGGCAAGCCGCGTAATATCGCCCTGCCAAACAGATAGACCATCGCGGATTTCCGAGATGTCTGAAAGACGCACGATACCTTTTTCTTCGGCTCTACCTGTCAGATATTCATCCTGAACAGCGAGTACATCATCTGAAAAAGCCTTCGGCATACGGATATTCATAAGCGACCGAAGAATGCGTCGTTTTCCTTCGGTGTCTTTAGGCGTTTTCAAATCTTTATATTGAACAGAATCTGTTTTAAATTTCTCTACGAGATAATCCAGCCGCTGATCCTGTGTCATTTTCTCAGTTCTCATGATGGTCTACACTCCGTTCCAGTCCGCGCAAAGCCGACGTCCACTGGACGTCGTGCGCCCTTCTTTCCACCGCACATACAGGGCATTTCGTCATGCAGTTCCCAGGTGTTAACGGTGCCTGTCACCAAGATTTCTTATCTCCTTAGCCATCGAAAATGGTATTATTTCTCCAGGATTTGTTCCTTGATATGCCTTTTCCTCATGCATGTTTTTACTGACTTGACAGATAACACTATGCCCTATCACAGCAAAATATGAGTATGATGAGGCTCCCTTACTACCGACGGTGGCAGTGTGGGAGCCTGATTTTCCTTTTAAATTCCTGTTATTATTTTATTTTCGCAAACACATAAAGTAAAAGGCACCCGCAAAAGCGAGTGCCTTTCAGCCGGAATCAATCCGGCTATCTCTGTGACAACTATATTACTACAAATCGCTTATGGAATCAACAATTTTTTGTTCTTTTCCCTAAACTTTTGTTGTGTTCAAGCCGTTACTAGCTCATTATATCAAATTTATTATACGATATTTTTTCCTTCTTCAACCCGGCCAATGCATCAAGATCATCTAACTTTTTAATACCCATCTTTCCTCTGATATTTGCAAAAGCATTGTTTGGAATCTGTGTTTCCAATTCACACAGCATCTTCGACAGCTCATTTATCATAGATCTAAATTCCTTATCCGGAAGATAATATTTCATATAGACAAGCAAATCCATAATCCGCTTATCGGAGTCTTTAGAATAAGGCTTTCTAAGCTGTGAAAGATATCTCTCCAGTATTCTGCCCGAGCTGCTATCTCTTTTACCCCGGGTCTGCTGGATACAATACACCCTCTCGTTATGTGCACAGGAATTTCGTACTTTCCTCAGCCAATGCAGGCTACCTACTAATAGCTTGACATTTGGCTTGCCGTTTGCATCCATCATGTCATAAAGCCTGCATAGTGCGTGAATTACTTCTTTCTTACTGTTCTGCAAGACCTTAATAAATGTAGAAAAATTGATGACCTTGATCATAATCCAGGTCGGGATTGAACTATGCTTCTCCATATAGAACTTCACATAGTTAAGTTGGCTCTTGCTAAGCTCTCCATATGCAGATGAAATGGCATCCATTCTTTTCTGCAGGCCCTTGCTGGAATCATAGGCACTTGTCTCGTACCATGATACTTTTCCATTATCATTACACTGGTCGAACTTATAGCCAGTCAATGTCCGCACTTCCTCTTCGACCTGCGTTATGTATTTTAATAAAAAGAGTCTTAACTTCTCATCGAACTTTTTAAGATGGTAGATCTGCTCCAGTGACGTCCCTTTTATATAGACATGCTTACCTTCGGCGTCCCTTCCACATGTAAAAGGTTCCTTATAGCCATTAACAATATTAAAATAACCCATCCTGACAAGCCGTTCTTTGTCCTTAGAACTACCGACTGGTATACTATGGTCTTTGTCAGTTGACTTACCGCAGGATATTTTCTTCTCTTCCCGCAGCTTCTTCATCTGCTGATTATATGTAAG
>ONDV01000066.1 GCA_900316665.1 uncultured Lachnospiraceae bacterium
TGCATCAGGCTGTTTGCCTGCCGGATCTCCCGGTTCAGGTTCCCGATGTCTGTCTCGATGCCTTTCTTTTCCATCGCCGATGCGGCAGCTCCCATATGCTCGGTTGGAATCTGGTCAATACCCTGCCGCTTGTAGGACTTGAGGCTCACACGCTCCGGGCGCTGGTTTCTCTCCAGATACTGGTTCTGGTACTCTTCCCAGCTCTGGCGCCAGATCTCCGCATTCTCCTTCCGGTTCCAGTCCACGGTATCAACCTTGCGGCTTTTCCACTCCCCGCTGGGAAGACGGATGCGCTGTCCGTTTTCATCAAGGACATATTCCTTCCGCGATTTCGGTAGCCACTTCCCGTTCTCATCGATGCCGCGCATGGTCAGCATGATGTGAACGTGGGGATTATGCCCCGGCGGAGCCGGATCATGGATCGCGATGTCACAGCACATCCCCTTGGAGACAAAGTTTTCCCGGCAGTATTCCTTCACCATCCGGATCGACTGGTCGAAGGGAAGCTCCTTCGGGAGCGCGGCGATAATTCCACGGGAGAGCTGGGCGTCAAACCTCGTTTCCGCTTTTTCGACCGCATTCCAGAGTGCCGCCCGGTCGGAATACCCCGGTGGCGCGTTTGCCGGAAGCACCAGCTCCGAGAACACAAGCTCCGGCTGCTTGTAGGAATAGTTCTTTGTCCGTCCGTCATACTCGCTGAACAGTTTCTCCGCGCTCTGGTAGGCAGCTCCCGCAACGGCTGATCCTCTGGCTCCGGATCTTTTGTTATAGCGGGAGCGGATCGAAATGGAAAAATGGGGACAGGTCATACACATCACCTTACCTTTCCGGATTCTTTGTCTTCTGACGCTCGGACTTTGCGGTTTTCACATCTTTGATGGCAGTATCCTTTTTTCTAAGTGCCGACACTACCGACGGCTTACGGTCTTTCCACTCGGTCGGGAACTCGTAAATTCTCCGGATGTCATGGGAGACGTTTCCATCGGCGATGATCTTTTTCGTGTCATCGTCCATGATGTCGCCGTAGATGTTGACCGTCAGGTGGTGCAGCTCTTTTCCGCTTCTGGTAATTGCTGTGGCTGTCGCTCTCCCTGTGATCTCAACATCGGTCATGCCTCTTTGTCCGCAGTACCGGAGCAGAAGCTCCTGCATCAGGTTCAGTTTTTCTGGTTCCATTCGGTTCTCCTTTCTCATGGCATAAAAAATGACCGACGCTTTTCTTCTCGAAAAACAATCGGTCTACGATCATTGGCATCAGTCTTGCCAGCTACATGTGAAGTTTTGCTTCTTTGCCGAAAATCCGGCTATAAAAATACCGGAAATGCTGGAAAGCAATCCCCGGAAAATAATGAGTATTCATTTGTGTACAAAAATGAAAATTTACTTTATTGTCATCATAAATATGCCTTTCTGTTCCTGATGTCAGTATTATACGTCTTTACACACCGTGAAGGTTAAGTGACAAATAGGTAATTTCTCTCTTATAACTTATTAATCACTAAGAAGCAAGTCAGAAGAGAGGTATCAATTTCGTAAACTGCATTTTATTGATAACGAATTAGTCATATCTCTGCGGTGTTTATAGCTTTACAGTTATATGTAGCTGTCCTGCTTCGTACCTGGCTTTAATATCTCCACCCATGCGTTCGGTCAACAGCTTTGCAATAGAAAGCCCAAGGCCGGTAGAATTGCGTCCAGTATTCACCGTGTAGAAACGGTCAAAAAGTCTGCCTACCGTCAAGGCGTCCAATTCTTTTGCCGTGTTGGTAAAAGTGATACACCCATCCTTATCCATAGTTACAGAGAAATCACCATCAGAATATTTTAGAGCGTTACTGATGATGTTTGAGAAAATGCGATTTAAGGCACCCTTATCCAATTCTCGATATACCGGTTCCTCCGGCAAGGTGATTTGCGGCTGGATGCCTTTTTCCTGCATCGCCCCATAGAATGACAGAAGGTTCTCCTCCAATATCCGAACCACTTCCATTCTCTCTGGCTTCAGCTCTTGAGAAGATGATACTACGCTGTATCGGAATAGTTCTTCTGTCAGATTCTTCAATGCTTCGGTACGATTTTTAATCTGAGATAAGTAGCGCTGGACAGTTTCACTCTTTTCTTTACGATCCAATAAATCCAGATACCCGCAGATGGACGTCAACGGTGTGCGAAGGTCGTGTGAGATATTCGTTACAGCTTCTTTCAGTTCTTGGTCCCCCTGCTGGTAGCGGTGACGTTCCTTTCGGAGCAGACGAAGCTGCACATTGATTTCCGACGCCAGCTTCCGCATATATGGGTCACGGGAGGATATGTCAACAAGAATATTAGTATCTGCTGCTAAGCGATCCCGGAAGGCTTCTATGATTTCTTCCGTTGATTTATGCAGGAAATAGATCTTTGCGGACAACACAAAGATAATCAGAGCCAGTATACCGATGATGGATAGCAGCAGATACTTCATAAACACCTCATAAAGTTATCGAACGTCCTTCCTTCTAAAAGGCAGATAGCCTGCCAAAGTAACAAAGCTAAGCGCAATGATGGAAAGAGCAGGCCAGCGCGTGCAGCGATCAAAACTCATATTGTTGATCTGGGTAGCCTGCCCGGTAGGAAGTAAATCAAAAAAGAATTCCATTACTTTACGAGCAGTGCCGCCAACATAAGCCGGATTAGGGACGAGATCACCCAACTGAACGCCTTCTGCTGTCATCGTGACCCTTTCGTAAACCATTTCGCCTTCCGCCAGCGAATGCTCAAAATAGTTAGTAAGCATCATAAGGCCGAACATAAGCAGAAGTCCAATCAGAAGGGAGATAGCTTTTTTGCTGATGTTCATAACGATTCCAACACATATTGCAGAAAAAACCATTGTGCAAAGAATGCAGCAAAGAATCAAAAAGGCGAGCTGTCGCCATTCCAACATAAATGTTTTGAGAAGGAAATAGCCGGTGATACCGGAGAAAAGTAAAATTCCAAGCAACAGCAGCAGGGATGCAACCATACATACCAGATAGTTCGCAAAGTAAATCTCTGTCCTCGTGTGTCCAACAATCAGCTTGTTTCGAATCGTATTTTCATCAAATTCCGTACCAATGAACATAGCAATAAAGCCAACACACACAAAAGCGATCACAGGAAACATATTCAACAAAACATCTTCCACATATGCCGGTTCTTCACTGGATATGCTGGTCTGAAAATTCAAATAGCTGAAAATGACTGATACCACCGTAACAGCGACCATGGCAATCAGGAATATTTTATCCTTCCAAAGTCGAGAGAAATTCGCAGATAATAATTTACGCATTTCTGCCACCTCCCAACAGAGAGATGTAGTAACTTTCCAAACTTTCGTCCTTTTCCTGCATGGAAATAATTTCGCAGTTTTCCTTTGCCAATGCTGCTGCAAGCTGCGTTACATTCGCTTTCTCATAAATATCGGCTGTTGTCCAGGAAATGATTTTATAATCCAATTTCATGGAATCCAGTACGCGAGCCAAAGCCCCGGTATCCGTTACTTCCACGCGAACACACTTACGGCAGGCAGATTCAAGTTCCTCGGCAGACAGTTCTTTCACCATACGCCCACTGTCAATAAATCCATAGTAAGTGGCGAGACGGGAGAGTTCATCGAGAATATGGCTGGAAATCAATATTGTAATCTGGCGTTCTCGATTCAGCTTCAGAAGCAACTCTCGCATTTCTACGATTCCCTGCGGATCAAGACCATTTACCGGTTCATCGAGTACGACAAAGTCAGGTTCGCCTACGAGCGCAAGCGCAATACCAAGTCGCTGCTTCATACCAAGTGAAAAATGCTTTGCTTTTTTCTTCCCTGTATTTTCAAGCCCTACCAGCTTCAGCAGTTCCTCCAAACCATCGTAAGATGGCAGACCCAAAATCATGTATTGCTGTTTCAGGTTTTCTTCTGCGCTCATATCCAGATAGACGGACGGGCTTTCCACCACAGCCCCCATACGACGGCGCGACTTCACAATATTTTTGCTGTTATTCTGGATACCATACAGGGTAAAGTCACCGGATGTTGGTGCCTGTAATCCGCAGATCAAACGGATGAGGGTAGTCTTGCCGGCGCCGTTCTTTCCTACAAAGCCGTAGATTGCTCCTTTGGGGACGTGCATGGTCAGACCGTTTAATGCCTGAAAATTTCTGTATTTTTTTGTCAGTCGATTGGTTTGTAAAACATATTCCATCCATGTATACCTCCTTTTTGGACCTCAGTCTATCAAGTAAAGGTCAAGAAAGTGGTCAAGGGAAACGTCAAGATTTGGTCAAGATTTTTGCTCCGTCAGTTTGTAGCCAATCCCCCAGACGGTTTCGATGTAATCTATACCGCTAACATCCTGAAGCTTTTTACGCAGATTGCTGACATGCTGTTTTAAGGAACGCTCCGTGCAATCGGGGGTGTCCAGACTAATACGGTCAAGCAGCGTGCTTTTGGAAATCACCTGTTTTGGATTTAACATCAGTAGCTTCAGAACAGCAAATTCCGTTCGAGTCAGTCTCACTGCTTGTCCCTTAATAGTTACGTCTTGCGATGTATTGTCCAGCACAAGATCCCCAATAGATAAAACAGGATCGTCGGATTTCTTTTCCGCTTTGCGGAGCTGAACAGTAATCCTCGCAAGAAGCTCCTTGGTTTCAAAAGGTTTAGTCATATAATCAGCAGCGCCTTCCAGTAGCAGATTAACTTTATCCTTCACATCAACCTTTGCGCTTAAAACAATCACCGGGATGTCCTCAATATGGGGCAGGACTTCCTCTCCGGACAGGCCCGGCAGCATCAGATCCAGAAGTATGAGGTCCGGCTTATGCTGTGAAAGAAGGTATAATGCTTCGGTGCCGGAATATGCACGAAGGACGGCATATCCTTCCTGCGATAGCACTTCTGTCAGCATATCTCCAATATGAATATCATCATCTATAATTGCTATTGTTTTCATTATTCTAAAACATCCTTATGATTCTTTTTGATTTATTACCTTTGCATCAAATTTCAATTTTCTTATACCTAATCTGCGAGTTATTTACTTCGCTCGGATTATGATCAAGCCTCTCTCAAATAACAATGCCCACAAGTTGAACATACCATAAAGCTCTTATGCGCACCAGA
>ONDV01000075.1 GCA_900316665.1 uncultured Lachnospiraceae bacterium
GCAACCTTATGATGTAAAAACACATCATAAGGAGGTCCGTACAATGGAATCATTACCGTTACAACAATTAGCAGATGAAACTTTGCAGGCGCTGGTCAAAGCCAACGCCTCTAAGAATTATCAAAAGGTATTCAAGACCGTCAGTCGAAACTTTATTGTTTACGCCCGGGAACACGACATTGATAGCTTTAGCATTGATCATGGAATTCAGTTTCTGGAAGATCATTACTCCATGTCCCAAAAGATGTCTGAGAAAAAATGGAATGGGGTATATCTGCGGTGTATCAATGCGATGGCAGAGTATCAGCTTACGGGGACTGTAGATATGTATCTTGTTTCCACACGGAAAAAATACTATTTTCCGGAAGCATTCAAAGATAGTGCTGATGCTTATCTTTCGTACAGGGAATATATCGGAATCTCTTCTAAGAGCATTCAGATATCCCGGCTGTATCTTTCGAGATTCTTTGCTTTCTTAAATACAAAGAACGTGATGTCCCTTGATACTGTCACAGTTCCTATAGTACTTGAATTTTTAAAGTCACTGTCTTCATTTGGAAAGCCAACGATCAACAGCATAATGAGGACAGTCCGTTATTACCTGAAATACTGTCATGACAACGGAATCATGCAGGAAGAACTGTTCTCAAAGTTGCCCAATCCACACTACAACAGGCAAAGCAGGCTTCCATCCACATACACAAAAGACGAGGTCCGGAAAACACTGGATACAATCGATATGGGAAATCCATGCGGAATCAGAGACTATGCCATTATCCTGCTGATTGCCAGGCTGGGCCTTAGAAGCAGTGATGTTGCAAATCTGAGATTTTCGAATATCGACTGGGAAAGCGACCGGATCCGCCTGACTCAGGTTAAAACCGGAAATCCTTTGGAACTGCCGCTCCTTTCGGATGTGGGCGAGGCTATCATCAACTATCTGAAAAATGCGAGGCCAAAAACAGAATCCGATCACGTCTTCATACGCGTTCAGCCACCTTATACAGAATTCCGATCCGGAGCAGTTGGCGCATTGGTACATGAACACCTTCTCCGGGCAGGAATTCATCTCGAAGGAAGAAAATCCGGTTCTCATGCGCTCAGGCATAGTCTGGCCAGCCGCCTCCTTGAACATGAAATCCCTCTCCCGGTCATTTCCGAAATCCTTGGACATGTGAACACACAGACGACCATGACATATCTGCGCATCGATATCAATGAGCTTAAGAAATGTGCATTGGAGGTGATGGTGTAATGTCCAGAAGCAGGAAACCACCGGTAATGACAGGCCCGTTTGCCCAGGCAGCAGATGATTTCATACAGTATAAAAGGAGCTGCGGTTTTAAATATGAGTATGAACCTAAATGTTTATCCCGATTCTGCAGGTTTGCCACTGATAAAGGGGTAACTTCTGTGGAAATCTCTCGTGAGCTGGCTGAAGCCTGGATTGCGCCGAGAGACGGTGAATCAGTAAAAAGCAGATCCCATAGGATGACCTGCATACGCCAGTTTGCCATATATCTGGACAATCTTGGCTATGCGGCCTACATTCTTCCGGAACAACATGGAACCAATACATGCTCATTTGTGCCGTATATCTTTACCCATGAACAGATCAATGCTCTGATAAGAGCTGCTGACGCAACACAGCCATGGGAAGGATCGAAAAATATGCATCTTGCACTCCCTGTTATTTTCCGTATCCTGTATGGCTGCGGCCTTCGCGTATCAGAGGTGTGCAATCTAAAGTTCCAGGACGTAAATCTGGACGCCGGCATTCTTACAATCCATGAACCCAAGAATGGCTGTGACAGATATATCCCTCTTTCCGATTCAATCAAGGAAGCCTGCATTTCCTATGCAGATCATATCTGGTGGGAAAAAGATACGGAATACTTCTTTATGGCACCGGACAGGACCAGGCTCAGCCCTATGACGATTTATCAGCGATACCGCAGGTACCTTCTTGATGCCGGTATTTCCCACGGAGGAAAGGGTTACGGGCCAAGATTGCACGATCTCAGACACACTTTTGCGGTTCATGTTTTGCAGAAATGGATCACGGAAGGCGCCGACCTTACCGCTATGATGCCCATTCTTTCAACCTACATGGGGCATAACGGAATCCGTTCTACGGCACAGTATCTGCGGCTGACAGCGGAAGTCTACCCGGAATTGATGAAGCAGGTAGAAAAAAACTGCTCGTATATCATCCCGGAGGTGGCGCATGAAGGAGACTGATTTTGCACGATACCTGACTCAGTTTCTGACCGTTTATCTGCCAGGGCATCTTGGTTCCAAAAAGAATACGCTGCTTTCCTATCGGGACAGTTTTTCCCTTCTCCTTAAGTATTGCCGGGATGTTGAGAATTATGCCCCGGAGAAGCTGATGATCACACAGATAGACAGGGAACTTGTCTTACGGTTTCTTAAATGGCTGGAAGAAGAACGTCACTGTAAGATCACCACACGAAACCAACGGCTGGCTGCAATCCATTCATTTTTCAGCTTTCTGATGGTAGAAGCTCCGCAATATATGGAGCAATGCCAGAAAGTACTGAGTATTCCGATGAAGAAAGCTGATAAACCACCGTTAATGTATCTTCCCCTTGATGCAGTCAAAGGCTTGCTGGAACAGCCGGACAGAAATACCTCTCATGGAAGACGTGATGCTGTTTTGCTCTCGCTTCTCTACGATACTGGTGCCCGAGTACAGGAACTCGTCGATTTAAAAGTTTGTGATATCAATTTGAATGATACCGTGACTATTGTTTTAACCGGTAAAGGTGGCAAAAGCCGTATCGTTCCAGTCATGAAACCTACCGGAGAATTACTCAGGCAATATATAGAGGGTAATGGTCTGTCTCACCCTGCCAGGAGCAGAAATCCATTGTTTACAAACCGGGGGAATCACCCACTGACCAGAGCCGGTGTGACCTATATCTTAAAGAAATATGCAGCGCAGGCACAGGGTATCGGCGTAAAAGATATCTCTGAAGAGATAACACCTCACTGGCTGAGGCATAGTAAAGCAATGCACTTGCTGCAGTCAGGTGTAAATCTGATCTATATCCGCGATCTTCTTGGTCACTCTAATGTCTCCACAACAGAGATTTATGCCCGGGCTGATGAAACAATGAAGCGAAAAGCTTTGCTTGAAGCATACGAAAGTCCTTCAGAAGAGCAGCTTCCGA
>ONDV01000030.1 GCA_900316665.1 uncultured Lachnospiraceae bacterium
GACCTGTTTCCATCCCTTCATTAGAGCAGACCAGTTTCCCTCATCCATTTTTTGACGGATGTCGGAAAATCGAAGGAAAGCGTCGATTTGCTGATAGATATCCAAGTCGTTAATTTCATTCATTTGGATGAACACCAAACGAATCAGATTCATGGTTCCTTCCAGATATTCTTTTGGATATGCCGGATGTTTTCCTCCGGTTTCACATAACGGTAGCCCCATATTATTGCTTCCTTTCTTGCTTGAGTTCCTGTTGTCGTTCTCTTTCTTCCATCAGAATCCGCCCCAGCAAGTTTTGCCCATGCCAGGTTCCATCGCTCGCCTGCACATACCCCAGGTCTTATCATTCCATGTATTTCCCTCGATTAGAATGACGTTTCCCGTAGCACAGAGCCTGTCCGACAATTCCGGATGCTGACCAAACTTTTCATGGACCAAGTCTCGCAAACGCCACGCCTCTTTTGAAGAAATCATATCATTGACCTCTGCATTATTGATGTCCGTCTGATAATCCACATAATCACAATCGGTCAAAGTATATTTCGGATGACTTTTTGCATATCTTCTTCGTTTGATATAAAGAAGCGTTGCGTCTCGAATATACTCCAGCAGTTCCAAAATCTCTCGTTCTGTCATAAAAATACACCTCTTTGTAGCAGAAATCTGGCAAATGACTCTATTTTTATAATGCCGGTGACAGGTACTGTTAATAGATCACCTCTTTGGATCCTTCCGTTATGTTCTGAACCACAAAAAAGTGTGCTATGTTTTTTGCAAGTTTTGGACCATTAACCGTTTTACACTTTTCCTTGCGTCAGCTCATAAGATATGTTATATTATGCGTAGAAAGAGGGAAAGCCAGAGAAGCGGCTTACCCGAATGAATTAAATAACTGTTTTATCAACAGCCGTCATTATTCGCAGTAATGGCGGCTATTTTCGTTTTCCCTTGAAAATCGTGTAGCACAATCCAACAAGAGCGCAAATGAATATTCCAATCTGAATTATGTCAGAGTATGTAACATACATTGGCAACGCCCTCCTTTCTTTCGTCTGGAGGGGAATCTGTCTCATCGTTGACAGATTCCTTTTCGCTTTCTTTAGTCTTGACATCGTCCGTATAGTTCTTCCAAAATAGACGGATCACCAAATTGTTCAAAAGAATTCCACCCATCGTCTTGGCTCGGCGGAACGAACTCTTTTACACCAAAATACTCATCTTTGCTCTCGATCCTATCATCTATTCGGTCTGGAAAAACGGTGATTAGTTTCTTCATCATTTGTGGATTGTCATAAAACAAATTTAATATCTTTTTCTGAAATTCTCGACTGATGAGTGGAACGGAAAAAATGATGCTATATCCATTCAGCGACGCCTGCCGCAACCGTGCAAACGCAATTGTCCAGATTACATCTTGATTGTCACACGACAAACCGACAACTTCTCTTTCCATTAAAATCTCATTCATGGAAATCGTTGTAAAATCTTTCTCCTGATTTTTCGTTTGCTGTGGAATCAAACCGTCAAGAATTTTCTTTTGCTCAACAATCCATTTGTTTTCCTGATCGACTCCGTTGATTGGGAAGAGTGTGTTTTCAGGAACAAAATGGTATCCTTTCGCCAATAAGTCTTGCTTTAATTGGCACTCTTTCTCCGTCTTTTGCTTACAAGATAGTCCGTCAAGGCAATAAAACAGGCTCGAATCGGCCTCCTTTTTCATCTCCTCATACTTTTTCTCGACCATCTTTTCGTTGTAAAAGGAGATTTTCTTACCGCCCTGCAAGTCATAGACCATATCAACTTTTGTCTGATAATTCTGGCAAATACAGCTTGAATAAACCTCTGGAAGACCGGCCTTTGTATAAAACCCCATCACCTGATCTACGGAAGGAAGACGATCTAAATCTACCACATTTGCATCTTTCACATTGGAAAGCATTTTTTCTTCTGTCGCATAAAAACTTGTAATCGGTCGTTTTAATAATTCAGACCGCTTGTATGGCGTTTTTCGATCATCCTGATAGAACATACTGTTCCCGCTATCAAAAATAGGTGCCGGACCAAGAAACTCCAACGTGTCCGGATTTCGTAAGACGCCAAAATTGCATAAGTGTTCGTCTTCATTACTTAATAGGAAATCTGTCAACGTTTGATAATCCATAAAACGCTGAATTACATCGAGATCCAAACCATGTTTCACGCAAATGTTGATATAGGACTGATAATAATTCACGCTGTTTGGAATTTTTTCGCTGTTTAGAACTTCATATGCCGGAACGAATTCTTTGCGATCGGATGTAAAAGCCTTGCACTTACAAAGAAGTCCGCCATCTTCCGCCCGCTCTGCCCGATAAGAAACAAATGGAATGTCGGTTTTTTGCATCGTGTGAAGTATTGTAGCAAACACTTCATTCGCCGCTTGCTGACCAAAATGGGCAGTAGCCTTCTTTACCAGAACAGGTGGGCGAAAATTAAGATCCCAATACTTATCCATCTGCCCGCCAAGCGATGCATTCACATCATAAGAAGTATCACTATGAAATGGAATCTTATCAACATTGACATAAGTTAGATTAGTGAACTTTACATCTTCATATTCTAAGTTAGAATCTATCGGACAAATCCAATAAGCATCCGTTACGCTAATTGCCAGATTTTTTGCCAAATATTCTGAAGAATTCAAATACCCGGCACGGCGAATCATATCCTGCATCGTTTTTCTCGATGCTGGGACAGCTCGCATTTGCCACCACTTCCTAATTTTTGTTAAGTCACACGTTCCTAAAAACGGTGCTTTGTCTGCTTGCATGGATTGGTAGCCTTCTACCTGATTCGTTGTATCATCCAAAATTAAAGACGCAGTCGGATCGTTTTTGTGCATCAAAATGTATTTCTTTTTCATAACATGGATTCCGTTTCTTTTTCTGACAGATAGACATCAATCAAGCATTTGGTCATCGCATAATAAGCCTGTTCAAATCGTTTTTGCGTATAATGTCCTGTGTCCAGAAGTATGGTTTTGCCGTGGTCGTTAATGTAAAGATGCACCACATCGCCATCAGCGATCCAGACATAGGAAATCCCGCGATAGACACCTTTGTTTCCGTCAAGAATTGATTTCACAAAATCTCCTTTAACATGGATCATCTTAGTTGCAAGGATTCATGGAAGCTTGCCAAGAGAATGAATCCTTGCAACGAACCACTGATCCCGAAGTTCCCCGGATCTTATTTTTTCCCGATAACATATATCATCCTGCCGTTTTGAAAGGCAAAGGACTTTTCCATATGGAAGCCATCCGTAAGTCTTATATATTTCTTGATCAGACTGTCCTCTCCTGTCAGGATCATGATGACGGCGCCGTCAATTGTAATCCTGTCAGCAGACTCAAAAAAGCGCTTCATGAATTCATTCTTTTCATCAATTGTCCTGTTGTACATATCAGGCATCTCGGTGATTATCTCGTCAAAGAGGTAGTCATGCCTGAAGTCAAAGAAATCACGGTTGATGAAATTTATTCTCACGTCTGCCCTGTCTGCGTTTTCCCGTCCGCCCGCTATTGCATGGCCATATATATCGGTTCCATATATATCGCGGGCGCTTACTGCCTTATCACGCTCTATGAGAAGAGTTCCGACTCCGCAGAAGGGATCAATAATCTGCGCATCTTTTCGTAAGAAAGGTCTCACGGTCTCGACAAAGCAGGCGGCGCTTACTCCAGTCATGGATGTAGGCTCGGTATTTATACGATAATCAAATCTTTTATCCCATTCATTTCTAGTCCTGATATATGGAATGAACCTGTTTTCTTTTTTCCTTAAGACAATTGTAAACTGATAATTTCCGGCGATATTTAAAAGCCTTCCTTTTGACGACTCCTCAAGAGCAGCCGCAATTCTTTTTACCAGCGTACCATTAACAGGTGATGAACCCTCTATCTCAAGTCTGAATCGGTAACTGTCTGAACCGTCACTTCCTGACATTCTGTCGATAAGCCGCATGATGCCGGTATTCTCCGCTAGATGAAAAACCGCCTTCTCATCCAATACCACATCTTTTTTTCTTGGTATCATAAAAAGAGCATCTTTCCATAGTCTGCATTTTTCTATGATAGAATAGTCCCCGCATGATACTCTTACACCCATCGGAACGGGGCGGGCGCCATGACCTGTTATCTTCGCCGCAGCATCACGGTATTCCCTGTCACATAGCAAAATCATCTCATATGGTCTTCCGTCAAATCCTTTGAATAAAGGTCTCCCGTCAGCTTCTTCGCCCGGCTCAAGAATCTTCTCCAGTTCTCTTCTTTCCGACCTGATGTGGACAAGGTTCGGATCATTCTCATCGGGAGTCCTGATTTCTTCAAGCCTTTCCTTAAGCCTTTCTCTAAATGGAGCACAGTCAAAGGATGAAAGTGCCTTCAGGATATCCGAACGTACAAAACAGGTTTCTTCAGAAAGATAAGCATTGAACAGTCTGTCCCTTACATGTTCTGACATGAAATCCGGCAGTGCCTTAAGCCTTCTGATATCATCTATTAGAAGCGCCGCATTCTTCCTGGTCTTCGCGTCGTCTGAATCGAAGCAGTCAAGTATTAAGTCTATCCCGTCAGCATCTGAAACAAAGAGGTTTTTATATACAGCTCCATCGCCGGCTTCTCGTATAACCTTCCTGGCATCGCTTAGTATCTGGCGTTTGCTCTCTCCGGTCTTAAGAGTCTCGATTTCTTTTGTTAATTTTGCACAAATCTCACTAGTCATTTTTGTTATATTTGTCGTTTTGTCCCTTGTGTCAAATCGTTTCTGGTATATAATAATAATTGACTTAAGAGTTAGCCCCCAAACAAAATAATTCTTATAGTCACTTCCCCTTTTATATTTTAACCCCCTTTCGAAAGCCGTCCGACCCCCAAACGGACGGTTTTCTCTTTTTGTCTGAAAATATATTCGCGCTGCCTTAAAGAGGCAGCACGAATATTGTTATTTCAAGTCCCGTCTTATTTATTGTTATTATCAGGCAGCTTCACTGCAATGGACAGCTCTTCGAGCTGATGGTCGGTGACATATCCCGGAGCGCCCATCATCACATCTTCCGCATTTTTGTTCATGGGGAAAGGAATGATCTCTCTGATGGAATCCTCTCCGGCCAGCAGCATGACCATTCTGTCTATTCCCGGAGCGATGCCGGCGTGAGGCGGAGCTCCGTAGCAGAATGCGTTATACATGGCAGGGAATCTGGACTTGACATCGTCCTCGCCGAGTCTTACAAGTTCAAAGGCCTTGACCATGATCTCAGGATCATGGTTTCTCACGGCGCCGGATGAAAGCTCTATGCCGTTTACGACCAGGTCATACTGGTCGGCCATGATAGTCAGAGGATCGATCTCACCTCTCTCGGCCTTCAGGAGAGTTTCAAGTCCGCCCTTAGGCATGGAGAAAGGATTGTGGCAGAATTCCAGCTCTCCGGACTCCTCGCCGATTTCATACATAGGGAAATCAACAATCCAGCAGAACCTGTACTGTTCCCTGTCCATATGACCGTCAACACCAGCGCCGAATATCTTTATTATTGCTCCCGCGCACTTTCTGGCGCTGTTTACGGGACCGGCAGCAAGCTCTACAAGAGTATTCGGAGCGAGATTCATCTCCTTCTTTATCTCATCTTTTCTGTCCTTCAGGAATTTAGCGATGCCTCCGCTGATTTCTCCGTTTTCATCTACTTTGAACCAGTAAGGATTGATTCCCGACTGGACAGAGACCTCACTGTTCTTCTTGTCAATAAATTTACGGCTCTCATGGAAATTGTCGATGACAACTGCCTTTATTTCTATATCTTCACCACTGAATGGATCAAAGCCTATGTCTTTCATAATACCGGTAACGGATGTCGCCGTGAGATCGATCCTGAGATCCGGCTTGTCCGTACCATATTTATCAAGAGCCAGAAGATAGGGTATCCTCTCGAAGGGAGCTGATGAAGCACGGTCATACTTTCCATATTCCTTGAAGACCGGAGGGAGGACATCTTCCAGCACGTCAAAGACATCTTCCTGCGAAGCAAATGCCATCTCCATATCGAGCTGATAAAATTCTCCGGGAGAACGGTCTCCTCTTGCATCCTCATCTCTGAAGCAGGGGGCGATCTGGAAATACCTGTCGAATCCGGATACCATCAGAAGCTGCTTGAACTGCTGGGGAGCCTGGGGAAGAGCATAGAATTTCCCGGGATGTTTCCTGGACGGAACCAGATAATCTCTGGCGCCCTCAGGTGATGACGCTGTAAGGATCGGAGTCGTGATCTCCATAAATCCGTGAGCAATCATGGACTCGCGAAGAGCTCTTATGACATTTGACCTTAAAATAATATTCTTCTTTACTGCCGGATTCCTGAGATCGAGATATCTGTATTTAAGCCTGAGCGCCTCGTCCGCCTCACGGCTCCTCGAAATCTCAAACGGCAGCTCGTTTTTCAGGCATCTTCCGAGAACTGTTACCTTTTCCGGCACTACTTCTATATCTCCGGTATCCTGCTTTGGATTCTTGGAAGATCTCTCCCTTACGGTTCCGTCAACCGCTATGGTGGACTCCTTGGTGATGTCCTTGAAAGTCTTCACCATTTCTTCTGTCTCGGCTGTGATCTGAGTGGTTCCGTAAAAATCACGTATCACAATAAAGGCCAGATTCGATCCGACCTCACGCATATTTTCAATCCATCCGCACAGACGAACCTTGGATCCGGCGTCACTCAGCCTCAGTTCACCGCATGTATGTGTGCGATTCTGCATCATTATCTCCCTTCGGTAAAAATCAATCGTTAAAGAATTCCTTGAATTCCTCGTATCCCTGCTTCTTCAGCTGCTCTTTCTGGAATTTGGCATTCTTGTTTCGTCTAACCACAAGCACCACTTCCCCTCCGGCTCTGAGCGCCGAAGCTTCTTTCATGATATCAGCGTATTTGTCCGCCGGGCAGGACTTGTCGATAAGATATGCGACCTTTTTCGCCCTGTCGGGTATCTTGAAATCATGTTCCATAAGAAGCATTATGATTCTCTCAAATCCGATCGAGAATCCGCATGCGCTGACATCATGACCTGTAAATCTTCCGACCATGCGGTCGTACCGTCCGCCGCCTCCGCATGAGCCTCCGAATTCAGGGATCGCTATCTCAAAGATGGTCCCTGTATAATATCCCATTCCTCTTACAAGGGTAGGGTCAAAAACCATCTCAAAGTCAGCTTCCTTCGCATCGCTTACGGCCGCATCTATCTGACGAAGAGACTCTGTTACGGAACCGTCCAGAAATCCTTCGAGTTTTTTCTCAAGAACTTTAGTACCCTCCTGAACATTACCCTTTATATCATCAAAAAGGCTTAAGAATCTGTCTACCGATGAAGCCTCATATTTTTCACACAGCTCTTCTTTTACGCCGTCAAGTCCTATCTTATCCATCTTGTCAAGGATCACAAAGACCTCATCCGTATCCTGATCTGAAAATCCCGCATATCTTGCCATGGCATTCAAAAGCTGCCTGTCATTGATCCTTATCTCAAATCCCTTGAATCCGATCTTTCCAAGGGTGGCAGTAGTTGCAAGAATAAGCTCTATCTCAGCCAGATTCGTAGGCTCGCCGAATATATCTATGTCGCACTGGGTAAACTGTCTGAAGCGGCCTCTCTGCGGTCTGTCAGCGCGCCAGACGTTTCCTATCTGAAGCGCCTTGAACGGATTCGGCAGATCATTAATATTATTTGAATAAAATCTCGTAAGCGGAAGTGTTAGATCATATCTCAAACCATAATCCACTACATCAGCTTCACTTTCTGCTTCCGCTATATGAAGCTTCTCGCCCCTCTTCAAGACTTTAAAAATGAGCTTTTCATTTTCTCCGCCCTGATTGGACTGGAGATTTCCTATCTCCTCCATGCAGGGAGTGGCTATGGGAGTAAATCCGAACGACCGGTAGGTATCCTTGATTATACCTGTTACATAATCTCTGATCTCCATCTCGCGCGGAAGAATGTCCTTCATTCCGTTTACAGGTTTTTTCTTCAATGTCTGTGCCATATCTATGCTCCGATTTCTTTTGAATATAATGCAACGCCTGCCGGCATGCATTTATTCATTATACGCCGAAGAAAGCTCTGTCGCAAGGTCACCCCTTGCTGAAGAGCTTTCTTTTCCGGTCGATCATTTCATCAATTCTTTCGATATAGGTTCTGACATCGCGCACTGTATCACAGCGTCTGATCCGAGAACCGGCTGTATCTTTCGGAACGCGCTTTGACACCGTGCCGGCGCCGCAGGCTATTATTGATTCCTTTTCTTCCATGATAAGGATATTGTATATGCCTTCCTTACCCGGCAGAGCATATCCTGTGTTTTCGAGATTGCCTATCATATTTTTCTGCCTGTACAGATAATATGGAAAAAGTCCCATTGACTCAGCCGCATTCCTTGCCGCATCCATTAGAGCCGTTGAATTTTCCATGGCATAGTTTTTGTACTTTTCCCACTCGATATTGAGTCTCGACTTTGTCTTTATGGCAAGAGAATGAATGGTAAGATCATCAGGCCTCATCTCTGATATCCTCTTCATCGTGTACTCTACATCAGCTACGTTCTCGCCGGGAAGACCCAGAATAAGATCCATGTTTATATTTTGAAATCCCATCTCACGCGCCAGGTAGTAGCTTGCCGTAAACTGTTCCACCGTATGCCGCCTGCCTATAAGATCAAGCGTCTTCTGATTCATAGTCTGGGGATTTACGGAGATCCTGGTCACTCCGTATTCCTTCATTACGGATAACTTCTCCCTTGTGATCGAATCAGGTCTGCCGGCCTCGACCGTAAATTCCAGCGCCTTATCCATAGGAAGAGCTGATCTTGAATATTCCAGAAGGTCAGAAAGCTCATCGGAAGTCAAGGCAGTAGGCGTGCCGCCTCCAATATAGACAGTATCGATATGACCGATTTCTTTTATATATTCCCCTGTCCATCTTATTTCTTTTTTCAGCGCCGATAAGTATTCCGATACAAGATCATCATTTCCATATCTCGGCATGCTGTCAAAGCTGCAATAGAGGCAGGTCGTAGGACAGAAAGGTATTCCTATATATACAGAGACTCCCTTTTTTGTATCTATGCCGTCAAGGATCTTCTTCTCCCTTATAGCAATATCAATAGAGAGATCTGTCTTTTCCTTTGAGACCAGATATTCATCGGACATCTTGGATTCTATCCTGTCTTTTCCGGCTCCTCTCTCCAACATATCAAGCGAAATCTTTACCGGTCTTATCCCGGTAAGAGTTCCCCAGGGCAGGGTTTTACCGCATGACTTAGACAGGATCTTATATATGTCTCTTTTCAAAAGATTTTTTAAGAGCAGCCGGTAATTCTTGTTTTTCTCAGGATCAGAGCCCCAGCTATCAGGGTATTTTTCAAAAACCTTATAAGGACTGTCTCCGGCATGGGCTCCTGTCCATTCGAGAGAAACAGAATGAGAGTCATATGTGACCCTGAGACTTGATATGCCTTCATTCGGCAGTCCATCTCCTCCGGTTTCCCTTTTCAATACATGCTTTCTTGTCTGATATGGCAGCCTGTCAGCACATGTCACATCATATCTGATCTCTATCGGTTCATGCCTGTAGAATGCCTGAACCAGTCCATATATATCGTATTCGTATTCAGCTCTGTTAACAGTAATGATTATCAATTTATCTTACCAAAAATCTATAGGTTCCCTTCTGCTCGTTCTTTATCTCATAGAGAACCTTGTCAGCTTCGTTAATAAGCTCCTGCACATCGAATTCCCTGTCATTCATGACTGTGGTGGCTATGCCGATGGAGCAGGATATGTCGGCAGGCTCAGAAGGGTCAACCTTCCTGCCGAGAAGTTTTTCAAGATCCTGTCTGAACCCGTCTGCGATCCTGATCTTCTCATATATCTCTTCTGCTATATCCGAAAGCACCACCTTATCATCGGTGTGAACCAGCAGTATGAATTCATCTCCGCCGTATCTCACTACTATACCCCAGGTGCTTAAGACCTTTACAAAGATATCCGCCATACTCTTCAGCACCAGATCCCCTGCCTCATGACCGAAGTGGTCATTATACGGCTTGAATCTGTCGAGGTCAATAAACATCACGGCATATTTACCGCGGAAATCTTCCCGCTCGCCTCTTTTGATTTCGTCCACAAACTGGTAGAGTCCGTTTCTGTTTCTGACACCCGTCAGCTGGTCGGTAACGGCGCTCTTGTAGAGGAGCCTGTTCATATCCCGGATACGCTCGGCGCTTGCTATTCTCCTTATGGCTGAATTCACTTCTGAAATAAGTACCTCGAAAAGAGCCAGATCTTCTTCGTCCAGAAGATAGTGAGTCACCATCGAGAACCAGTCGCTTCTCATCTCTATATATGTAATAAATACTTCTTCAAGCATACTGCCCTTGAAATAAGGGAGCATTACAAGAGAACACACTTTATCTCCTCCGAAATAAGAAAGGAGATTTGAATAATTCGAAATTGCGCCCGATACCTTCGAGAGAACCAGACCATGCTGATTCATTCTGACGGCTTTTCTTATCTCACGAAGCATGCCCTGACTTATCTCTTTCTTGGTATCATTGTACATGACATCAAGCGTCCCCCGGTCATCACAGCAGATGTATATGCAATGATCCACGGAAAAATAACCTTTGAAACGGATCATGGCATTTTTCACAAGTTCCGTAGAATTCAGTTCCTCCCCGTTCATGATTTTCTGCCATTTCTGCATGAATTCCATATTCCTGCTGATGGAGATGCTTTTCCGTCTGTTTTCCTCATTGAAAATAAATTCATCTATGTCATTATTTGCATTATCTGGGACAGCGCATGATTTTACTGCTTCTACGACATCACCGACATCGATCGCGGCGCGTCGCTCGGTATCAGAAAGATATTCCTCATAATCATTTTCAAGAGATTCTATAAGGTCTTTCCCGGCTCCTGTATTTTTCAAAAAAGACAGCCTGTTCTCGTAATATATTCTCTTGGCATAATAACAGTTGCCTCCCGCAGGCACAAGAAACCTGGCTGCACTGGTATAAAACCGTTCTGCCTCCCCGTATTCCAATCGCCTGTCACTTAAAACTGCTGCCGCGAGGTAGTAGAGAAAAATCTCATCTTCAAAGTTTCCGTAGACCCCTTTATTGATTGCTGCGGCATTGTCGCTCTTTAGATAAATGCTTAAGAACCGCTCACACCTCATTGCCAGCTGGTCGGCGCTGAAATAGTTGCCGCGCAAGGTCTCTGTAAGCGACATCAGAGCATATAGCTTTGAAATATTACAGACCCTGAGCCTGTTCAGCCGCAGATGTCTTATTATTCTTATACATACACTGAGTGAATCAAAAGCCTTGTCCCACTTGCCCTCAGCCAGATAATTCATAGCGGCGTTATAATATGTCTCGCTCACATCCTCTACGGAACGGTTCTTACAAAACGCCGCGAGTGAACATTGATATGACATCTCAGCCTGCTTATAGTGTCCGAGTGCAGATAGATTGTATCCAATACCATTCCATATCTCTCCGAGAGCCCTTCCGCCCTCCTCGCCGAAATCAGAAAGACTTTTCTGGAAATATCTTATGGCTATATTATTAAGCCCGTACGAGGATGCCATCATGATATTCTTTTCATAAGCAAGATTCAGCAGATGTTTGTTTCCGGTCATCTTGATAATGTCAAAGGCCTCTTTCAGATGGTTGGACACCTTACCGTCCGATCTGTTCAGATATTCCGGATCATTGTCAAACGCATATATATAGATATAAGTAAGATGGTTGTAAAATTTCTTTTTCTTAAGACCTTCTATCAGTTCATCAGGAACAGGTACATCAGCTTTCAGATAGAATATCTTGTTCCAAGCGCTCATAGCCGCCATTGCAGAGAGGAGCATGAAAATGATCTTCCATTCCGGCGTAAGGGCTGGATCCATAAGACAAGCATCTACAATATCCGATGCATCATCCAGATGATCCATATACATCATAATAAGGGCAGTGCTTGCCAGATAATAGTAGATGCCATTCCTTTCCCCGTCACTCCGGCAGATTTCTTCCGCCTTATAGAGAATGTCATTTGCCTTTGAAAGAACATCATCCAGAAAGAATGTGCGGAATGCGACCCCATAAATCATTTTTTTCATTCCGTCATCTATGACAAAGCTGTCATCCTCAACCAAAGGAAGCAGCTGGTCAAGGTAAAATCCGCAGGTCTCAGTGTCAAGAAAGGCAGACAGATTATTCAGCCGTATAATATGCTCTTCGCTGAAGCCTCTGAATGAAGGAAGATTCTCTGTGATAGTAGGAATCATTCCTGAATTGCCTTCAAACAGGACAGAGCCCGCATCGTCCAGTTCCTCATTGAAATCTTCCCAGATCCTTGCAGTATAAACCGGAAAAGAAAATGAATCTGACATGGCGAGAATAAGGGACATGCCGGTCATATTTTCCTCTTTCAGAAGGCGCCTCAGAACATTCAAAGTAAGCCTGCCGGCAATCTGCATATGATTTATCACCAGAACGAATGGATGTATCAGCGAGGCCTCCCTTATCATGGAGATGATATCCTCCGTTATTTTTTCCTTTTCATAGTATGCTTCTGTTCTGATAACCGGCTCGTTTCTTTTTGCCCGCCCGTCTTTTAAATAGCTGTATATGATCTCGCGATGAAGCGGATAAATATTGCACCTTTTAATAAAGCCACTGATGTCGCCGTCAAGATGTCTTTTTATCACATCCCTTATCACATCCAGAAACGGTTCGCACGGCAGCTGTATAGCTCGGAAATCGAATTCACGAAGATATATGTCAGGACCGTCATCTGACTTTATATCAGGCGGAACCTTGTACTCTTTTAAGGAGAAATCATTGTAATAATGAATCATTACAACATGCTTCTCGCCCCTTGAAGCTCTCCCGTATTCCTGAACAAGTATCTCTGACAGATTATCTTTCATAACATACCCCCTCTTTATATTTCTCAGTTATTGAATATATCCGTAAGAAAAGGATTGTACATCTTCTCAGACGCAATATCCGTCTCCGGTCCGTGACCTGGATATACTCTGGTTTCCACTGGTAATTCCGCAATCATTTTATTCAGCGATCTTATAAGATCTGACATGCTGCCTCCCGGAAAATCAGTTCTTCCCGTCGATCCCTGAAAAAGAGAATCGCCCGAAAAAAGAATTCCATCATCGGGCATATACCATCCGGCTCCGCCCGGAGTATGACCCGGAAGAGCGTACACTTTGATACGAAATCCCCATTCGTCTATAATGTCGCCATCCCGGACAAATCTGTCAGCCTCGTATGTCCTGCCCTGACCCGTAAGATCTTCTGAAACGTTTATTGCGGGATCCGAAAGCGTCTCCTTTTCCTTATCCAGAATGATTCTCGGTATGGAAAACTTATCATGGAAATCTGCAGCGTGTTCTATATGATCCCAGTGCGCGTGCGTAAGCAGGACAGCTTTCATATGCCATCCGTTTTCCAAAGGCAGATCAAGAAGTCTGTCGCTTCCCGGTCCCGGATCTATTATCAAGGTATTCGCCGTCTTTTCATCGATCACGAAATAGCAGTTTGTCTGTATTGGACCGCATACATATTTTTTTACTATTTTACCCAATTTACAATCTCCATAAACAAGAGTCAAAATACTTTTGATGCTGCAATCGTATCATTCTGAAAAATCAGCCGGTCGTCCTCTTTATGTCAATCACATTCTCGACAGATCTTAATTTCGCTATCACCTGTGCCAGCTCGTTTCTGCTCCTTATAGAGAATTTAAGCTCTATTGTGACTACATTCTGCTTCGATGTCCTGGTATTTACCGAATGGATATCTATGTTATGCTCAGTAAATATTCTGGATATATCCACCAGAAGTCCCGTCCTGTTTTCCGCAAAGATATTGAGCGTAGCTTCGAAAAATTCCGATGTGTTCTTCTCAAGCACATCTTTCTCCCATTCAGCCTCTATAAGCCGCTCTTTTTCAGCTTCGGGGATATTCATAATATTGACGCAGTCGGTTCTGTGAATGGTGATTCCTCTGCCTCTTGTAATAAAACCTACTATCTCGTCTCCCGGCACCGGGCTGCAGCATTTAGAAAATCTTACGGGAATATCAGGCTGACCTTTAATTAAAACTCCTGTCTTAGACCTCTTATGAGATACATTCCCTTCTCCGTCAGCTCCTCCTTCGGTCTTTTCACGGTTCTCGCTGCCCAGCTCTCTCAGTACGTCCTCATCGGTAGCTACAAGCGGATGGTCACGGTCATATTCGAATTTCATCCGGTTTATTATCTGACCTTCTTTTATTCCTCCGTGACCTACTGAGGCGAGGAGGGAATTCCAGTCATTGAAACCGTATCTTCTAAGAACAACAGCCTGATACCTCGACGTATTCAGCTGTGAGAAGTCAATGCCCTTCATCCTGGCATTCTGGATCAAGAGTTCTTTCCCATGGGTGATATTCTCATCCTTGGCCTGATGTCTGAACCACTGATTTATCTTGTTCTTGGCCTGAGTCGACTTTACTACCTTCAGCCAATCCGTGCTTGGACCCTTGGAATTCTGCGAAGTGATGATATCAACTCTATCGCCGTTTTTTATCTCATAATCTATCGGAACAAGCTTTCCGTTGACTTTAGCTCCAACCATCCTGTTTCCGACAGCTGTATGTATGGCATATGCGAAATCTATTGTTGTGGAACCTTTGGGAAGATTCTTGACATCACCTGAGGGAGTAAAACAAAAGACAGTATCACTGAAGAGATTCAGATCTGACTTGAGAAGGGACATGAATTCCTTGTTGTCGGACATATCCTGCTGCCACTCCAGAATCTGACGGAGCCATGACAGCTTAGCTTCCTCCTGGTTTATTGTCGCGCCTTCTCCGCTCTCCTTGTATTTCCAGTGAGCCGCAATACCATATTCACTGATTCTGTGCATCTCATAGGTACGGATCTGCACTTCAAAAGGCGAGCCGTTCGGTCCTATCACTGTTGTATGAAGGGACTGATACATATTGGGCTTGGGCATGGCTATATAATCCTTGAACCTGCCCGGAACAGGTATATACGCCTCATGAATCACGCCCAGAGCCGCATAGCACTCTCTTACGGAATCAACAATTATCCTTACGGCAAAGAGATCGTAGATCTGATCCAGAGTCTTGTTCTGATTTACCATCTTCCTGTAAATGGAGAAGAAATGCTTTGCTCTGCCGTCAACAGTTGCCTTGATTCCGTTTTCCCTGATATGCTTTGACACATCGTCTATAAGCTTCTGAACATAGGCCTCTCTCTCGCTCTTTCGGAGGGCGATCTTCTCCACCAGATCATAGTAGGCGTCCGGGTTCAGATAGCGGAATGACAGATCTTCGAGTTCGACCTTGATCTTTGAAATACCCAGCCTCTGAGCCAGTGGAGCATATATTTCTTCTGTCTCTCTGGCCTTTTCCTTCTGCTTGACAGGGGTCATATACTGAAGTGTACGCATATTGTGAAGTCTGTCAGCGAGCTTTATAAGAATGACTCTTATATCCTTCGCCATGGCAAGGAACATCTTCCTCAGATTCTCCGCCTGCACTTCAACCTTGTCCTTGTCATAATCCAGCTGACCCAGTTTGGTGACGCCATCCACCAGAAGAGCTATTTCGTCTGAAAACTCGACCTTCACATCATCTATCGTAGCATCTGTATCCTCTACGACATCATGCAGCAGTCCGGCCACTATAGTTTCCTTATCAAGCTCCAGGTCTGCGAGAATAAGACCTACGCAGAGAGGATGTATGATATAGGGTTCTCCTGACTTCCGTTTCTGATCCTTATGTTTGGACGCAGCATAGCCGTATGCCTTTTCTATCATCGATATGTCAGTATTGGGGTGATACATTCTGACACGCTGAATCAGACGTTCATATATCTCTTCCGGTGTCTGAAAGTCAGACGTCTGAATTACGCCGCGATGATCCTTCAGGATCTTCATTTCAAGTTTGTCAAGCTGTTCCGGTTTGTTTTCTGCCATATGTCACGCGCTCCGGTCTGAACCTATACTACTATGGATTAAAATACAATTATAATCCGACTTTCAGCTTTGTGCAATTAAGTCATGTATGGAATTCCGAGAGATTTCTGGCAAGTTCGTCGGCCGTATCCCTGAGCTTTCCTGCTGATGTCGATACAGTATTAAATCCACCTGACACTTCCTCCAGCTCGTCGTTTGTATCACTTGTATTTGAAGCATTCCTGTCGGCCACGCCTGACAGAGAACTTATTACAGTTACTATATCGGTTCGTGACTTCTCAAGTTCCTGCATGCCGGCCTTTATATTCCTTATGCCCTGGATCGATATATTCAGTCCGTCCACGACCTTGCGGACTGTCTCTTCGGTCTTATCGATATCATTGTTCTGTTCGCCGATGACATCCTCCATCCTCTGCATCGACTTTACCACTCTGTCGAAATCACCGGTCAGGTTCTCGATCGTCTGTCCAATGGTGCGGCTTGCCACATTTGACTGATCCGCCAGCTTCTGGATCTCAGACGCTACCACTGCAAAGCCCTTCCCTGCTTCTCCTGCTCTCGCAGCCTCTATGGAAGCATTCAGAGACAGAAGATTTGTCTGGTCGGCAATTTCTGAAATCAGAGAAGAAGATTTTCTGATCATAGCAGCTGACTCATTTGTTCTGTTCATAAGATCCGATACATCCTTAACGACTCCGCGCACTTCGTCATTAATGTTCTTCAGATCCTCAATGGTATGCGCAGCTCTGTCGGATGCCTCGATCATGGTGTCTGCATGTGAATTCAGCTTTTCGGCATCGTCTCCTGTCGAGATAATAAGCCTGCCCATCCTGTCTATACTCTTTGATGCCGACGCAGTATCTCTGGCCTGGGTATTTGCTCCCTCCATCATCTCCGAGAGAGCATTCGAGACATTATTCATGCTGTCGCTGGTATCCCTTGACATGAGACTCAGGGCATCCGACTGCTCAATAAGCATCCTGGATGTATTGCCAAGCCTTGATACAATGCCGCTTAACTGAGTCTTCAGTTCTTCAACTGAGCGTCCGAGAAGACCGACCTCATCTTTTCTGCCTGTAACGCTTCTATCCACCTTGACACTCAAATCGCCTCCGGCCAGCTGGTCTACAGCTCTTATTGCCTTCCTCAGTGCATGCGTCATGCTGTAATTCGATCTCCGGATAATAATAAAACTAATCACTGTTATGCCAGTAATAATGGCAAAAATAATGATAATCATTCTTAATATCGTTGCATCGACCGGGCTCTTGGGAGTGCCGGTAAATACCATTCCTACTATTTTTCCGGATTCTTTAACAGGAATGTAATAACCGTAATACATTTTGTCACCGATTTTTACATTATTGCTGAAATATTCTTTTCCTCCCTTCAGCACCTTATTCTGAACTGCAGCTCCTGCCGGAGATCCGAGGATTCTCTGGCCGCTCGCGTCTTTTGCTGATGTCATGACTCTTTTTTTACCATAGAAAAAAGTGGCTTCCATTCCTGATTTTTTATGAAATCCATCGAGAAGCTCTTCAGAATGAGAAATATTGTAACTGCCCTTCCAGATTTCTCCGTCACTTGACTTTACATATTCTCCCGAATTCTGGTCGTATGCCGCAAGTATAGCGGTCGCTGTACCCCGCAGGGAGTTTTTTGTCATTTTGATCACTGTGTCTTTTACAGAAACTGATGTCATGATTATCACGGATAGTCCGAGAATTACAAGAGGTATCACAGACATCATCAGATTCTTCGTTCTGATAGAATGTAATCCTGTAATATCCAGCACTCTTTTTCTGTCGCTCATATCTCATCCCTCCCTCAGTCTACTACAGTCACATTATGATAATACCAGTTGAGCTTTCCGGTGATCGTCGCGTCATCAAGCGTGGAGTCCTTGCTTCCTACCGTTTCTCCTGTATTAGTCTTCAATTCTCCGTCAAAGACATTGCATTTGCCCTTCAGAATTTCCGACTCTGCTTTCTTTACTGCATCACTGGTCTTCTCATTGGCAAAGGAGGCGATTTTTGTGATGCCTACAACTCCGTCCTTCAGTCCGCCGTAATAATTGCTTCCATCGTATGTGCCTTTTATTACACTGTTCACATAGCTCGTATAGTATGCGCTCCAGTTCCATATCACACTTGTGAGAACCGTATCCGGGCATTCCTTTGACATATCGGAATTATATCCTATGCCGTAGGCACCTTCTTTCTCTGCCTCTTCTATAGGGTATGGCGTATCACAATGCTGGCTCATGACATCGCAGCCCATCTGAAGAAGTGTCTTTGCGGCAGCATCCTCAGCATCGGGATCATACCAGCTGTTTGTTACTTTTACATAGATTTCAGCTTTCGGATTTACCGATTCCACACCGATAGCAAAAGCATCTATGCCTCCGGTGACCTCTGAATTATCAGAACCCATAGCGGCCACATATCCTATCTTATTACTCTTCGTATTCAACCCGGCAGCTATACCGGAAAGATATCTGACCTGATATATCCTGCCGAAATAATTGGTAAAGTTGCTGCCGTTTGACTTATATCCTGTCCCATGAGCAAAATATACATCCGGGTATTCCTTTGCCATCTCCTCGGTCGCGTCCATATATCCCCAACTGGTAGTGAAGATTATATTGCAGCCGTTATCAATACATTTTTTGATTGATGCCTTTATCGCATCATTATCATCGTCCGGTGTTATCTCCCTCTCAATCTGCGAATCCTTAAGTCCGAGATTTTTCTGCATTCCCCTGATTCCCAGATCGTGAGTATAGCTATAGCCTGAGCCCTCTGAAGGATCGCTTATATAAAGCACGCCTATTTTTATTTTGTCCTTGGAAATAGTCTTTTCTGATGATTTTGATCCTGACTCCCCGCTTTTGTCGACGCCGGTCTAGTACCCCTTATTTGTGGCATTGTCGTCAAAACTCTTTCGACTGGCAGCACAGCCCATGGAAGAGATACCGATCAGTAATGCCGATAGAAATGCAATCAATCTTTTCATATGCGCCCCTCTCAATGGATAAAAAAACTTTTTACTCATTTCCCCTTCATTATACTACTAAACAGTCATTTCCTACAGTAACTGAACGTAAATTTTCATCTATGGTACTAAAACTTCCCACATAAATAATGAAAAACTTCATTGCAAGGAATCATGGAAGCTTGCTTACGGATGCACAGATGGTGGCGAACATTGTGTTTTTCGTCGTGAGCGAGCACGCTAGCTGCGGCTCGGAAACTGTAACAGCACGAAGTGGTGTTACATGTGCA
>ONDV01000080.1 GCA_900316665.1 uncultured Lachnospiraceae bacterium
CAGGGGGATGACCTCTACGAAAAATCCGGCGGTCGTGATGTGTACGAAGGCTATATCGTCAAGGATATTTACTGCACAGAAGGCAGTGAGTATATGGACTTCACCAGCTGCAGCGATATCCTGCATTTGGGCAAGGCCATTGGTACGGTCCATGATGATGAAATGAAACGCCAGCAGATGCGGGCAACGATTGAGGAACATCTGAACAAGGAACTGGAACTGAATCCCAAAGGCATCAAGGTGCTTTCCCTGTTTTTTATTGACCGTGTGGCTAACTATCGCGAATACGATGCCGAGGGCAATGCCGTGAAGGGCAAGTATGCCAAGTGGTTTGAGGAAATCTATCGGGATGTGATTCGTCGTCCGAAATATCACGACTTGTGGCACAGACTGCATCATGAGGAAGACGAGGCTGAACTCGTTCATGATGGCTATTTTTCTGCCGATAAAGGCAAGAAGAACAAGCCAGGACATTGGAAGGATACCAGCGGTTCCACAGCGGCAGATGACAGCACGTATAACCTCATCATGAAGGATAAGGAACGGCTGCTTTCCTTTGACTGCAAGATTCGGTTTATCTTCTCCCACTCGGCTTTGCGGGAAGGCTGGGACAATCCGAATGTGTTCCAGATTTGTACACTGAATGAAACCAAGAGCACCATCAAGAAGCGGCAGGAAATCGGCCGCGGCCTGCGCTTGTGTGTCAATCAGACGGGGGAACGGCAGTATGATGCCAATCTGAATATCCTTACGGTTATGGCCAATGAAAGCTATGACGAATTTGCCAGCTCTCTGCAGAAGGAATACGAGGAAGCCGGCATTCGTTTCTGCGTGCTGGAAACCGCCAACTTTGCCAATATCCTTGTGCCTGTATCGGCAGAGGATGCGGCAACAGGTACGGCAGGGGAAGAAACGACTTATCTGGGCACAGAGAAGGCCGAAATGGTCATGGAATCCCTGAAAGAATATGGCTATGTGGATGACGAGGGCAATATTCAGGAATCGCTGAAAGCCGATATCCAGCAGAATAAATTCGTGGTGGCAGAAGAACTGGCTCCCTACAAGGCGCAGATACAGGAAATCTGCATGAAGGCCTGCAGAACGGTGCCGATTCACAAAAAGCGCGAACGGCGTGAGGCTGTTCTCAATAAAGAAGTGTTCCTGTCCCCAGAATTTAAGGAACTATGGGACAGAATCAAGTGGAAGACCACTTATCGGGTGGATTTTTCCACCGATGAACTATTAAAACGGTGTCGTAAGCAGATGGCATTGGATATGAGAATACCATCACCGAAAATCATTCAGACTAAGGCTAATGTTTACATAGGGACTGGTGGCGTAGATACGAAGGTGGTTGCTGATAGGGCGGTAAATTCCTATAGTTCCAGCAGTTTCTTGCCGGATATTGTTGCTTATCTGCAAAATGAGACAAATCTTACCCGCCGTACTATCGTAGAGCTGCTAACTGGTACAAGAAAGAATGCTGACGGCAGTTGGGTAACATTTGATGAGTATGGCAATCGCTTGAAGGATTTCAAGAAGAATCCGCAGGTATTTATGGAGAATACTGCTAAGATCCTTCGTTCAGTAATGAAGTCACTGATTGTAGATGGAATAAAATATCAAAGGATAGGTGACAGTGAATATTATTGTCAGGAGCTGTTCGAGTCAGAGGAACTAAAAGGCTATTTGGAAAGCAATATGCTGGAAAGTCGAAAAGGCGTATACAATTATGTGGTTTATGACAGCGAAAACGAGCGGAAATTCGCTACAGCCTTTGAAGAAAATGAAGATGTTATTCTTTATGCCAAATTACCTGATTGGTTTAAAATCAGTACTCCTCTTGGCTCTTATAATCCAGATTGGGCTTTAATGATTAACCAGAATGGTGAGAAAAAGCTGTATTTTGTGCTGGAAACCAAGGGCAATATAGATGCTGATGCACTTCGGCAATCGGAAAGAGAAAAAATTCAGTGCGGTAAGGAGCATTTTGCAGCTTTAGGTGATGCAGCAAAATTTGTTCCAGTGGATGATTTTTCCAAGTTTATGCACAATATCTGATCAATGCAGACTGTTTTTAACAAAATAGAAGGTTTTGGCCAGTCGGAGGTCCGGCTGGCCGAAGTATTACTTTTCGGTATCCTGCCCAAAGTAATACTCCCTAAAGATAATATTATCGGAAGGATATAGAAATGTTTAATTATAGAGTTAACTACTTAACCCCAGAGGAAATATATCTTGAAGTGCGTCGGTTCTGTAGAGATAAACACAGTGTTGAAGAATTATTGCAGCACTGTCATGATACCTTGGGGAAAATGTTGGTTAATAATGAAGAAACTTATTTTTATAAGCCCCATAATTTAAGTGCACTTTGGGAAACTATTGCTTATGAATATGCTAACTATGCAAGGGATATGGATATTTCATCGTTAGATGCAGATATAAAGGCTCAAAATTTATCCATTTCTTTAGATAAACATATCGTAAAAAAGATACCGTTGTTTTTTGGTATAGAATATACTGGCGAGAATGAAAATTTAAAAAGTGGTTGGGGGACTCAATATAATTCTGAAGATATGATGGACCAACACAGAAAGCTTTATGATATTCTTTTTGATTATTGCTATCCAGAGGGTAGACCGAAAGCGTATGAGAAGGATAATAACTCAAACTTCGCACACGGAAAACATCCCGTATGCCTTGATAAATCAGCTTGAACTGAATGTCGAAAGCCATTCACGCACACTTCTGTGCACGCAGAC
>ONDV01000082.1 GCA_900316665.1 uncultured Lachnospiraceae bacterium
AAAAAGAACAAGAGGGTAATTCTCCGGAGAAACGAAAAACACTGATCAAAGGTGCATCCTCACTTCTTATGACCGCAGGAGTAGTGTTTATCACTGCGATACTGATCGGCATTATATTCATGTTTAAAGACAGGGTGATGCTTTCTGTGCAGGATCTGTCACTGGTCCTGAAGGAAGAAGAGATTACACTGGATTTCCAGCAGCAATTCAACGCAGCAGACTATATCGAATCCTATACAAAGGGGAATTCTATTGAACTGATCCTGCCGGAGGAAGTGGATACATCTGTACTTGGCTCTCAGTCCGTTACCTACTCACTTACGAATGGAGCAAAGACGATATCCAGGAACCTTATCATCAATGTTGTTGACAGAGAACCTCCGGTATTGAAACTGAAATACAGTAAGGTCACACTGCATGATTATGATTCATTCGAAGGACTCCAATTTATTGAAACAGCGACAGATAACTGTGACGGTGATTTGACTGAAAGTGTATCCTTTGGAAGTTTGGATCGGGATCTTGAAAAGCAGAAGATTCATTACTCGGTTTCTGATTCATCCGGTAATCTGTCTGAAACGGATCTGCTGGTTGTTATAGATGAAAACCTACCTGCAGAAGATCCGGCTGAGGAAGGAGAAGAAGGTGAGACGGGTGAGAATGATCCGGTTCCAACAGAAGCTCCTCAGCAGGAGCAGCCTTCAGCAACTACACAGCCAGAACAGCATGTACAACAGGAATACGAAGAAACGAAGGTATATGAAGAGAATGGTGGCACTACAACATGCATTATTCATCATTATGCTAACGGCAGCACAACAGAAAGCTGTGAGTGGGTAGGACCATGGGAGGAATATTGATATAATTCATTTGTAACTGATTTGGTTACTGAGATTGATAAAATAGATGCGTAAATCGGAATTTGCAGGGGAGAATACATGATGCTAACTTTGGTCAAGCCGGCTTTTGATGATTTGTGGTTCAGAGAAAAACTGATGGCAGATGAAGAGACCATGTCTTATAACGCCAGGTGGGGCGGCACGATCCCATTTCCCGTGGATGCGTGGGAATCCTGGTATGAGTCCTGGGTGAGGAATCCGGGAACTGATCGCTATTATCGTTATCTGATGAATCCGGAGAATGAACACTATGATGAACTCCGGGATATTTATCTCTGTGATGTTGTTATTCTCGCACAATATCGTAATCGCGGATACGGAACGGATGCGTTGCAGCAGTTATGCACAGCTGCAAAAAATAATGGCATTTCGGTGCTTCATGATGATATCGCAGCCGATAATCCATCTTATAAACTGTTTTTGAAGAACGGATTCGATATCGAGTATCAGAACGAAGAAGTCGTGATGGTGAAAAGAGATTTATAACTTCCAGTTTGTCGATATCTTCCTTCTTGAACAACTATTGAGACTGTGGTCTTGATGTCACGGATTGAGAAATAAAGTGTGAAAGAATGGCTTAAAACAAGGCTTTTCGGTCACATACCCATCAGCGCCGAAGTTTCGCTCAGCTCGCGAAAATCGCTCCGTGGGAACATATCAAAGGCATTTTGCAGGAGGGTTGAGTGGCCGATTTGGATGTCAGAGGGTTGAGGCTTCGATATGGATGTTTTCGCGGTAGGGTTGACACTGTGATTTGGATGTCAGCGGCTCCGGAGATAAAATGTCGTATCGCCGTTAGCGAAAATGTCCAACGATTCGCTTTTTGTGGTAAAGACAATGACGATGGGAATTGCTATGCTTCTCTCAGGAGGTGATTCAATTGGATCTTATAAAAATCGGGAAGTTCATAGCGGAACTTCGTAAGGAAAATGGCCTTACACAAGAACAGCTTGGAGATAAGATCGGAGTAACAAATAAAACAATATCCAGATGGGAAACAGGAACGTATTTGCCGCCTGCTGATGCAATGCTGGCTATGGGTGAAGTGTTCAATGTCAGCGTCAATGAGATTTTGAGCGGCAGCAGATTGACCGAGTCAGAGTACAAAAAGGCTGCTGAAGAGAATCTGATGCAAACCATCAAAGCCAGTAGCTTTTCATTGAAGGATAAAGTAGAGTTCTTTAAGAAGAAATGGTTAAAAGAGCATATTGCCATTATGGTTTTTATTGGAATTTGCATAATCGCTGTGTTTATCGCCGGTTTTCTAACAAAAAATATTATACTGGTTTCGATTACGCCATTGCTTATTGCCATCGCTCATGCATGGAGGAATAACACCATGATGGCATATGTGGAACGGAATGCTTATGATGGAATCGGGAATTAAGGACGCCACGAGGCTCCCACACTGCCATCACAGGCGGCGGGGAGCGGAAATTAAGAAGAAGTAAAAATCGAAGTTGATTAGGGAGGGATCTATATGAAATGTCCATACTGTGGAAATGAAATGGAACAGGGATTTATACAAAGTCCGCAGGAGATATCATGGAAGAAAGGCGACAAAAGACCTTTCTTGGGCCGAGCACAATTTCATGAAGGTTCTGTAATTCTTTCTGAGCTGTCTTTTATGAAGGGATCTGCTGTAACAGCTTTTTTATGTAGAGACTGTAAGAAAGTAATTATAGATTATTTGGACGAGAAGGCTGATTTCAATCAGCGGTAAAT
>ONDV01000081.1 GCA_900316665.1 uncultured Lachnospiraceae bacterium
CGGAGCGATTAGCGGAGGTTAAGGCCATAAACAATTCACAAAACGGCTGATTTATCACCGCTTGAAGAGGTACACATGTTTATTTGTATCGCTTACCATGTATCGGCGCTCACACTACCACTTCGACCAGATGCTTTCCATCAACATAGCGGTCAAAGACACCTGTCGTCTTGTTTTTATTAAAGTTGTAACTCAGAAGGTATCCCTCTTTTTTATGATAAAAATCAAGATATTCGGCAAGTTGATCTTCGCCCCTTCTGTTATACTCATCACCGCGCCAGATTTTCAGTTCTATAATAAAGCGCCTGCCTTTATAATCCACTATTACGTCGGTGCGCTTATTATTACGGGTCCTTGATTCAATATAGTAATTACCGGTTCCATTTATTATGGCCTTAAGGTACATCAGAAAAATCTTCCTGCCATTGTCCTCTATGAACCTTATATGTTTCTCATCTTCAGAGTCTTTTTCATTATCAAGTTCCAAATAGTACTGAGCAAACTTCTCCATCACCATGCGCATATTGAGATTGCCGTCAATAATGAACTGACTGCTGTCAGGCTGTGGGGCACCCTGATTGTACTGCTTTGCAAGTGATTCTGCTAAAAAAAAGTTGTAAAGAAAAGTCTCAAAAATCCTGTTCGAGACCGCAACGGTATCGTCACGCGATACCAGAAACCCGAACATAGTTCCAATATTAATCTCACTGCTATAGTAATTATACGGGTATGATATTCCTTCAAACAGAATATTCTGAATCATGCGGGCAAGGTCAGGATATTCATCTAAATGCTTTATCATGTCATCGAAAAGCATATTGGGTCTGTTGACAATCCTGTGAACCGCTTCTCTGACCCCTGCTGCTGACCATGGTGAAGAAACATCCGCGCCCTTCTTAATGAACAATTCCTCATCAATTATCTTACAAATATCTGATACCAGAAAAGGATATCCTGCGGAATAGTCATATATCTCGGATGAAACCTCATCCAGATTCATTCCTGTTCCATGGTCTGCCTGATATGCCGTAAGCATCCCCCTGATATCCTGTTTACCGAATGACATGTCTACATTAAAGTCCGTTGCAATATTCCACGGGCTGTTGTATTTATGATCGGAATCCGGACGCATCTTCTGCTTCAGATTCTTGATATCATACACGCCCGCAAGAATGACCGACCAGAACGTGGACTGCCCATCGCGTTCAAGGTAGAGCCTTCGCATCTGACCCAGAAACTCTGTAAAAACCTGATTATTGGCTGCTTCATCCACTTCGTCTATTATCAGGATACTTTTACGGGAAAGAGCCATACATAAATCTGTCAGCTTCAGAAACAATTCTGAGACAGTCAATTTGTCGGTGCTGCTGACATACGCTTCGAATCTGCTGACCGCAGCCTCATCAGAGCCGGTCAGCTTATTCTGCGTGCGAATTCGTCTGATAATATCTGCCGCAAAGAAGCCTGAAAAGCTCCTGCCATCCCGAAAAACATCAGAATCATATCCCTGAAAGCTTGTTGAAATCAGGATATAGTCCCCATAGCAGGCATCCGCAATAGCCTTCAGCATCGTGGTCTTGCCAAATTGACGGGCACGATTTATTACAAAATACGCCCCGGATGAAACAAAGCCTGTTACCGACTTAAGCCTCTCGGAAAGGTCTACCATATAATTGTTGTCAGGATTGCACGCCCCGACTATATTGAATGTTTTTTGCATTTTGGGCTCCAAAGTTGTTCAAATCCTTCTTTCTTCAAGAACTTAACTACAATATCTGATGGAAGAACCGGATACTTTGACGGCATCAGACACTTACCTCCATCGTTGTGAACATTACATTCTGAGACGGTGTAGACGGTGCGCTCGGCCTATCCTCATAATATAACTGAAGTGCTTCCTTAAGATTTGCAAGTGCCTCATCTAATGTCAATCCTTCTGAGGCTACACCCGATACACCATCCTTAGCCAGATACCAGAAGTGATTTTCTGTTTTTTCAGTTGTTATCACAACAGAACAAGTCATAGCGTTTTCCTTTCGTACCTGTCATCTTTAGCAGCATTTATAGCATCCTCGACATCTTTCTCTTTAAGAGTCTTGACACTTCTTATTCCATAAAACGGTGAGGTTGCCTCGTCTGTAGACTTTTCCTTTCTATAGAAAATCCAGAATTCTGCTCCGTCTCCGTCAGAAACCAATGCGGCACCATCTCTTCTTGCTTTATCTAGCACAAGGGAAAAATTTCTCTGTGCTTCTTGAAGTGTTATTGCAGACATACAACCTCCATTTCTGCTGCCACAGCTTTCATTCTCTTATCATATGTCAGAAGCGGGATCTGATGCTTTTGTGCTAGCACCAGATAAAAGGCATCATACGCATATATATTGTGCTCTCCGGAGATGCGCACGGCATCAGCTATATCAACACGCATACGATCTATCGGAATTTTCGCAAATTCATGATAAGCATCTATTGCTTCATTCACGTCAATCAAGTGCCGTTTCATCATTGCTGATAAAGCATTGCCAATTTCAAAGTCAATACATTCCGGAGCCTGTAAAACAGAATTCTGCGTCAGCCTAATAACGTCGTCCCGGTAATTGTCAAGGTAGTTGTCGCATAAATATTACTAAAATTGATTGTTTTTCATATACTTAAAGTGTATAACAATTAATCTTATTACTCTTTATGCA
>ONDV01000004.1:0-4384 GCA_900316665.1 uncultured Lachnospiraceae bacterium
ATACTAAAGATAGCCCAGAAAATCAATAGAAACGTTGATTTTCCAGGCTTTTCAAAGTCTTTTATTCGATTGAGTGCCAACCCTCATCGGAAGTTAAGAAAGTATGGCATTTAAGATTATTCCAAAGATTGAAGCCAGAGCGAGACTCGTGAGCGTGATCGTAGCTGAACCTATATGAAATGTAAGACCTTCGCTGAATCCAAGACCTGTCACCAGTATCACTGCCGCGACCATCAGATTTCTCGTATTCGTAAAGTCCACATGATTTTCCACCACATTCCTTACGCCTATCGCTGAAATCATTCCATAAAGTATAAAGCTGATACCCCCGATTATCGAAGATGGCATGGTACCAATCAGTTCAGCGACCTTCGGGAAGAATGATAGAATAACCGCAAACACAGCAGCTATCCTTATTACGCGGGGATCATGCACCCTTGAAAGTTCGAGCACTCCGGTGTTTTCTCCGTATGTAGTATTTGCGGGACCGCCGATCAGACCGGCAAATGCCGTTGCAAGACCATCTCCCATCAAAGTCCGGTTCAGACCTGGATCAGTAATAAAATCCTTGCCGCATGTCGCGGAAATTGCAGAAATATCTCCTATGTGCTCCATCATGGTAGCTATTGCTATTGGCGCCATTACAAGGATCGCAGTCAGATCAAATTTGCAGAGACGAAACGGCTGCAAGCTGATGATCGAGGCTTTAGCTATAGCACCAAACTGTATTATCGAAGAACCGTCAGCATTTTTCATGCCAAGTGCCTGGAAAATGACTGCCGCCACATAAGAAATGACCACGCCCATAAGGATGGGAATTATCTTGAACATTCCCCTGCCCCAGACATTAAATATCACAACAGTTGCCAGAGCGATGACGGCAATCAGCCAGTTGGTCTTGGCATTGCTGATAGCTGACGGAGCCAGAGACAGTCCTATGCAGATGATGATAGGTCCCGTCACGACCGGCGGCAGATATTTCATTACCTTTTTTACTCCGACCAGCTTTATTATCAGGGCAAGCACCAGATAAAGAAGACCCGCGACCACTATTCCGCCGCAAGCGTAAGGAATCTTGTCGCCCATCGGCATGTCCTTGTATATTCCCGTGTGGAGGTTTGCGATTGTGGCAAAACCTCCGAGGAAAGCAAAGGACGATCCCAGAAATGCCGGCACCTTCCTCTTGGTCAGAAAATGGAAGAGGAGCGTTCCGGCTCCGGCAGCAAACAAAGTCACCTGAATCGACAGCCCATGCCCCTTGAAATAACTGTTTACAAGAATCGGCACGAGAATCGTCGCTCCGAACATAGCGAACATATGCTGAAGTCCGAGGAGCAGCATCTTCGGCAGACCCAGTGTCCTTGCGTCATCAATTACAGCGTTATTTTCATTCATATCAAATCTCCCGCTAAAAACTCAAACCGCAACAATTATAATACAATGCGCCCATGAGTGCCAGCGGGAAAAACGCTTCAAAATAAATTCTATTTTTCCGCCTTTCTCTGTGCGAAAAACATATACACTCCGGCAGCAATTATTATTGCATATCCAATTAAGCTCGACCCGTCCGGTATCTCTCCGAGAAACAGATATCCCATCAGGGCGGAGAACAGAATCTGGGTATAATCATATACCGAGATTTCTCTGGCAGGGGCTGCCGAATAAGCGGCAGTCACTGAAAACTGTCCTCCGGTAGCCGCCAGACCGGCGCCCAGAAGAAGCATAAGCTGACGGATAGTCACAGCTTTTATTACCGGCAGCATCACAGGCACAGCCGCAAGGCAGGAAAACACGGAAAAGAAGAATACAATAAAAGGTCCCGGCACTCCACGCTCAGAAGCAAGTCTCACATTCGCATATGCAAAGCCGGCTCCCATTCCTCCTATCATACCGATAAGTGCTGGAAAAGATACTATTCCCTGACCAGGCTTCAGTATAAACATGGCGCCTGTAAAGGCAGCAATCACAGCAAGAAGCTGATACGGTTTTACTTTTTCTTTCAGCAGAAAAAAAGAAAATAAGATTGCAAAAAAAGGCGACAGCTTATTCATCATATTGGCATCAGCGATCACAAGGTGGTCTACAGCATAGAAATTGCAGAATATTCCTATGGTTCCGCCCACAGCCCGTCCGGTAAGGATCAAGGTATTCTTCGATCCTCCTGATCGCATTGGAATACCTTCCTTTTTTATTATGGCGAATGCGAATACGATCGCCACAAGATTCCTGAAAAAGCTTTTCTCGACTGACGGTATGTCCCCTGACAGCTTTACAAAGAGGCTCATCAAAGAAAAGAAAAATGCCGCGCTTATTATGCAGAATACGCCTCTTCTGTGCAGACGGCGTCTCTTTATCATCTCATCATTCATTTCTATTCTTTCTTTAGTATGATAAAAGTGTAAAAAATACCTTTTGCCACTGTAATCATATTGTTTCAATTACCACATCTCACATCTTTATGTGGATGTCACAACTCTGTTAATATACTACTAAAACTTCCCGTGTTAAAGTAATTATTAAAACTTCCTGCTGACACTATGACAGCTGCAGCAAGGAAGCGAATGGATTCAGCGACGAATGCAGGATTTCTTGAAATGGGAAGCTTTAATATATTATGATTACAGTATCAGCGGCTCTTCAGCATCTTATTATACCGGATAAAAAGAAAGGAGCATAAAAAATTGGCTTGCAATTCCATTATTTCAGTAGAAATGTCCGGTGCATATTCTGCCTTCCGTGACAAGCTCCGCCTGACAATGCCTCCATTCGACTGCACTGGCATACCGGGCACCGACTGCTACTGTGACGATCTCGCATATCAGTCACTTTCAGACCGCTTAAAACCAGTAGGTCCCGAAGGTGTCCATCTAATCGATTCCGGAAATTATCACTATCTCACTCTTCTATTTCTGGATAAAATTCCTGCAGCTAAAGACATCACTCTGATTTTGTTTGATAACCATCCTGATTCAAAGGAACCAGCCTTCGGAGAAATTATTTCATGCGGAGGATGGGTTCGAAAAGCCGTCTTTATGAATAAAAATATTAAAAAAGTCCTGATGATCGGCACAGATCCGACTCTTCTCGCTGATGAGGCAGATCATATAATTTCAGAAAATAACGAAACTGTTTCTTTTTCGATCGGAGCATCCGAAGCTGTCATTACATCAGCAAAACAAAGCACTCCTGAATGCAGACAAAAATTGCTTGCAGATAATTTAAAAGATAGCGATAACTGCTATATATCATTCGATCTTGACTGCCTGTCAGAACGAGACGCAAACTGTAACTGGTCTCAGGGCAATATGACAATAAAAGAAGCGGGCACGCTTCTTGGCTTTATCAGAAAGAATGCGCGCCCGATCGGAATGGACATCTGCGGTGCATGTGCTGCAGATGAATCCGATAAAAATGAAAAAAATATTAAAGCAATTAACGCTCTTATCGACAACTATTATTTGGTGCCAAATATTCTGTCTCCGGCATCACCGAGACCGGGGCAAATATAAGCGTCTTTATTCAGCTCTCTGTCCAGATGTCCCACATAGAACTGCACATCAGGATGATCTTCTGATATCTTCTTCAGTCCCTCCGGCGCTGCAATGATACACATGAATTTGATCGTCTTGCCGCCGTGCGCCTTGATCTGTGCTATAGCATCGGAACCGGAGCCTCCTGTAGCAAGCATGGGATCCACCACAAGTATGGTACGAAGCTCGATTGGAGCAGGCAATTTGCAATAATACTCATGAGGCTCATGAGTCTCAGGATCTCTGTACATACCTATATGCCCGACTTTAGCAGTCGGCACAAGCCTCAGCACTCCATCCACCATGCCAAGTCCGGCGCGAAGTATGGGCACGATCGCCAGTTTCTTTCCCGCTATAACAGGTGTCATGCATTTCTCTATCGGCGTCTCGACCTCGATATTTTTCGTTTTAAGATCTCTGAGAGCCTCGTATCCCTCCAGCATGGCTATCTCAGATACAAGCGAACGGAATTCATTTGTACCTGTATTTTTGTCTCTTAGCATAGAAATCTTATGCTGGATCAGCGGATGATCCAGTATATGTACATTTTCATTAAAATCCATCTTATACCTCTTTCATAAAAACGCCCCGGATTCATAAAACATGCCCGGCTGCCGATTTAACACATACAAGAATATTTTAATTTCCCTGGTGATATTAGTCAATCCGAATGGATTCTCTTCCCACATTTCAATGTAACATCACGAAGTGATGTTACATAGATCATCTTCGTTGCAAGGATTCATGGAAGCCAAGAGATGCACAGATGGTGGCGAACATTGTGTTTTTCGTCGTGAGCGAGCACGCTAATTGAGGCTTCTCTGACAGCCGTCCAAGCAGAAATGCTTCCTTGT
>ONDV01000004.1:4390-113343 GCA_900316665.1 uncultured Lachnospiraceae bacterium
GTCAGAGAGCCTCTAAAAGATGCGTGCGAGCAAACAGAAAAACACAACTTGTGAGCCACCACTGTGACATCTCTTGGCAAAAAGCGAATGAATCCTTGCCACGAAGATTCTCATTATTAATGTGGGAAGTTTTAGTAAATAATAGATCAATTGCATCCTATTCATCCGTCACCACCATATCCATCCTTACATCATGCTCCTCCAGATGCAAATCATCTAAAATCTGCCCATGGAAAGCGACTCCTGCTTTAATCACCTTATGCTCTGCAAAAAATCTGTCATAAAAACCCCCGCCATATCCTATTCTCCCTCCGTCCCTGTCAAAGGCCAGTCCAGGCGTAATGGAAACCGCAATAAAATCAGATGATTTTTCAGATAAGTATTTATCATAATAAGTCTGAAAATTCCTTCCATCTTCTCTTTTTTCAGGCTCCATTATCCCCATGCACCCGGATTTAAGCTCATCCGTTTCATCCACTCTGTAAAACCTGATCTCATGCAATTTTAAAAATGTAACAGGATAAAAAACAAGAGCTCCGCTCTTCATAAAATCCCTGACAGCAGGCCGCACATCTACTTCAAATTTCATAGGATAATATGTAAGAAGAAGTATTTTCTTTCTTTCCGGATTGCAATCAGATATAGCCTCCATCAGCTTCCTGCAGATGGAGGCGCTCATTTTTTTCCTCTCACCCTCACTGTATCCCGCCCGAACCGCTTTCATCCGTTTTCTGATAACAGCCGCCGTAACTTCCATATCGACCTCTTCTAAATAAAAAAACATACCGCATTTATGGCACATATTCAGATTACCACAAAATGCGATATGAAAGTTTATAAAAGTCATCTTCTGCCTGGAAAATGAATTGTTATCTTCGTTCCTTCACCCGGAGCGCTCTTTAAATCAATAGAACCGTTATGAATAAGCACGGCGTGCTTTACGATTGAGAGCCCCAGCCCGGTTCCTCCTATCTCCCGCGAATGGCTCTTATCCACCCGGTAGAATCTTTCAAAGATCCTTGGCTGATCCTCCCTGGGAATTCCTATACCGTTATCCTCAACGATTATTTCAGTACCTCCATCAAAAGACTTCACCTTTACATTTACATATCCGCCTTTTTTATTATATTTAATGGCATTATCAATGAGATTTGTCATTATCTCTCTGATAAGCGCAGGTTTAGCCTTCATCAATGCAGGATGGCAATCCAGATTTATTTTTACAGCGCCCTCATCAGCCTCCGGTCGAAGCCGCTCCGCCGCCTCGACGGCAATCTGTCCGACATCTGTCATCTCCCATTGCACTTCTTCTGCGCCCTCATCCAGATGCGAAAGACTTATTATATCCCCGACCATTCTAATAGTCCGCTGGGATTCTTTATAAATCTTATCCGCAAATGGTCTTATATCTTCAGTTTTTACTACGCCGTCTTTCAGAAGCTCCGCATACCCCGATATGGAATGAAGCGGTGTCTTCAACTCATGCGAAACGTTTGCTGTGAATTCTCGCCTGAGTTTTTCCGAAATTTCCTTGTCAGTCACATCGAAAAACACCAGTGTCATGCCTCTTATAACTGAATCCGTCTCGTCTTTGACCGGTGTGACGCTGACCTGATATATCCTCCCGTTAAAATCCAGTATCTGCTCATCAGCCTTGCCGTTTTCGGCATTCTCAGTCATCCTTATAAGGCCTGGATCGCGGCATATTTCTATAAGCGTCGCACCCTCCTTGTAACTTGTAATTCCAAGGATCCTTCCTGCATGAGTATTCATTCCAAAAATAGTACCGTCAGCTTTCAGAAGAATCATTCCTTCCTGCATATTTGAAAGAATGGTATCAAGTTCCGTCTGCTTCTGCGTGATTGATTCTTCCTTACTCTTCAGTTCTTCCTGCTGCAGATTTATCCTTACAAGTAGAGGAGCCAGCTCGTCATATTCCTTGTTTTCCAGTGGATTTTCTAAGTCGAGATCATTCAATGGAGCTACTATACTGTGTGACATCCTGGTCGCAAGCACCAGTGAAATAACCACCGAAAGCACAATGATTGCCATGAAAGGCTGCATGATTCCGATAAACATGGACCAGATGGAATACTGTGACACGGAAAGCCTTATGATTGTATTGTCATCCATCCGCTTTGCAGCATAGAGAAGCCTTTCCATTATTGTGGTGGAATATCTCTCGCTCTCTCCGTAGCCTTTTTTCACGGCATCTTTTACTTCAGGGCGTTTCAGATGATTCTCCATATGCGCCGTATCATTATCTCTGTTGTCAAATAAGACCCTGCCGTCAGAATCGATCCAGGTGACACGCACACCGGAAGACTTGAAGTCCTTTAAATAATCCATGCCGTCACGCTCTACACCCTGCGCCGCGAGATCAAGTTCTGTCTTTAAATGTTTCCTGGAAACACTGATTGAATATTCATACATTATTATAAGCACCATAGCAGATGTCAGCACTAATACTATAAGTGATGCCGTAAATATTGATTTGAATATTTTTCTGGTCATGTCAGGCCTCCAGTCTGTAACCTACACCTCTCACAGTCTTGATACGGTCACCCTCAGAACCGAGCTTTGTACGAAGGGTTCCTATATGGACATCCACTGTCCTGGTCTCTCCGCCGTATTCCGTATCCCATACGGCCTCCAAAAGCATATCTCTGGAAAATGCCTTGCCGGGATTTGACATCAGAAGACGCAGCAGATCATATTCCTTCAAGGTCAGCTCGACCTGCTCATCTCCCAGACTCACCGTATGAGACGACTGATCGAGCACGATCCTGCCGGCTCTCAGCACATCTGGTCTGCTTTTCCCGGCACGCCTTAAGACGGCTCTTACTCTCGAGACCAGCTCTGTCATTCCAAAAGGCTTCACGAGATAATCATCTGCTCCGAGATCCAATCCTATGACCTTATCGTATTCTGTACCCTTTGCGGTCTCCATAATTACAGGAATATCGAAAGACATGGCGCGGAGTTTTTTCAATATGGAAATGCCGTCTTCATCAGGCAGCATGATATCCAGAATAACCAGCTCAGGCATACTGTCCTTCATGGCGCTCCAGAAAGATGCCGCGTCAGCAAAGCCATCAGCCTCGAATCCGGCAGCGTTCAATGTATATAGCATCAATTCTCTTGCGCTCTCGTCGTCCTCCACGCAGAAAATCATATCATGACACCTCCCTTGTGCCTGTTACTGAATAGCAGACCCAACCCGCAATATTCACGGCATGGTCGCCTATTCTCTCCATATATTTACTGATCATCAGTATATCAAGGATCTTGGCTCCCTGCGAACCTGAATCCTCGATTGTCTTAATTCCCTCTATCAGCCTTGACTTTACATCGTCAAAGAGCCTGTCAACTTCATCATCGGAATGAATTACATCGCGGGCTGTTATGGCGTCGCGCCTTACGAAAGCATCCAGAACTGAAGAGACCATATGAATGACAGAAGATGCCATCTCAGCCAGAGGTACTTCCTCAGGAATGCTGTCAATGGTTCCAGCCTTAACTATATCAGCGATATCCGCTGACTGTATAACAATTCTTTTCATATCGGTCACGATCTTCAGGGCAGAGGAAACATATCTCAAATCTCCAGCAACCGGCTGCTGCTGCAGAAGAAGTTTCATGCAGATGGATTCGATTTCCTTGTCCTTCATATTCATATGATCAGCAAGCTCCGGCAGTTCATCAGCCAGATCCATATCGCCGTTCAGAGCGGCATCACTTGACTTTTTTATGGACTCCTCACAGAGGGTTCCCATTTTTATCATTTCCTGATTAAGTTCTTTCAGCTGTTCATCAAATCTTTTTCTAGGCATAAATAAATCTCCTTCACATCAGCCGAAACGGCCTGTAATATATTCTTCTGTCTTTTTCTGCTCAGGATTTGAGAATATCTTCTCTGTATCACCGTACTCTATCAGATCTCCGAGAAGGAAGAAGGCGCACTTATCAGATATTCTGGCGGCCTGCTGCATATTATGAGTGACCATGATGACCGTATAATTCTTTTTGAGATCCAGACAAAGATCTTCGATCTTTCCGGTGGAGATTGGGTCGAGAGCAGATGTGGACTCATCCATAAGAATAATCTCGGGTTCTACAGCAAGCGCTCTTGCTATGCAAAGTCTCTGCTGCTGTCCGCCGGAAAGACCGAGAGCACTCTTTTTCAGACGATCCTTTAGTTCATCCCAGATTGCCGCGTCCTTCAGGGATTTTTCCACTATGTAATCGAGCTTGGCTCTGGATTTGATGCCGTGGATCCTGGGTCCGTAAGCAATGTTGTCATATATGCTCATCGGGAAGGGGTTGGCCTTCTGAAATACCATGCCGACCCGTTTTCTGAGCGTGGTCACATCCACATCCGGGTCATATATATTCTTGCCGTCCAGCTCCACCCGGCCTTCTATCCTGATGTCTTTTACAAGGTCATTCATACGGTCAAGCGTCTTTAAGAAAGTGGATTTCCCGCAGCCGGACGGACCGATAAGAGCAGTTATATTGTTCTTCGGGATATCAATATTTATATCCTTCAGCGCGTGGTGCGAACCATACCAGAGATTCAGATTCTCGGTCTTGATTGCAGTATCAAACTTGTTCTCCATAATATATTAACCCTTCTTCAATTTTTTACCTGCAAAAGATGCAAGCGCATTAATAATAAGCGTAATAATAATAAGTATCACTGCGATAGCAAAAGCTGTATCGGTATCTCCTCTCTCACTCGCGTACACATACAATGCAACTGTAAGAGAAGCTGATGATGATGTGAGTGCTTTTACGAACCCATTCAATGCCAATCCGAATCCGGCTGTGAAAAGAAGCGCGGCGGATTCTCCTATGATTCTTCCTATAGCAAGAATACATCCTGTGACTATTCCGTCTACAGCGTTTGGAAGCACCAGGGTCCTGACCATATACCACTTGCCGGCGCCGAGTGCCAGGGCGCCTTCGCGGTAACTCTGGGGCACTGTCTTCAGGCTCTCCTGAGTGGTACGGATAATCACCGGAATGATCATCATCACAAGTGTCAGACCTCCGGCAAGGATACCCTGCTTCAGCCCCATCAGCTGAGTGAAAAGAAGCATACCCACCAGACCGAAAATAATTGAAGGTATACCGGTCAGGATCTCTGTCGCAAGCTCGATCAGGCTTACGAGTTTCTTGTTCTTTGCGTACTCGGTCAGATAGATCGAAGCGCCCACGCTCAGCGGAAGCGCTATTACCATTGTAACTATAATGAGGTAAAGCGTATCGAGGATATTGGGAAGTATGCCTACGTTTTCAGTCAGATAGCTTGATACCGTCGATACCAAATTCCACGTCAGATGAGGAATGCCTCTTGCGAGAATAAAACCGAGAATAAAGATGAGTATGAGAGTAGTGGCAGCGGCAGCTATGTACATGAGAAGTTTTACCACTGCATTCCATGCCTTACGCTTCATCGCTGTCACCTCCCTTTCCCTTTATTACAACATTTAAAAAGATATTCAGGATCATAATGAAAAGGAAAAGAACAAGTCCTATCGAGAACAGTGCGTTTCTCTGGAGAGATCCGACAGCTGCATATGACATTTCAGACGCTATGGCTGTGGTCATGAATCTTACGGACTTTAAGAGTCCCGGCATATTTGCCACATTTCCGGATACCATTATTATAGCCATCGCCTCACCAATGGCTCTTCCGACTCCAAGCACTATAGCTGCGGCTATTCCGCTTTTGGCAGCCGGAACAGATACATGGAAATATGTTTCTGTCTCTGTTGCTCCCAGGGCGAGCGATGCTTCCTCATATTCTTTTGGCACTGCATCAAGAGCAGTAAGTGAGACATTTATGATAGAAGGAAGTATCATTATAGCAAGCACCAGTATAGCTGCGAGAAGCGTCGCACCTGATGACAGGTGAAAGGTGTGAGCAATAGCCGGAACCAACACTATCATTCCCACGAGGCCATATACAACTGACGGGATCCCCGCCAGAAGCTGGACTGCCTGAGATACTATAAAAGCTATTTTCCTCGGCGCTGCCTTTGAAAGATATACAGCTGTCAGAAGACCTATCGGAACTCCAAGGAGCATGGCTCCCGCAGTACCGTAAATACTTGTGAGAATAAACGGAAGAATTCCGAAGCTTGGCTCTGCTGCCGTCGATGCCCATTTGGTTCCGGATATGAACTTTACAAAACCTATCTGCCTGATTGCAGGTATTCCTGAAATAATCAGATAAATGGATATGCAAAGAACGAATCCTACAGCCATCATGCCGCAGATAAAAAATATAATATGCGGGATGGTCTCCGCCAGCTGATGCCCATGTTTTTTTCTGCTTAATGCCATTTCGTTACCTTTTCTATTAAAAATACAGTCGCCTTAGTCAGGCGACTGAATCCTGTCCGTGTTTTCAATCAAATCGAAATCCGATTATTTATTCTTTGGAACGACACCGGCTTTTTCAATGATGGCTGCTGCGTCCTTTGATGTCATATAATCGAAGAATGCCTGAGCCTGAGCTGAAAGCTTTTTGTCTTTTTTGGTGATAAGATTGAAGTTTCTCTGAATCTTGTATGTACCGTCTGAAATAGTATCTTCTGAGCACTTTACGCCGCCGACTGTCAGGATAGTGATTCCGTCCTTGCCCTCGGCATCAGAGAATGAAGCATAGCCGATGGCATTCGGAGAATTTTTGACCGCCTCGATTACAGCGCCTGTAGAAGTAAGCTCCTGAGAGAGAACACATTTATCCTTGGTGTCAGTAATGGTCTCGAATCCGTCACGAGTACCTGAACCTGCCTCACGGCCTATAGCTGAGATCTCCGCGTCCTTGCCGCCTGCATCCTTCCAGTTCTTGATCTTGCCGGTATAGATATCAGCGATCTTATCAACACTCAGATCCTTTACAGGATTATCCTTATTGACTATGATGGCAATTCCGTCGAGAGCGATCGTGGTCTGGGTAAGGCCCTTGTTTTTCTCGTCGTCCTTAAGATCTCTGGAAGCAAGACCAATGTCGCATGTGCCGTTGGATGCTGACTCCACGCCTGTGCCTGAACCGGTCGCGTCATAAGTGATCTTGACGCCGCTGTTGTCCTGCATGAACTGTTCTGAGAGATTTCCGATCACCTTCTCCATTGAAGTGGATCCGTTGGTAGATACAGAACCAGAGAGATTCTTTGCTGTCTCTTCTGTCTGGGTGCTGCCGGATTTATTATCCGATGAGCCTGAGGATGAAGTGCTTCCGCATCCTGCCATCATCATCATTGTGCAGCCGGCTATACCGGCGACTGCCATTGCCTTTGTAAGCGATACTTTTCTCATAATGCGACCTGCCTCCTTGATTTACAGGTGTCTCAAAAAACTAACCTCCTGCTGTGTACAGATCATATATTAGAGAAAAGATATCAATTCTGTTATCACGGAAATGTAAAAGAAAAGTAAAGTGGTATTATTTTTTTAAGAAAAGTATATGACCACATCAGCTTTCCGATATGGTCTTGTAGCATTCCGGACGCCTGTCACGAAAGAGTCCCCATTCCAGTCTCTCGGTCATAAGCTCATCCAGATCATATTCATATGTTATTATTTCTTCCCTGTCTCTTCCTGCGGATTTTACGATCGCCCCTGTACCGTCCGTCATAAAACTGGAGCCGTAGAAAGTAAGAGCCGATGACTGTCCTCCGTTCTCTTCGCAGGGCGACACTCTCTCAGTGCCGGTTCTGTTTGCAGCAATGACAGGCACTATATTCGCGGCAGCGTGTCCCTGCATGGTTCTCTGCCAGTGTCCCATAGAATCCGTCTTTAATATGGGTTCCGAGCCTATTGCGGTCGGATAAAGGATAAGCTCTGCGCCTTTTATCGCGAGACATCTCGCCGTCTCCGGAAACCACTGGTCCCAGCAAATGCCTACGCCTACTTTTGCAAAAGCAGTATTGAAGACAATAAAGCCGGTATTCCCCGGAGTGAAGTAAAATTTTTCCTGATAAAAATGATCATCGGGGATATGAGTCTTCCTGTATACTCCAAGCACAGCTCCGTCAGCATCGATCATAGCAACAGAATTGTAAGTGACATTGCCGGCGCGTTCAAAGAAGCTCACCGGAACCACGGTCTTCCTGTCCCGGCAGAAACGTCTGAATGCATTTACTGCAGGATTTTCCTGAAGCGGCGTTGCGTATTTCAGATATTCATATCTTCTCTCCTGACAGAAATATACTCTTTCAAATAATTCAGGAAGAAGTATGATGTCCGCGCCGCCCGTCGCTGCTTCGTCAGAAAGAATAAGGGCTTTCTTCAGATTGTCCTCAGGATTCTGACTCATGGCAAACTGGATTGCCGCAACCTTTACTGTTCTCATATCTAAAGCCTCCTGTCACCTTCAGTATTCATGGGTCAGGCAGTGAATATTGCCTCCTCCAAGAAGAAATCTACCGGCATTTACCGGATATATCTCTTTATCAGGAAATATCCTGCCAAGTATCTCTATCGCCTTATGATCTTTTTCTTCATTTTCTCCGCCGAACTGCGGCACCAGTACAGACTTGTTGGTTCTGCAGAAATTCACATAGCTTGCCGCCAGTCTCTCGCCCGGAAGACGGGGCTGTTCTCCCGGAGCTGCCTCAATGGAATCCGCCTCTTCTTTTGTCACATAGATGGGATTTGGAAGCGGCAGCTTATCTATCTTCAGCTTCCTTCCCCTGGCATCTCTTTCGTTTAAAAGATAATTATAAGTCTCTTCCGTAAGAGAATATTGAGAATCATTCCTATTATCAGTAAAGGCAAGTATTACCTCTCCCGGACGGGCAAATGTACATACATTATCTACATGCTCATCTGTCTCATCGTCAATTAGGCCCCTCGGAAGCCAGAGCATCTTTTCGCATCCTGTTGCAGAAAGCAAGGTCTCTTCTATCTCCTGCTTATTCATACCGGGATTTCTCCCCGGAGACAAAAGACATGCCTCCGTAGTCATAAGAGTGCCCTGACCGTCGGTATGGATACTCCCGCCTTCCAGAATAAAGGGCGAACCGTCCGGCCGCCTTATTATTTCAGTATCCAGTGAGAGAAGTCCGGAAATCTTCTCTGCAAAATCGGCATCTTTATCGAAATCCTGATATAAACCGTTGTATGATCCGCCCCAGGCGTTGAATCCGAATACGGCAGCGCTTTTTCTTCCGTCATCGCCAATAAGGATCATAGGGCTTATATCCCTGGCCCAGCTGTCATCATAATCAATTTCTTCGATCCTGATATTCGACATATCCATGCCGTGAAAAGTCATATAATCTCTGACCCGGTCTTTGGTACCCGGACGGACAGCCAGAAGAAGGACTTCACTTTCTGCTATCTTTGAATAGACGTTTAAAAAATCCTCAAGTAATTCATCTGAAATTCTGCCCCATGTACCCGGTCGATCGGGCCAGATCATAATGATCCCGTCATGTCTGTCCCACTCGCACATCATGCGTTTTTTACAGTCTGCTTTTGAAATCATCATAACCGAATGTCTTCACTGTCTCGTATTGTCCATCTGTATGTTTTATTACTATGTCCGGAAGAAACATGCCATTAAAAGTATTGGTCTTTACCATAGTGTAAAGCGCCATATCCCTGAATTCCAGAATATCTCCGACAGACATTTCATGTCTGAAGGAATAATCTCCGATCACATCGCCTGAGAGACAAGTGCGTGAAGAAAGTCTGTATACATGGAAACCGGCTTCCTTTATATCGCTTATGTCTCTGCCGTCTTTTATCAGGGATGAAAGCGGCACTGCCCCGTCAAGCGGCGGCGTATACGGCATCTCCAGGACATCCGGCATATGGCAGGCAGCTGATGTATCAAGTATCAAAACCGGATATAAGTCAGTCTCCACTATGTCCATTATTTTTGTAATCAGACTCCCCGCGTTCAGTACCACTGCCTCTCCTGGTTCCAGATAGACATCGACTCCGTATTCTGCCCTGATTTTCTTTATAAGATCAATGAGGGCGCAAACGTCATAACCCGGTTTCGTGATATGGTGTCCGCCGCCAAGATTTATCCAGGTGATCTGATCTGACGAGATGATGTCTCCGAAGTGCTTCTGAACGGCTTCCCAGGTCTTATTCAGATCCGAAAAGCCCTGCTCGCACAGGGTGTGAAAATGGATGCCGCTTATCATATCCGGCAGATTGCCACCGTATCTTTCAGCCATCGCCTTTCTTAGAGTATCTTCTCTTATACCGAGTCTGGACCCCCTTGCGCAGGGGTCGTAGATGGCGTGACCATCCTGAGTGCTGCATTCCGGATTGATACGGAGAGCGTATTTTATATTATCATGCCGCTTTATTGTTTCCCCGTGACGAGCGAGCTCTGAAATGGAATTAAATACTATATGATCTGCCATTTCGCAAATCATATCAAGCTCCCTGGCATCATATGCGGGTTCAAAGACATGGATTTCCCGTCTGCTTCCGTCATGCGGATGAAATTCCTCAAAAGCGAGCCTGGCTTCGCAGTATCCTGACGATGTAGTGCCTGACAGGACATCCGCTATCATGGGGAAGCACTGATAAGTGGAAAAGGCTTTCTCGGCAAGAAGAATAAAAGCTCCTGATTCTTCTTCCACTCTTTTCAGTATCAAGAGATTTCTATTTACCGCGCTCTCGTCAATAATATAGGCAGGAGTGCGGATTCCTTTTTCCATCAGTCCACCTGAGCCGGATTCTCTGCCACGGTCCAGGGCAGTCCGTATTTTGTCAGAAGATCCATATAGGGATCCGGATCAAACTGGTCAGTCGTAAATACTCCGGGCTTTTTCCAGGTGCCGTCCGCTACCAGAGAAGCTCCGACCATGGCAGGCACTCCAGTCGTATAGCTGATGGCCTGAGAGCCGACTTCTTTATAGCATTCCTGATGGTCGCAGACATTATAAATATAGATGGACCGGTCACGGCCATCCTTCTTTCCATTTATAATACAGCCAATATTGGTCTTGCCTACCGTCCTCTCTCCAAGAGTGGCGGGATCCGGCAGTAAAGTCTTCAGGAACTGAATCGGAACGATTTTATGTCCTTCGAATTCCACCGGCTCTGTAGACAGCATTCCCACATCACCGAGACATCTCATATGATCCAGATAACTCTGACCGAATGTCATAAAGAAGCGGATTCTTTTTATCTCAGGAAAATTCTTTCCCAGCGCCTCTATTTCTTCATGATGGAGGAGATACATATCCTTCTTTCCGACTTCAGGAAAATCATATTCTCTTTTTATCTCCATGGGACGGGTCTCTATCCAGTGACCGTCCTCCCAGTAGCTGCCGGGAGCGGATACTTCTCTCAGATTGATCTCAGGGTTGAAGTTTGTGGCAAAGGCATATCCGTGGTCACCGCCGTTGCAGTCCAGAATGTCCACCGTATCTATCGTGTCAAAATAATGCTTTTTTGCATAAGCCGTAAAGACGCTCGTCACTCCGGGATCGAAACCTGTCCCAAGAAGAGCCGTGAGGCCTGCTTCCTTGAAACTGTCAAAATATGCCCACTGCCAGCTGTAATCGAAATAAGCTGAAAATCCTTTTTCCTTGCATCTCTTCTCGTATATATCGCGCCATTCGGGATCGTCTGTATTCTCAGGTTCATAATTTGCCGTATCCACATAATCGGCTCCGCACTCAAGGCAGGCATCCATGATGGTCAGATCCTGATAAGGCAGGGCAACATTAAGAACAACATCGGGGTTAAACGCTCTTATTGCGCCCACAAGCTCATCCTCGTCATCAGCGTCAACATGTCCGGTGCTGATGGAGATGGACGTTCCTTTGTCCTCAATGAGTTTTTTCACGGCATCACATTTTGAAACCGTACGGCTTAATATTCTCATCTCGTCAAATACATCCGACCTCTCGGCGATCTTCTGAATAGCCACAGACGCAACTCCGCCGCAGCCGATCACCAGAATTTTCTTTCCCATTGCGTGCCTCCTTTTTTAGTCTTCTTCTTCCTTCAGCATATCCTCAACATACTTCGGCAGCATAAACGCGCCTCTATGCAGATGAGTCGTGTAATACCAGGTCTTTATATTTCTCCCGTCCCACCTCTCGGCGTCAAAATCGTGAAGCGGGTGGTACTTCTTTGACGCAAAACCGAACAGCCAGTATCCGGCAGCGCAGGTCGGTATATGAGCCTGGTAGACCCTGTTTATAGGAAAGCTCCTGAAGGCCTTCTTGTGCATTGCCCGGCAGGTCTCCTCGTCTTCCATGTAGAAAGGGCTGCCGTGCTGATAGACCATTATTCCGTCATCGTGCAAAGCCTTGAAACAGTTGCCATAGAATTCTTTTGTAAAGAGTCCGGCCTCATGACCCAGGGGATCAGTGGCATCATTTATTATGAGATCATAGGCGTCATTACATTTTCTTAAAAATCTGAGCCCGTCCTCATAATGGATCCTGACTCTCTTGTCTTCAAGGCCGACGGCATTGTCATGGAAAAATTTCTTCGATACATCTACAAACATCCGATCAGGCTCAACCACGTCGATCTGCTCGATCTCGTCATATCTGCCAAGCTCTCGTGCGACTCCGCCGTCTCCGCCTCCTATCACAAGCACTGTCCTCACATGCGGATGAACAGCCATGGGAACATGGACTACCATCTCATCATATACGAATTCATCCTGCTCTGTAAATATTACAGACCCGTTTGATGTCAGTACCCGGCCGAACTCATCGGAGTCAAATACATCTATCTCTTGATATTCGCTCTTGCCGTGAAAGAGCTGCTCCTTTACGTGAATCCCAAGCTTCACATTATCTGTATGATATTCCTCAAACCAAATAGCCACTTCTTTTTCTTCCTCTGAATATTTATGACAGCACCTCTATATTATTAAGGTCAGGATCCTTGGTGCCCTGCATGGAGCATCCTCTCTCCTTTGCTTCATTAATATATGTAATGATATCGTCTGTTATCAGTTCCCCCGGAGACACTATCGGAATTCCGGGCGGATAGCACATAACGGATTCACCTGATATGCGCCCTGCCGCATCAGTAAGCTTTACCGTCTCTTTTTCGGAATAAAAAGCTTCCTGAGGCGTCGCCCTTACCACCGGGCTTACATATTCCGCGGTCTCGATACCGGTCTTCTCTTTCTGATAGAGTCTCTTGATATCGGCAAGAGCTCCTGCCAGTCTCTCTATATCCTGAAGCCTGTCGCCTATAGAGATATAAGCAAGGACATTCGACAGTTCTCCGAATTCCATCTGTATGTCATATTCATCTCTTAGAAGGTCATATACTTCTATTCCGGTCAGACCTATGCCTCTTGTATTTATTACAAGCTTTGTGATATCGAAGTCGTATATTGACTTCCCGTTGATAAGCTCTGATCCGAAAGCGTAATATCCGCCGATCTCATTTATCTCATTTCTGGCGTATTCCGCCATGTGTCCTACATTTTCAAAGCTGCCATGTCCTCTCAGAGCCAGATTCCTTCTTGATATATCAAGGCTTGCCAGAAGAAGATATGAAGCACTCGTGGACTGGGTCAGGTTTATTATCTGCTGCACATATCCCGGATCCACAGAGTCTCCCGTAAGAAGAATAGAACTCTGCGTCAGAGAACCGCCGGATTTATGCATTGACACGGCTGCCATATCTGCCCCTGACTGCATACCTGCAGGAGGAAGCTTCTCATGGAAATAAAGATGGGTCCCATGAGCCTCGTCAACCAGTGCCTTCATACCATGTTCATGAGCCAGATCAATAATTGATTTCAAATCCGAGCATATACCATAATAGGAAGGATTATTAATAAGTATCGCCTTTGCATCAGGATTTGATTCAATTGCCCGTTTCACATCAGCTATCTCCATACCGAGTGGAATTCCCAGATCCTTATCCACCTTCGGATCTATATATACAGGAACAGCCCCGCATAGAATAAGCGCATTTATTGCTGATTTATGGACATTCCTCGGCATGATTATCTTGTCTCCGTGCGCCACGGTAGATAGAACCATCGCCTGAACCGAACTTGTCGTGCCTCCGACCATCAGAAAAGCATGGGCAGCTCCAAAAGCATCTGCCGCCAGCTCCTCAGCCTCTTTTATTACGGAAACAGGATGAGACAGATTATCAAGCGGCTTCATGGAATTGACATCTACATCCAGACATTTCTGACCTAAGAATTCAGTCAGTTCCGGATTTCCCCGGCCCCTCTTATGTCCGGGCACGTCAAAAGGAACCACTCGCTGCTTTCTGAATTTTTCAAGAGCCTCGTATATAGGTGCTCTGCCCTGCTTCTCGATATTCATTTCCCGATTTATCCTGTATCTTTCTTGTAATTTATTAAGAGTAAATAAGTCCGAGGTAAAACTTTTCGACACGAGTATCATTATAACACGTTGAAGGTCTGTCTTGATAGTGTTATCCTGTTGATGTGAAAACGTTTTTATACGGATTCATTTTGAATCCATCTCATGAAAGGAGAATGTAAATGGCAGCTTTGAAGATCACATCCGAGAACTTCGACGAAATGGTGCTGAAAAGCGAGAAGCCTGTGCTTGTCGATTTCTGGGCCACATGGTGCGGACCTTGCCAGATGCAGGGACCTATCGTTGAAGACCTGGCTGATACGGAGCCGTCCGTTACAGTCGGAAAAATAAACGTAGACGAGGAGAGCGACCTTGCTGAAAAATACAGCGTAATGTCTATTCCGACACTTATTGTATTTAAAGGTGGTAAAGCAGTCGAAAGATCCGTCGGCGTAACTCCGAAAGAGAAGCTTCTCGATATGCTCGGCATCTGAAAATTTTCCGGATCAAAAGGCGTGTGAAAATGAGCAGTCATTTTCACACGCCTTTCTTTATTTCTTTCTTCTATTAATGTCACTTACAACCATTGCAGGCGGTCTGTTATCGATGAAAGATACGGTATTTATGACATCATCCGCACTAAAATGTATGTCCACAGAATATTCAGTCCCGCCGGACTGATTAGCAAGGTACCAGTCTGATTGGCTTGCTCCGGTCGTGCAGTACTTTAGAACCGATCTTATTTTTTCCCGGTTCTTGTACTTCACCGTAACATCCTTTCCGGGATCATTCAGATCAAACCATGTGACAGTTATATATCCGATCTTTGTGAGATCCGGTTTGGGTTCAAGATATACTCCGATTTTTCTAAGATATGCGATCGTATTTGTAAAGCTGGGATAGATATCATATTCACACTGCATCCCGTCATTTCCCGAAATATTCCACTCGACCTGACCGGAGGCGGCGTTCATGGTTGCAAAGGAAAAATCATACTGGATCAAATCTTCCCTGTAGGCAGCCAGAAAATCCTTCAATGCATTTCCGTCAGTCTTCAAGGTAGATGATCCATATACATTCTTATATGTAACATTCGCCGTTGGAGCATCAATAAATAAAGATGCTCTGTCAAGCGCAAAATGTGCATTCCTATAGGCATCGCTGCCTATGATCCTGTTCATGGCTTTAGTATCTATGTCATAAGGAATGATCATCTGCCGGGATATATCCTGTCCTTTTTTCATATGCCAGGTAACATTGGCGTACCAGCCATTCAGATATCCGCCGTCCTCGCTGCTGTCATGTGTTTCGTTTCTTCCTGAAATAATCCCTTCCTTTTTCACCATGTATTTTTGAGAAACAGAAGCTACCTTTCTTACATCGTCAATATCGGTAAGCTTCATACTGTATTTCCGGAAATCTTTGGTATCTGAAACAAATATCGGATCGTTATGCATCTCTATCTCAGCTGAACTTATCTTGTCTTTTGACGGAACATAGGTATTGTATCCTCCAAGATCGTATCTGAAAAAGCAGAGAATAAACATAGCCACGACTCCTGAAAGCAACATGTCCGGCCAGCGGTGGAAGAACCGTTTGATGCTTTTATCAAGTATGGCCTCTGCAAATCCCGATACCAGTATGACTGCGATGACGAGAGTGATTATCGTTACTGATAAGGAGATATTCCCTGACTGCATAAACATACGATCAAATATCTCACCTGTGAGAACAGCCGATATTATGGCGCAATATATTTTTACAAACAAAGCCACCGGTCTGAATACGATTCCCCGTCCCGCATGTTCTGCCCTTCTCTGGGTAAAAAAAACATAGGCAATAATAACCGAAACCAGACCGATGATAAAAATCAGAGCGACATTTTTCCAGTCAAGTGCAAGAGCTTTTCTGACAGAAAACCTGCCAAAATTATCCTTCATTACGTCAATCCCCGATATTCCCTTGATATAGAAATATACCGGTGAGAAAAGAAGTCTCGGGATCCCTTTACCCTGATCGTTGAATGTCACGAAATACGCACTTTTCAAAGTATAGTCAACCACTCTTACCGCGAGTTCTGCCACAAATAAGAAGCCGGTCATCAGAAAAGCAAAAATCTCCGTGCCCGTCAGCATTACAGCTAACACGGCTATGGAATATACGGCAAGAAATACCACAGTCTGTCTTATTACCGAATAGATTATGAAGACAAACGCGCCCATAGTCATCGCTTTCATCATGCAGGATATAAAAATACCCAGAAATACTGACAGGAGATAAGGTATCTCGTAGATAAAAAAGCCATTAATATATATATTAAAAAATCTACTCCTCCGTTTCATCGGAAGACTCCAGAAGAAATCGATTTCCCGTCTGCTGAAAAGATACGAAAATCCCTGATGAGCTATCAGCACAGAAAGGAAGAGCGTGATCAAGCATACGGCAGGCGAAATGCCCATCTGATCTGCCACAATATAAGCATTCCTGCTGATAAAAGCCTTTCCTGAAAGAGTCGCATATGCAATGCTCTGCTCACTTGACTCGTATAAGATACGAATAGGCGTCGCAACAATATTTAATATGACCTGCAGGACAGCCGATACAGCTATAACCCACCCGCGCCTGGCCAGAAGAGTCCGCTGTCTCGTAAAAAAGAGCGAATGTCTTTTATTATTCTTTGATGAAGTTTCGGATGTCATACCCGGCAGCCTCCGTTTCCGAAATGAATACTTCCTCCATTGTAAGATCGAGGATCTCATAATAGATTGCAGATGCCTCGCTGAAAATTCTCTCAGCATCATCTCTCGTGGCATTGATGATGTATGTGTATATATGACCAACAGTATTTACGGATTTTATATCAAGTTTGTTTTCAGTCTCGATCCTTTTGGCATCATCCATAAATACGGCCTGCACTTTCTGAATCTTATCTGAAATCGTCGATACATCTTCCGACAGGATAACACCGCCCTTATGAAGAAGTCCTATATGATCGCATATATCCTCCATCTCGCGGAGATTATGTGATGATATCACTGATGTCAGTCCGCGTTTATCCATATCTCTTGCCAGAAGCGACTTGACTCCCTGTCTCACCACAGGATCCAATCCATCAAAAGTCTCATCGCAGATAAGATATGGAGTACCCGCGCTTATTCCAAGAATAATAGATAACAGTCTCTTCATACCCTTAGAATATGTATCGATGGTTCTTGTAATGCCGAGATTAAAACTGTTTATCAGATATTTGCATCTGTTTTTATCAAAATTCTCGTAATACCCGCTGTAATAGGACATCATTGTCTCAGGCGTGGCGCCCGGAAAAAAATAGGCATCATCAGGAATAAAGAATATGTTTTTCTTTACTTCGGGATTATCATGGATGACTCTTCCGTCAATCATCACAGTCCCGCTGTCCGGATAGAGAATGTCACAAATTATACGAAGAAGCGTTGACTTCCCGGCTCCGTTCGTACCAAGAAGCCCGAATACCTGATTGCTTTCGATCCTGAGCGAGATATTTTTGACTGCGCATATATCGCCGAAATTCTTATTAATATATCTGACATCTATCATCTCAGCGCTCTCGCCTCCTTTATAATCTCATCCACATCAAACCCCAGCATGTCCGCCTCATCAAATACAACCCTGATCTTTTCGGTAAGCTCAGATTTCTTTTTGTCCCTGAGAGCGGGATTTTCCTTTACAAAATTTCCAAGACCTTTGACAGAATATATATATCCATGATTTTCCAGATCGGTAAATGCCTTCTGAACCGTATTGGGATTGGTCGACAACTCTATGGCAAGCGTACGGACAGACGGCAGCTGCTCATCCGGCTTCATGACGCCGGATAAGATCATGAGTTCAAAATGTGATGCTATCTGCTCATATATAGGACGTGAATCCTGATAATTAATGAGAGCCATCAGCTACCTCCGTGCAACCAGTGTGTACTATATCTCGTAATACAGTAACCTTATCATAATACTTCTGTTTCTGTCAATGTAACATCACGAAGTGATGTTACAAGTGCAAGCGCTAGCAAACGAAGTTTGCACTTTAAATGCGCTTGCATCAATTCATGTAACACCACGAAGTGATGTTACAAGTGCAAGCGCTAGCAAACGAAGTTTGCACTTTAAATGCGCTTGCATCAATTCAAATAAAAAACTTCCCGCATCAATAATGCGAGAAGTTTTTATTATTTGAAAATCACGTTGAGGATGCACGCTGCAATAAATCCTATTATACCGCCGCAAACCACTTCAGCCGGAGTATGACCGACATTCACATTCAAAGTCTCATCATTTGACAAGTCTCTCCCGAGTGCCTCCGGCATGATCCGGTTCAAAAGTTTTGCTTGTTTCGATACTTCAAGCCTTACTCCCATTGCATCATGCATTACTACAATTGCAAGAATGCAGGCAATTGCAAAATAGACAGAATCGAATCCACACCTGAGTCCGGCCGCTATGCCAATGCCTGTTACGGTAGCCGAGTGTGCGCTTGGCATACCGCCGTCACCTAAGATCCTTTTCAGATCCCACTTACCTATTCTTATGGCATTTACTATTACCTTGAGACACTGAGCTATGACCCATGCGACCACACCTGATATCAGAACCTGATTGTGCAAGAGCTCATTGACCGGATCCATAATTTCTCCTCCTATATTACCATTAGTATCTGATGCCACTCATTTTTGATCGAAATGTACAAGATCTCTGACTATCTCCGAAGCCATAAGTAATCCTGCTGCCGGAGGTACAAATGCTGACGATCCGGGTATATCCCGTCTCTCAGTGCATTTATGCCTGGTGCCGGGAGGACATATACAATGTGCCCGGCATGAAATGGCCATATCCTCCTTTGGTCTTATGGGCTTCTCTTTTGAATATACTACTTTTAACCGTTTTATGCCGCGTTTCTTCAGTTCCCTTCTCATTACACGGGCAAGGGGATCGACTGAGGTGTCATATATATCGGCAATCATAAGCATCTCAGGATGCAGCTTATTACCGGCTCCCATGCAGCTGATCATGGGCGTACCCGTTTCAGCGCAGGCCATTACAAGATCTATCTTTGCTGTAACGGTATCTACAGCATCCACTACATAGTCATACTCGCTGAAATCAAACTCATCCCGAGTCTCCGGCAGATAATATGTGTTATGGGCATTTACCTGACAGTCGGGGTTTATGTCATGAATACGGTCAGTGCATACTTCTGTCTTCAGATGTCCTACAGTAGATCTGAGCGCCAGTATCTGTCTGTTGAGATTCGTAAGACATACTCTGTCATCATCCACTATATCTATTGTTCCTATGCCGGATCTGGCCAGTGCTTCCACGGCATATCCGCCCACTCCTCCTATTCCGAACACAGCCACCCGTGACCCGTGCAGAATATCCAGACCTTCTTTTCCCAATATCAGCTGTTCTCTCGCAAACTGATCCATATCAGATTCTTACGCCTGCCTTTTTCAAAAGTTCCCGTGCGCTGTCAAGTGAATCCACTCCATGAAGATTCTTGATCGGCGCAAATTCTTTCTCTCTTGCTACTTCAAACGGAAGTGTATCTCCCATCAGCCTAACCATATCAACGACAAGTGACTCAAACTTATATCCATTCGGCTCAGTCGGCTTTATTAATGTTCCGTTTTCATCTATATACGGAATCTTCTTCTCAACTATATGGACAGGAAGCTTGTCATTCATTATCTCCTCCAGCTTATCTATGCTGAAGAGATAATTTAAGATTACTCCGAACCCATATATAAGGCTTCCTTTTTCATCCCTGGCATCAGCCATCTCCTCCGTCAGCTCATAATATTCGATAACAGACGGCATATCGTCTATCAGGCATACCACTCCCATTTTTTCATGAGGATCATTTTTCCTGACCACTTTTGATCCGGACTTGCATCCTGAAAGGATCGTTGCTCCTACAAAAACAGGATCGCAAATATTCTGCAGAGGATTATCCACTGAGAAGATGTTGATCCACTCGACTCCGCGTCTGTGGAGATCGTCAATCAGTCCGGCTCTTGCGAGAGATGAGAACCATCCGCCGTTTCCATTCGGAGAAGTAGCAAGTCTTCCCGGCGCCTCCATAAGGAGCTTACCGTGAAAATCCACTGCCGGAGCCATCTCCTGGATAAAGAAATTTATATCTTCCTTTGGATATCCGAAATAATCATGTTCTTTGAAAAAGCGTCTCGTCTCTTCATCATTCTTTTCAGATGTCATGATATAAAGAGGTATTGAAGTGTTTCCGGAGCAGGATGTCTTCAGATTTTCCACCAGTCTCTCGAATAAATAAAGATTTCCGGTCTCTCCTATATCAAGCTCGCCTTTGGGCTTATCGAGGCCGAGTCTCGTTCCCATACCGCCTGCCAGAAGAACAGCTGCTGTGCGTCCGTCCTGTATGGCTTTGTTACCTGCTGCCCTGTATTCGTCTTTTTTTGACTCAATCTCGGAAAGCTCAAGTGCAGGGAGTGGCATTATCTTTTTCTCTGACTCTTTCTTTTCGGTTCCATTTATTCTGGACTTTACAAGTGATATATCATCCCAGTTAATATCCCCTATCTGATTAAGAAGAATTTCCTTCTCTTTATCCGAAAGTTCATTAAATCCATTCAGGACGTGTTCCTGGCCATGGTCTTTTAAAACCTTAAAAGCTTCGTCAAATGTCATTATTATCCTCCGAAAAAACTATTTTTCTTCTCCCCAGTCTTCTATCTCACGCTTATCCATTTCCTTCTTCTTGAAGACAATAAGCTTTGAAAAAACGTAATTCAGCGCCACTACTATGATCTGACTAAAGAATTTGACTATCATATTGGGTAGATCCAGCTGCCAGACAAAGAAGAAAAGCATCCATTCCTCTATTGCCAGAGTGATAAGTCTCCCGCCTCCGAATCCGCTGAGCTGACGCACAAAAGCGAACATGCCTTTCTGGTGATTCACAAAGACCCATTTTCTGTTGGTGTAGAAAGCAAACGCTGTGGCAAATATCCAGGAAAGCACATTTGCCACCAGAATGTCCCAGTTCCATGCTTCCGTAAACAGCGCATAACTGCCTATTGAGATGATATAGGTTCCCAGTCCGAATATGCCGTACATAAAAAACTGTTTACGCCGTCTGTATATGGGAAGCGCTTTTTTTCTTCCGTTGGGATGATTTCTGAAACACCACTCAAACACAGCGTCCATCACATCATTCGGATCACGAAGTTTTCTCATGCTATGACAATACCCTTATTCAACAGTTACGCTCTTGGCAAGATTTCGCGGCTTGTCGACATCGATACCCTTGGCCACCGAAGTATAATAACCTAGAAGCTGCAGAGGGATAATAGCTATGCTTCCTATGAAATGCTCATCTACCTTCGGTACATAGATAGTGAAGTTCGCCTGATCTTCCACATCATATCTGCCATCCTCAGTTACAGCGCAAAGATAAGCTCCGCGGCTCTTGCACTCGACCATATTGGAAATAGTTTTCTCATAGAGTCTGCTCTGCGTAAGAGAACCAATTACAAGAGTACCATCCTCAATAAGAGATATGGTGCCATGCTTCAGTTCTCCGGCAGCATAGGCCTCGGAATGTATATAGGAAATTTCCTTCATCTTGAGCGAACCTTCGAGACAGATCGCATAATCTATGCCTCTTCCGATAAAGAACATATCCTTCGCATTTGAGAATTTGGCGGCGAACCACTGTATCCTTCCCTTGCTCTCAAGGACTTTCGAAATCTTGTCGGGGATTGACAAGAGCTCGTCTATATAATATCCGTACTTTTCCGGTTCTTCCAGAGAGTTTCTCAATCTTCCGAATTCAAGTGAAAGCATGAAACCGCACAGCAGCTGGCAGCTATATGCCTTTGTGGTCGCCACTGATATTTCAGGACCTGCAAGAGTATACATGACATGATCAGATTCTCTGGCTATGGATGAACCAACGACATTCACTATGGAAAGCGTCGTAAGTCCGGCTTCTTTTGCCATCCGAAGCGCAGCCAGGGAATCAGCCGTCTCTCCCGACTGAGAGATTATTATTACCAGTCCATTCGGATCAAGCTTCATGTTTCTGTATCTGAATTCGCTTGCCAGCTCGCATCTTACAGGAAGATCAGTAAACTCCTCCATCACATACTGGGTCTGCATGCCTACATGCCATGCCGAACCGCACGCCACGAAATAAACGGTCTTGAATGACTCGATCTCTTCTTCTGTGAGTCCTGTCTCAGAGAGATCTATGCGTTTTTCTCCATCCACTACTTTTATATATCTGTTCAATGTGTCTGATGTAACGCGCGGCTGTTCATGGATCTCCTTCAGCATGAAATGAGGATATCCTCCCTTTTCAGCTGCCTCTGCATCCATATCAATATGAACAGGAGTCTTGTCAACGGTATCTCCGTCAAGATTATATACAGTGATATCATCAGCTGTGATACGAGCCATCTCCATATTATCTACATAGATAACGTCTCTTGTATATTTCAGAATTGCCGGCACGTCAGATGCTATGAAATTCTCTCCATCGCCCTCACCAAGAATCATGGGGCTGTCTTTCCTTGCAGCATATATTTCTCCGGGATAATCGGAAAACATGACTTCAAGGGCATATGAACCCCTTACTCTCACCATGGTCTTTGCGATAGCATCGATGGGACCCATCTTGTATTTGTTGTAATAATAATCTATGAGCTTTACCAGAGCTTCTGTATCAGTCTCTGAATAAAACTGATATCCATGCTTCAAGAGCTTATTCTTTATCTCTTTGTAATTCTCAATGATCCCGTTATGTACACCTACGACCTCTGACTCTACAGGACCGCAGCCGGAATGCGAACAATTTCCGGATACATGAGGATGGGCATTTATTACAGACGGAGCTCCATGAGTAGCCCATCTCGTATGACCTATACCACAGCAGCCGGGAAGAGCTTTTCCTCCGTCAACCTTTCTGGAGAGATTCTCGAGGCGTCCGACTTCCTTTTCCACTATTGCCGGAGCATCTCCGTCACGGACGGCCAGTCCGGCAGAGTCATATCCTCTGTACTCAAGTTTAAAAAGTCCGTCCAGAAGCACCGGAGCGGCCTGTCTTTTCCCAACGTAACCAACTATTCCGCACATATCTCTCTCCTATAAAAGTTCTGTTTCTTCAGTCTATTATAACTCAAAATCAATTATCAGAGGACGTATCATCTGAAGTTGATGATGCTGCCTTGCTGCCGTCTCCTGTAGCATATTGATCATCACCGTAGTTTACTGCATCGCTCTCATCGAATCCTGTGTATTTCTGAATCTCGCTGCTTATCTCCTTTACCTTTTCAGAAGGATCATAATCATTTTCATTGAAAAGATATGCATATACTTTTTTGACATTCGACTCCAGCGTACACGGCACATCAACTGATCCGATGGAGGAGCCGTATGTTGCAGTTCTCTTATCCATCGGGAAGCCGAGGGTTCCGGCCAGCTTGTATGATTTCACATTTGTAGCGAGACCAATAAGTTCGGGAGCAGAAAGAGAAGTCGATATCTCCGGGAAAATACCGTCGATCATTTCATTTATCTGACCTGCAGAAGCTGTCTTTGCTTTCTCAAAAATCTGCGTCAGAACAGTTCTCTGACGGGCAGCTCTCTTGAAATCTCCTCCTGAAGTATATCTTATTCGGCAATAGCACAGCGCCTGCACGCCATCCAGATGCTGCATACCCGTATTGGTGACTCTCTTCGAATCCTTACCGGTAATATATTCAACTTCGTTCATATAATCATTCAGATACTTGATTTCCTGTGTGGATTCAATATTAATATCCACTCCGCCAACAGCATCAACGGCATCTACCAGAGCTTTAAAATCAACCGTGACATAGTCCTCGATGTCAAGATCGAGGTTTCTGTTTATCATGTCGATCGCCTCCTGAGGTCCCTTCTTGCCATCCTCAGGATGATTGTATGCATAATTGCATTTTCTTAGCTTGCCGTCTCCATCCATATCCAGGAAAGAATCTCGGTATATGGATACGATCCTTACTTCCTTTGTGTCATTATTAATTGATGCGACCATTAAAGCATCCGAATTACCCGTATCGAAATTGCCGTTTGACCTGTTATCAATTCCAAAAAGAGCTATATTGGTATATCCATGCAGAAGCTGCTCGGTCTCTTCATCCAGATCATTCTTCTCGGTTTTACCGATTTTTGTGAAATTGATCTTACCGAGCTTGGACCATACATAGAATACTCCCACCAGAAGCAGGATCACAATGATCTCGATGATCAGTATCACTCTTCTCTTTTTCTTTCTGGACTTTGCCTTCAGTCTCTTGTAAAGCTTCAGTTCCATAGGCGAAAGGTCAGACTTTCTTTTTTTGAGTAACGCCTTCTTTTTTCGCTTGTCCAGCTTCTTTTTCTTATTCTTTAAAGCGTCTCTTATCTCTTCCGGCGTAAATTCGTCATCATCATATCTTGACATCACAGATCCCCTTATAGCTATTTTCGAAAAACACGAAACATAGATATTATACAGATTAGCAGAATAAATGCAATGCGGTCAGGCTCCGGTCTTGTTTTTTCCCGACAGGGTCCGGTATACCTTCTTCATGACAAAGATATAGGACACTCCTGTAAACAGCCCCGCTCCGATCCAGGCGGCCGGATCACAAAAAGCGGCAAGCCTGTACGACATAAGATGCATAGAGAGCACCGCAACAGATACCCTGCATATCATCTCCACCACTCCACCTAGCATGGGAAGAAGACCATATCCGCAGCCCTGCATGGTATTCCTGAAAATAAAAATATATGAAAGCGGTATATAGAAAAGCGCGCACTGCACTATATATATCTTTGCATAAGGCATCATCGACGCCATATCCACATTCCCTGAGAAAAAGATTCCCATCAAAGGCTTCAGGAGCCACACCACAGCTATCCCGCTTAATATTGAATAAACAGTCATTGTGATAACCGAGGATCTGACACCTTTTGAAATCCTGTCAGCGTAACCTGCTCCCATGTTCTGTCCGCAATAGGTCGCCATCGCCTGCCCCATGGACATCATAGCCTGCATCATAAGGTTATGAACTTTATTGGCTGCTGTGAAAGCAGCAACGGCGGTAGCTCCAAAGAGATTTACAGCAGTCTGCATTACAACAGTACCGGATGCTGTTATGGAAAACTGAAGAGCCATCGGCATCCCTACTGTCATCTGAAAAGCTGTGGCCTTTTTATCAAGGTGCCACATTCCCCGCTCTGGAACCAGATCTTTATTCTTTATTACAATGTAAATCGCGCATAAAACGGCAGACAGACCCTGAGCTACATTAGTAGCCCAGGCAGCCCCGGCCACACCCATTTTAAATGTAATCACAAACAGAAGATCCAGTGCGACATTCAGACATGCCGAAAACACCAGAAAAAAGAGCGGGGCAGTGCTGTTTCCTATGGATCTCAATAATGACGACAGGAGATTATACGCAACGGAAAAGACAATGCCTATGCAGATGGTAGATATATATGAATATGCCATCTCATATATCTCTTTCGGAGTATTCATAACCTTTAATATCGGATGCAGAAGCAAAAGCGATAAAGACGTCATGACCACTGTCACGATCACTGACAAGATAACGGCATTTGCAACCGATACCTTCATGCCTTTCTTATCTCCGGCGCCAAAACGCTGAGAAGTAAGCACGGTAAACCCCGTCGTCAGACCACCGCAGAAACCGATAATCAGAAACATCACAGATCCGGTCGACCCGACTGCCGCCAGAGCGTCCGCGCTGACGTAGCGGCCGACTATTATGGTATCAACCATGTTATAGAAGACCTGAAATATGTTTCCGATGAAAAGCGGAATCATAAACTTTAAAATAACACGGATCGGAGATCCCTTTGTAAGATTTCCCTGCATAATATAACCTCACTTATTTTTTACTATCTTCTTATATCTCTTTCCTCCCCTCGTTTTCCTTTTTTTATCATGTGAAAGAAGCGCAGTCTCTATCACACCGGACAGCTTTGTAAGATACCGCATGAAAGGTTCCGTTGCTATCGCAAACAGCACAAAGAGCATGGCGCATTTCTTCGATATAAAACTTATCTCGAAAAGTCCGTTGAAAAAGTAAGCCGTAACTATGAGCCCTGCAATACAGCCAATAAGCACGGCTATCCTGTATGCATTCTGCGGCGAACTAATATTGAAAAGAATAATAAAGCCTACTATTCCCAGCAAAAATGTCGCTGCGATCGACACATCAGCTGCCGACACATGGAAGGTCTGCGCGAATACCACAAGGGCGGAAATCGACAGGAAATCCGTTATCGCTGCCGGGAGCGCCCTTATTAAAACCCTGCTCATGAAATGCCCCGACGACCTTTTGTGATTTGGCTCCATAGCCAGGAAAAAGGCCGGTATGCCGATGTTGAAGGTGCTGATCAGAGATATTTGTGCCGGCTTCAGCGGATAAGTATTCGTGGACAATATAGAAAACAGTCCGAGAAGAACTGAAAAAATATTCTTGACCAGAAAAAGCGTTGCCGATCTCTCAATATTATTTATCACACGTCTGCCTTCACCGACTATCTCAGGCATATGTGAAAATTCGGAATCCAGAAGCGCCACCTCGGCTGACTGCACTGCTGCGTCAGACCCCGAAGCCATCGCAATCGAGCAGTCGGCGTCCTTCATAGCCAGGATATCGTTGACACCGTCTCCGGTCATGGCCACTGTATGACCGTCCGCCTGAAGAGCTCTTATTATAAGCCTCTTCTGCTCAGGTGTCACGCGGCCGAAGACCGTATATTTTTCCACGGCATCAGCTATCTTATCAAGGGTGTCCAGTTCCCTAGCATCTATAAATTGAGATGCATTATCGATACCGGCAAGCCTCGCCACATTCGAGACAGTCACAGGATTGTCTCCTGATATGACCTTCACGGTCACGCCCTGGCGTTTGAAATAATCAAAAGTCTTTCTTGCATTGGGGCGGATAGGATTCTGAAGAAGAATAAAAGCAAGAGGCGATGCTGAATGTATTTCCTCAGGGCTCTCGGGAATACCGTCCGCTTTCGCGAAAACCATGACCCTGAGCCCGCGCGAAGCGTATGACTCCACTTCCTGCCTGTATGTGTCATAACTATCTTTAAGAACTATCTCCGGCGCTCCCAGAATACAGGTCGCATCGCTAAAATGAACAGCGGAATATTTATTCTTAGAGGAAAATGGGAGTGCCTTTACCACCCTCCTGCCTGTTCTTTTCCCTTTGTCATCCGTAATAAAATAATCCCTCAGCGCCTTCATGGAAATATTGTCATCAGAAAGAGCCAGAAGATAATCAGAAATAAGGTCTCTCACATCAGCTGTCAGATCGTCCATAGAATGATCCGGGCTCTTCCCCGAATTATCTTTATCCTTTTCATTCTTTGATTTCTTTTTCCTAGTCAGATCCTCATATATCTCTTCATCATCGGAGTCAGACCATACGGCAGCCTCCTTGTCAGAACTGTCAATAAAAGGATCATAAGTCTTGCTGCTTCCCGGAGTCACAGCTCCTGCGACCAGCATCTTTGTATCAGTAATGGTTCCTGTCTTGTCTGCACAGAGGACATCTACTCTGGCAAGCGACTCAATAGACTTCATATCATGAAGCATCACATGACTGAGCGCGAGCCTGGCAGCACTCATGGCAAGAGTGACCGATACGAGCAGATATAAGCCTTCAGGAATCATTCCTATTACCGCTGCCACCATTGACGATACGGATGTGGAGAAATCCACATCCCTGAACCAGTAGCTCTGGACGAAAAGAGTCACACCCATTGGTATCAGGATTATTCCCATCACCTGAACCAGACGGTCAATGGATCTTACCATCTCTGACCTCTCGCCGCCGGGCATGCTTTTTGCTTTCCTCAAGAGCTGATTTATATATGAATCCGCTCCAACAGCTGTAACAACGGCGTATGCTTCTCCCGATACCACAAAGCTGCCTGACATCAGCGTACTGCCGGTGTTTTTCTCTATTTCATCAGATTCCCCGGTCAAAAGAGACTCGTTTACGGAAAGACTGCCGGACACTATCTCCGCATCGGCCGGTATCTGTATGCCGGACGAAAGAAAAATAATATCATCCTTTACGATACGCTCAATCGGTATCTCCATAATACTTCCGCTGCGAACCACCTTAGCGGTCGGAGCATTCATTATCGAAAGCTTGTCCAGAACGGACTTGGCATAAATCTCCTGAGCGATTCCTATAAGCGTATTTGCGATTATGACAGGAAGAAACGTAAGTCCCGTATAGGCTCTTGCGGCTATCAGAAGTAAAGCGAGAATGAGAAATATCAGGTTGAAGTAAGTAAGAGTATTTTCTCTTATTATCTGCCTGACTGTCTTCTGCGAACGGTCAACCTGGCGGTTAACAAGACCTTTCTCTTCTCTTTCACGCACTTCATCAGCACCGAGACCCCCTGAAGGCATCTTCTGCATAAATTTTTCTACCTTCCTAGAAGAACCAGAATTATCTCATAAGCAATAAAAGAAATCACCACACCAACCATTGAAGTACCGCCATGGCGTCTTATATATGCATTCTTTTTCTCGGAGTCATCCTTGGGTATATGCTTCTCCAGTCTCTCTATCCTTGCCATATACAGACTGTCACCAAACATTCCCATAAGCGTATCTACGAGAAATGTGATCAAGTAATAATAAACCGAGGATCTGAACATGAATGCCCCGAATATTCCCAGAATCAGCATCATGTAACCGAGAAAATACATCTTCCTGTATATGAACCAGATGGGTCCTACCAGGAAAGCCCACCAGTTCCACGACAGCATGGTGCCCCTGTCGCGGAGCCTTGCGAACTTCAGCGTATACTCAAAGGCGCCGTCTCCAATAAGAAGCTGCTCATCCGTAGGCGCCTTGTAGACCTTCTGCTGTTCTTCCTGCAGCCTTCTGAAAATATCAGACTCAGACCAGTTCAAAAAAGGATCATTTTCAGGATCAAAGGGATTCTGAAATCCTGGATCATCCGGTCCGGTCTTCTCTATTTTTTCTTTACCGGCTCCATATTTTTCCTGCCATACATTCCTGCCCTCAGGCATCTCCGCCTCATCCTTCGGAGTGCCCTCCACGGTATCAGGCGTCACAGGAGTCCCGCAAGCATAACATTTTTTTGAATGATCGGCAAGCTTTGCGCCGCAGTTTTTACATATAAGCATTAAACACCTTTCCAAACCGTGCTGATGTCAGATGTATTTTATTTCCTTAGATTCAGAAAATTACGGATAATCTTATCGCCGTCAGGAGTCATTATAGACTCCGGATGAAACTGAATCCCATACGTATCTGTTCCTGATACATTCACCGCCATTATATCACCATCTATGGAAGCTGCAATCGGAAGCAGATTTTCAGGCATAGAGTCAGGATCCACTGCAAGAGAATGATAGCGTCCCGCAAGAATGGTCTCAGGCATCCCATTAAAAAGGGGCGAGCCGGTGCGAAGCCTCACCTCCGACTGTTTCCCATGCATCAGCTCCTTTGCGTATGTTATCTTTGCGCCGGCTGCCTCGCATATAGCCTGATGTCCTAAGCATACTCCAAGAATCGGAAGCCGTCCCGTATATTCCTTTACCACATCCTCGCAGATTCCCGCTTCACTTGGTCTGCCCGGGCCCGGTGACAGAATTATGGCCGAAAGATCCATGTTTTCAAGCTCAGAAGCTTTGCAATAATCATTCCTGATAACGCGGATATCCGGATCCATAGATCCGATCAGTTGATACAGGTTATAGGAAAAACTGTCATAATTATCAATAAGAAGTATCATTGTCCGCCTCCCTGATTGCCTGCACTACAGCAGCTGCCTTGTTGACGCATTCCTGATATTCATTTTCAGGTATGGAATCCGCGACGATTCCTGCTCCGGACCTTACATAAACAGTATTGTCTTTCGCGAATGCAAGCCTGATTCCTATGCATACATCCAGATTTCCTGTAAAGTCCACATAACCTATGGCGCCGCCATAAAGACCCCGTCTCGAATCCTCAAGTTCTTCTATGATCTGACAAGCCCTGACCTTTGGAGCTCCGGAGAGCGTTCCTGCGGGAAGCACTGTATCTATCGCGTCTACGGCGCTCACATCATCTCTTAAAGTCCCCTCCACTTCAGAACCTATATGCATGACATGGGAGAATCTGAGTACGTTCATGTATCTGTCCACATGAACGCTTCCGAAGCGGCAAAGTCTGCCGATGTCATTCCTTCCCAGGTCTACAAGCATATTGTGCTCGGCTCTTTCTTTTTCATTCGCGAGAAGCTCTCTCTCGAGACGGGCATCCTCTTCTGCATCGGCGTCTCTCTTCCTTGTACCGGCCAGTGGAAAAGTTTTTACACTCCGTCCTGTGACTTTTACCAGCGTTTCAGGAGATGCTCCCGCGATCTCCATATCCCCGGAAAAATAGAACATATACGGCGACGGATTGGTCGTCCTCAGTATCCTGTAGGTATCCAGGAGGCTTCCCTCGAATTCGGCTTCCATGGGATTTGAAAAGACAAGCTGAAATATATCGCCCTCTATTATATGGTGTTTTATTCTTTCAACTTTTTCTGAAAACTCTTTCATGTCAAGATGAGGTTTAAGCTCGCTTTTCAGATGACCCCTGACATGGGCTGCTTTCTTACCGTGCCGGATAATATCATCCATTCTGTCAAGATCGCTTAAAGCTCTCTTATAGGCTTCCTTAAGCGACTCAGCTGATGTGTCATCAGCTTTTACATTTGCTATGAGAATTATCTTCTGATAGAGATTGTCATAGCATATCAGCTTGTCAAAAAGCATAAGGTCGCAGTCGTCGAAATTTCCGGGATTATTGAATTTTATCGCCGGCTCGCCGTACTGCATATATTCATATGAAAAATATCCTACGAGACCTCCCGTAAATGTCGGAAAACCTTCCAAGGCCGGACTCTTATTCAGAGACACAACATTTTTTATAAATTCTCCCGGATGATCCGTATGACACTTCTTTGTCTCATTGCCTTCGGTGACATACATCTCTCCATCCCGGCATCTGATCTCCATCTCCGGATCGAATCCCAGAAATGTATATCTGCCCCACTGTCTCGAATCCTCAGCGCTTTCGAGTATGAAGCAATGGTCCGATTCATTCTGGAGCGCCCTCAAAGTCTCGATTGGAGTCCTTATATCAGAAAGCATCTCCCTCTTTATGGGAATTCTTCTGAAATCACCGCTTTCAGATATTCTCTGCACATCCTGATAACTGGTTTCTGTCATCTTTTATCCTTTCCGATGTCCGGTGAAGAATGATGCCTAACCGACTATCGCCTTCGCCAGTTCATCCGCGTTATGAACTATAGTAACCGCTCCCGTCTGTTTCAGATATTCTTCGGGGCGGAAGCCCCATGTGACCGCTATCTCGTCCATGCCTGAATTTAATGCTGTCATGATATCTATCTCGGAATCTCCTATGTATACGGCCTCATCTTTATTTGTTCCGAGAGCCAAAAGCGACTGCTCTGTCATGTCCGGAGCAGGTTTCCTCCTGGTGCCCGGCTTCTCTCCGAGCGCGAAATCAAAATCACCGGGGAAAATATCATGAACCAGCTTCTGCACTGCCTCGTCAGGCTTGTTGGAAACCACTGCGCAAAGAACCTTTGATGCCTTTATTCTTTTAATAGCTTCATGTATTCCCGGATAAGCCTTTGTATGATCCGAACAGATCCTGTCATAGTAAGGCTTATAGATTGCCTGGATCCTGTTCACTTCATCTTCGTCGATCCCCGGCGCTGTCTCGTGTCCCTCAGTACCGATAAGAAGAAGTTCTCCGGCGTCCGCTCCTTTTTCTCTTAAAAGCGCCCGCTGGATCGCCACATGGACGGCGCTGCCGAAAAATATCCTTGTCTCGTCTTCAGTAAAATCATTCTTATGACCGGCCTGACCCATGGCATAATTTATGGCAAGCCTGAGATCCGTCAGTGTGTCCAACACTGTCCCGTCCATATCAAATATTGCTGCTTTATATGACATATCACACTATCCTATTCTTTTTCTCTCCTGAAATATAAGCTCTAAGATTCTCCGCGGAAATATCGACATCCCTCTGCCTTGCCTCCACCGATGCCCATGCCATGTGAGGAGTAAGTAAAAGCCTGTCTGTATCCTTTATGTTAAGAAGGGGATGATCCGCCTCTATCGGCTCGGACTCATGCACATCTATTCCGGCTCCTGCAATCTCGTCATCAATGATGGCATCGGCAAGAGCTCTCTCGTCTACCACAGCACCTCTTGCCACATTGATAAGATATGCCGTCTTTTTCATCTTACGAAAAGCGCTCTCGTCAAACAGATGAAGTGTCCGGTCAGTGAGAGGACAGTGGATCGATATAATATCAGACCTCTTTAAAAACTCGTCAAAAGATACCGACTCATATTCAGTTCCCGGTCTCCCTGAAGTAGCATATGTGATCACATCAGCTCCGAAAGCCTTTGCAATAGACGCGACCTTCCTTCCGATATTTCCCATGCCTGCGATTCCCCAGGTCTTGCCTGCCACCTCGATCACGGGATGAGTGAGGTCTGTGAAATTTCCGCTGGCAGAATATCCGCCGCTTTTTACATAGCGGTCAAAATAAGGCACCTTGCCCATCAGCGCGAGAGCAAGTGCAAATGTATGCTGGGCGCAGGCGTCTGTGGAATAATGACCTGCATTAAAAACAGCGATCTCATGTGCCCTGCAGTAATCAAGATCTATATTATCGTATCCTGTAGCCATCTCGATGATGACACGGATGCCCGTACCCGAAAGCGTCTCTTCATTCAGCCTGATCTTATTCGAAAGCACAGCGTCAAAGCCCCTTAATCTTTCCTTCAGTTCCTCAGGACTGCCGGGTGCCCTATCGCTTATAGAAAGGCTTCCCAGCTCCTCGAAACCTGAGAAGTCAATGTCTTTTCCTATGCTGTCTCTCTCAAGACATACTATCTTCATAAAACTGCCTCTTCTTTAATTACAAAAAAAGACATGAAGCCAATCCCCATGCCCTTTAAATCACTTTCGTCATAATAACATTATCTGCCGGATTATTCCAGCAGGAAATTATCGCTTCAGAAAAGAAAATTATGATTGATAGTTTTTTCCACCGGTATTAAAATCAGATTGAAATGTTATTTCTACTACTTAAAAGAGGAGGATTTTTTATGAAGAAAAAAGTGATCCAATCGGTTACGATCGCGGCAGCCGCAGCCACTCTGATCGGAATATCTCCCGAAATGAGCGCCGTCGTAAAGGCAGATTCCGCAGAAGACAGTAAAGAATCCAAGGCGGAAGACAGTAAAGAAACCGCCGTCTCACTTGAGGAAGCCTACAATAACTACATTGATGCTCAAACAGTATACGCTGACGCTTTGGACCAGGCTGATTATGCTAAAGAACAAAATGAAACCGCAACAAAGGCTTTGACAGATCAGACAGCTTCTCTTGATACGGCAAAAAAGTCCTACGATGAGACAAACAAGAAAGCTGCTGACGAACTAAATGAAATTAAATCCGGCCTCGAAAAGCAGAAAACTGATTCCGAGACTGCTGTTTATAATGCGAAAAAAGCATGCGAAAATGCGAATGCCTCCCTTACTAATATAAGAAAACAGTCAGAGGACGCAAAAGCTGCAGAAACATCTGCATCCACTGCCCTGACTCAGTCGAAGACAGATCTTGACGCAAAGGCTGAAGCATATAATGAAGCAAATGAAGCGGCAAAGAAGGCTTATGATGCCGCCGACGCTGCAAAAAAATCCTATGATGAAGCCAAGGCAGATCTCGATCAGACAACTGCCAATTATAAAGATATAGACAATGCTCTTTCGAAAGCTGAGGCTACCAAAGAAGAAGCTAAAAAAGCCCTCTCCAATGCCAAGGCTGCATATGATAAAGCTTCAGAAGATGCAAAAACAGCAGAAGAAAATTATAAGACCGAATCAGCTAAAGAAGATCCTGCTATAATAAAAGCCGCTGACGAAGTAAAAGAAAAACAGGCGACTTATGACGCTGCAGAAAAAGCCTATAATGAAGAAAAAGAGAAATACGATGCCGCAGCAAAAGCCGTAGATGAAGCAAAGAAAGCGCTTAATGCGTCCGCAAATGCAGCTTTAAATGCAAAAAAAGACCTGGATAAGGCAAACGAAGCTGTCAATGCGGCAAAGAAAGCTTATGATGATGCAACCGCAGCTTATAAAAACGCAAACGATGCTTATTCAAAGGCAGTAGCCGACGCAACAAAAAATCATACACTTTCAGAAGCAGAAGAGACCAAACTTGGCCAGGAACTCCTTCAGGAGCTCACAGGCACAACATACGACCAGTGGCTCAATGCAATGGAATCATCAACTGACCTCAAGCCACTTATGACTGGTAATTTTTATAAGAAGATAGACAATGCTCTTAAGATAAGTAACCTCCGCACAGCAGCTGAAGGTATTGCCGATGTCACGACTTACAGAAAGAATGAAACCCAGAGACCGGTACCTTCTTATATGCAGATATTAAAGGTAAGTCCTCTTAAAATGTGGAATACGGCATTTTCTAATGCGTTCTTTGAAGAAACTAATGAAGCTCATTTTTATTCTAATCATGAACCAAACAATCGTCCTAAAGATCCTTCTGACTATAGCGAGAACTGGGCAGGGGATTTTTCGATGAAAAGCGCAAATAAAGCCTGGTATGATGAAATCACCATATATCAGAATGCTTTAAATGACAAGACTACATATCCAGACCTTAATAATGATATGACCGGATATGCAATATATGAAAAATACCCTGCCCTTTTTCATAATACCGGTCACTATCTGAATATGGTGGATTCCGAATATACTTCCGCCGGTATGTCAGCAATGGATAATCATTCAGCCGGAACACAAAGATACTGGAACGGCTACGTCCTGCAGCTTGGCGGGGCTGATGGAACAGAGATGGATGTAGATTCCTTCATTTCAAAAATAGATGGGAAGATTGCTGAATATAAAGCAAATCATACTACTGATGTCTCATCTGATTCATCCGTCATAGCTGCAAAGACCGCCATGGATTCAGCAGATGCCGATGTAAAAAAGAAGGAAGATGCACTTAAAGCCGCGAATACTGCTTTAAAAGAAGCTGAGACTAAAAAGGCAAATGCTGATGCAGATGTAAAAGCAAATACATCCGACCTATCCGATAAGGGCACTGCCAAGAGTAAAGCCAAAGCCGCATTAGACAATGCGGCTTCAAAAAAAGATGCTGCCGGAAAAGATCTAAATGATGCAAAGAGCGCTCTTACCCAAAAACAAGAAGAAAAAGACAAGGCTTTAAAGGCTCTGAAAGAAAAGGTGGATGCCGCGAAAGCTGATGAAGATGCAAAATCAAAGGTTTTTAAAGATGCTGAGACAACATTGAATTCTTCTGAGAAGAAATTAGAGGATCTTAATGCTCTGAAAAAAGATGGTCCCGCAATTCTTAAAAAGAAAGAAGACGATACGGCATCCCTTAAGGTGGCAAGCGATAAAGCCTCCGCTTTTTTAACTGCTGCTAACGAAAAGGCTACCGCAGAAAAGAATGCATATGACAAAGCTGCTTCTGATTTTAAGGCAAAGGAAGAAGATTATAATGAAAAGAAAGCGACAGCCGACAGTGCAGCGACAGAACTTACAAAGGTCGAGAATGAAGTAACAAATCTCACCAGAACACTTGAGACAGCCAAAAACACTCTCGCTGAAGTGGAGAAGAATATAAAAGAAGTCTCTGCTGCAAGCCCTGAAAATCCTACTGACAATAAGCTCCTTGACTCTTATAAAAAATATGTATCGGCAGCAAAGGAGCTCAAGTCAAATATTGATAAGGGCGAGGCGCGTCTCACTGAGCTGAAAAAAGATGCAGAGCTTGCTAAAAAGACTTTAGAAGATGCGTCAGCAGCTTTGGAAACTGCCACAAAAGAATATGCTGAAGCCTTCGCAGTCTACTATCCTCTGGCTCCGGATTACAAGATCACAACCGTCGAGCCGTCATATACCGATGGCAGCAGCGAAGGACTCACGATAAAGTCGGACGGCGACTTCGACCAGTTCCAGGCTCTCTATATCGATAACAAGCTGGTCGACAAGTCAAATTACACCGTAAAGAAAGGTTCTACTATAGTCACTCTTAAGGATTCCTTCCTAAATACGCTCTCTGCAGGCGATCATATAGTAGAATTCGAATATAAATACGGCACGAAGAATCCCGTGAAAACCACCTTCCACATTCTTCCGAAGAAAGCTGCCGCAGGCACATCCGTAAAGGCAGAAACTCTTCCGAAGGCAACTGAAGCAAAAGGCAAATCACCAAAGACCGGATTCGGCTATACCCTGCCGGGAGAAGCAAGTCTTCTCTTTGGGCTGGCAGGAGCTGTAAGCTCGATGTTCCTTGGAATAAGGAGAAAGAAGAGAAGCTGATGGGCGTCTCATTCTGAAAATATCCCGTAACTCATGTTACGGGATATTTTTTTGACCAAAAATCACTATGTTCGCCACCACTGTGACATCTCTTGGCAAAAAGCAAATGAATCCTTCGCGACGAAGATTATCAAAAAAGCGGGAAGTTTTTTTCAACTCATATCATTCGATGCTTTGCTTATAGAATTTCTTCCAGACAGGTATACATGGTCTTCATTCCCATCGCCTCGTAGAAGGCTTTTGCCTTGTCGTTTCCTTCCCATACATGAAGCGTGACATTGTAGAAACCATTCTGCCTGCCAAAATCCGCTACGGCTTCATAGAGAGCGGAACCGGCATGCTTTCCCCGGCATTTCTCATCCACGCAGAGATCGTCTATATAGATGGTCTTCATCTTCGTTCTGATCGCGTCGTCTGTTTTCGTAAGTTCTGTCATGCAGTAGCCGACCAGAGCGCCGCTCTTAGCGTCTATGGCGCAAAATACCGGTCTCTCCGGGTCATTAATAATCTCTTCCAGGTCGCTTTCAGAGTATTTTCTTCCAATCTTAAAAAGATCCGGTCTGATATCATGATGAATCCTGTTTACCTGTCCCAGGAGTTCCCCGATCCTCGGAATATCTTTCTTCTCGGCTTTTCTAATTATCAGATTATTATTTTCCATGATCAATCCTTTCATATAAATTTACATTGCGAATTATCTGATTTTTCCCAGAGTGGCAAAATGCAATTTTGACACTCTTCTGTGATTACTCATGGCGGCAGAATTTTGACACTGTGATCATATGTTCCCAACTGCCAGATCTTTCAGGATAGCAATCTCTTCCCTGAACACATTATTAAGAAGATATACCGGGCGAGACGGAGCCGGCAGACCAGTCAGGTTTTTATAACCCAGATGCCGGGCAATAAGGCAGCTTCTCTTTACATGGAAGTTATTGGTAACTATTCCTATTTTGTTATTTTCAAGATCAAGTAATTTCCCGCTGAACCGCAGATTTTCGGATGTATTCTTGGATTCAGACTCTGCTACTATCCTGTCGGCGCTGATCCCGGATCTGACCAGATATCTTTTCATGAAATCGCCCTCGGGCTCAGGCTCATTAAACCCTTGCCCGCCGCTTGTTATACATCTTGTATCAGGATGAGCTTTCAAGTATGAAGCTGCTGTATCAAGCCGCATCTTCAGCACATGGGATGGTCCGTCTGGCCTGATTTGCGCCCCAAGCACTATTATGACATCAAGATCCTTGGACTCATGTTTCTTAAATCCGGAAAATACAAAGGCCGTCAGAAAAATAACAAGTGAGGCAAGGCCTATTAAAAGAATAAAAAGAGACTTTTTTAAAAACGCCGGAAGTCCTGCGAACCATCCGTATCTTTTCCCGATTCCAAGCGCAATAAGCATGACACCCAGTAAAAGCCATACAATAAAAAACAGACTGCCTGATCTGGCTGTAGCAATGAAGATGCCATAAAACACTGATAAAAGACCTGCAGCAATTAAAATGAAGGCAAGCATTTTCTATTCTCCCGTGTCAGTTCAAACTTTTTAAATGTAGTTTTATACAGCAATTATATTATACAAAAAAACTCCCCGGTTGTCCTGAGGTGTAATAAGTCGTATATGATTGTCCAAAGATGTAATACGTTGTGAAACGATTATCTCTTTGAGAACTTTTTCATTGCCTTAAGTGCCTTGTTTTGGGCATTTGTAAGTTGAGTTGCTGTTTACCTGCTGCGTACGGTAGAAAGCTCAGGGCTGCTGTATGCTGCTGGTGGCAACACAAAGTCATTCTACTACTTTATATATTTCAATAAAAAATCAGTAATCCCTATAATTATGAATCCATTCTCATCTAGTGTTTCACCAATAGGTCTATTAACAACAAGTACCTTTTGTACTTGGTCATTCAGCTTAAAATATGGTCGTATTTCTCTTTCTCTTGTTTCTGCATTAGAGATATCAGCAGTTACCTGTATATATAGAGATCTAAGCCCTTTTGTGGCGTAAAAATCCACTTCATTATTTTTTCTTATTGATTTTCCATTTTTATCTTTTTCAACAGTGTCAAAAGCACCGACATTAACAGAATAATCATTATAACAAAGTTCATTATAAACAATGTTTTCAAGCATTTGTCCTTCATCAGGAAATGCGAAATTAAGTCTTGCATTGCGCAATCCAGTATCTATAAAATAATACTTTCTGAGCGCACCGATTTCTTTCCTTCCTTTTAAATCATAGCGTTTTGCCTCACGCAAAAGGAAAGCATCTTTAAAGTAACTAATATAGTTTTCAACTGTCTGTTTATCGATATTTTCATGTCTAACACTTTCAAATGTATTGGCTATTTTTTCTGAATTAAGCAGCGAGCCTGTTGAAGAACTAATAATATTACAGAGTTCATCCAAGGCCTCTCCTTTTTTCAATTGATTTCTTTCAACAATATCAGCGAAATATGTCGTAGCGAACAAGCTCTTTAGATATTCTTTTCTCTCTTCGTCACTTTTTAATACAGCTAACGGCATTCCACCGTATTGCATATATGTATATATTGCTTCAGTTGCTGATCCTCTGACATATCCATAATATTCTTCAAATGACAGTGGAGACAGCTTTATGTTTGTTGCTTTATCTCTAAATTCAGTAACAATATCTGAAGACAACATTTTAGAATTTGATCCCGTCACATATAAATCTATATTCTTTTCTCTTGATAGCCCAAGTACAACATCAACGAATGATATTACCTCAGTATCATTAGCATCTGCTAAAACATGTTTGCCGTCAGTGAAATTAGGATTGATTATAGAATATACCTTCTGTATCTCATCAATAAATACATAAAAATTTTCATTTTCCTTGCATCTTTCCCTTATATACGCTCCTAGCTCCAAAGGATCACGATACTTACTATTTTTATCATCATCTAATTCCATGATAATTATCCTATTTTCTGGGACGTTCTCCGAAAGCAAGTATTCTCTATAAATCTCTTTAAGAAGAAAAGATTTTCCACATCTTCTTACGCCTGTTATAACTTTCGGAAATCCATTATTTTTAGCATTAATCAACTGATTTAGATATCTATCTCGTTTTATCATATAATCTCCTAAATTGTAGAATTCTACATTTTTATCAATTACATATTACCACTTCGCATTATCTTAATCAACAAAGTTGTAGAATTCTACACTTTTAGCGATTATCATAATTCAATAAAAAAACACCCCAGGACAGATGTCCTGAGGTGCAATAAGTCGTATATAATTGTCCAAAGACGTAATACGTTGTAAAACGATTATCTCTTTGAGAACTGAGGTGCTCTACGAGCTTTCTTGAGACCGTATTTCTTACGTTCCTTCATACGAGGATCACGTGTGAGAAATCCCTCAGCCTTGAGTGTCGGACGGAAATCCTTATCCACTTCAAGAAGCGCACGGGAGAGACCGTGACGGATAGCACCTGCCTGACCGGCAAAGCCGCCGCCCTTTACAGTAGCTATTACATCATATCTGTCAGTTGTATTTGTCACAACGAGAGGCTGGCGCACAATAGTCTTCAGCGTGTCCAGCGGAAGATATTCATCGATGTCCTTATTATTGATTGTGATCTTGCCTGTGCCGGGAACGACGTATACTCTTGCAACAGAGGACTTCCTTCTACCGGTTCCGTAAAATTTGTTATCAGCCAATGTTAGATAACCTCCTCACTGGATTATAAAGTATATGCTTCCGGCTTCTGAGCAGCATGCTTGTGATCCGGTCCAGCATAGACGAAAAGTTTCTTATACATCTGTCTGCCGAGCTTGCCCTTAGGGAGCATTCCCTTGACAGCCATTTCGATGACTCTCTCCGGGTGATTCTGGAGCATCTCACGAAGAGTAGCGGACTTGAGTCCTCCTACATAATCAGAGTGACGATAATAAACCTTCTGATCGAGTTTCTTGCCGGTCACTTTGATCTTCTCTGCATTTACCACGATAACGTAGTCGCCGAGGTCTTCATTGGGAGTGAAGACAGGCTTTTTCTTGCCTCTGATAATGGCAGCGGCTTCTGATGCCAGACGACCGAGTGTCTGTCCGTCTGCATCAATGACATACCACTTCTTCTCAACCTCAGCCGGGTTGGGCATATAAGTAGAATTGTTCATTACGGTTCCTCCTGAAAAAATAATGCCGGCTGTCTCTGCCTGTACCGTAGCAGCCCAGCCTGTATATACTGAAAAGCACACCTCGGGGCTATTGAAGTGTACTATTCAAAACCACATCAGCCGTTATATTATATTACGGCATTGCTGCTGTGTCAACAGGATAAATTTCACTCCTGTTTCCTCTCGAATTTCGTCCCCATCAGGAATAGTCCCTGCGGCGGCACCGTCGGTCCCGCCAGTCTCCTGTCTTTACCCGCCAGTATTTCCGGCACCGATGAAGGGGCGATTCTTCCCCGGCCGGCATCAATAAGTGTGCCTGATATGATCCTTACCATATTGTATAAAAATCCATTACCTGTCACTCTTATGGTTATATACCGTCTGGCACCGTCCGGCAGCGACATATCCCCTTTATCGGAGATGATAGTCTTTTCTGATACATTCAGACTATAGACGGTTCTGACACGCGATGTCACTTGCGCCTTCGGAGATGAGAAACTGGTAAAATCATGCTCTCCCACAAGATACTCCCCTGCTCTTCTCATCCTCTCAGTATCAAGATCAATATGCATGTGATACATGTATCGTTTTTCCGTGGGATAAACGTATCTGGCACATACGATCCTGTATTCGTAGGTCTTTCTTGACGGAATGGCGTGCGGGCTGAAATCATCTGCCACGGCATCCGACGACATAACCGTAATGTCATCCGGAAGCCTCGTATTCAAAGCCGGAGCTATGCTTTCCGGACGCATCCTGGTATCAATGTCAAAGACTACAGGATTGCCGTAGGAATGAACACCTGAATCAGTTCTGCTGCCTCCTGTCATATGAACAGGACATCCGAACAGATCTGACGCTGCAGCTTCGAGACAAGCCTGTATCGTCCTTCCCTTTGGCTGGATCTGATAGCCGAAATATTCAGTTCCGTCGTAAGCAACTCTGAGCAGTATCCTCATCTAGACCATAAAACGGCTTATTAATATCACGGCAGCCAGAAAAAGCGCCATGAAAAGATAAGAAATGCCGTCCCTCCGAGCGTATTTCAGCGGTTTCATCTTAGTCCTTCCGCTGCCCCCATTATAGCATCTGGCCTCCATCGCCAGCGCCAGGTCATTTGCCCGCCTGAAAGCGCTGACAAAAAGAGGGACAAGAATGGGCACCATAGCCTTAGCGCGCCTTATGATATTTCCAGACTCAAAATCAGCGCCACGCGCCATCTGCGCCTTCATTATCTTGTCAGTCTCTTCAGCGAGAATAGGAATAAAGCGAAGAGCGATCGACATCATCATTGCGATCTCATGTACCGGAACCTTCAGATATGTCAGAAACCTGAGGCCTTTCTCCAGTCCGTCAGTCAGCTGATTCGGCGTGGTCGTCAGAGTCATCAGGGATGTGCCTATGATAAGAAGCACCATCCTTACTGTCATCAGGACCGCATTCTTTAATCCCTCGTAAGTGATATTAAATATCCCATAGTGCCAGATGGACTTCCCCGGAGTCAGAAAGAGATTAAAAGCTCCCGCGAACAAAAGCAGAAGAATTATTCCCCGAAGTCCCCTGACCATAAAAGAAAACGGGACCCGTGACAGGAGAATAAGGATGACAAGACCTGCCGTCACAAGACAAAAAGTCTGCCATGAATTGGCAACGAAAAGCATAATAATAAAAATAAGTGTCCCCATCAGCTTCGTCCTGGGATCCAGTCTGTGAAGAACCGAATCCGCCGGATAATATTGTCCCAGTGTTATATCCTTGAACATCTCATCTCACCCCGGCAGCTCCCGCCGCCTTTAGAATTTCTTCTTCTGCCTCCTCTACGGTCGTGGCATCATCACTTACAGGAAAACCCATAGATTTCAAATCATGCATAAGATATGTAACTTCCGGCACTGCCAGTCCCATCTCCTCCAGCTCCTTCAGATGCCTGAAGACTTTTTTCGGAACGTCGTCATATTTAATTTTCCCTTTATCTACAACGATGATCCTGTCCACATAATTAGCCACATCCTCCATGGAATGAGAGACCAGGATAATTGTCTCTCCGCGTCTTTTGTGGAGGTCTTTTATCAATTCAAGCACATCGTGTCTGCCGGCAGGATCCAGTCCGGCGGTCGGTTCATCAAGTATCAGAACAGCAGGTTTCATGGCAAGCACTCCCGCAATAGCGACTCTTCGCTTTTGTCCGCCGGACAGCTCGAAAGGTGAAGAATCACAGCATTCTTCAGGAAGGCCTACTGCTCTTATCGCTTCATAGGCGCGAAGCGATATTTCTTTTTTATCCAATCCCTGATTCTTTGGTCCGAAGCAGACATCATCATATACCGTCGTCTCAAAGAGCTGGTTTTCAGGGTACTGAAATACCATGCCCACCTGGGTTCTCAGATCCTTCAGGTCAAAATCCCTGTCGTATATATTCTGCCCGTTGTAATAGATCGATCCGGACGTCGCCTTGATAAGTCCGTTCAGATGCTGGACAAGCGTCGACTTGCCTGACCCGGTATGACCTATGATTCCCACAAATTCTCCGTCATCGATCTTCAGATCAATATCGGAAAGAGCCGTAGTCTCATAAGAAGTACCGGGATTATATTTATATGTCACATGATCAAGAATTATTGACATATTCTTCCTCACTTCTCACGCGTTAAAGGTAAGATAAGGGCGCAACGCCTCAATAAGTTCCTGTCTGGTAAGTATTCCCTCCGGAATATCCAGACCATCCATTCTCAGCTTGTGAGCCAGATAAGTTATCTGCGGCACGTTCAGCCTGTGCTCTTTCAGAAGATCGACTTTACTGAATACATCCCTCGGAGTGCCCTGTAAAAAAATCTTTCCGGCATCCATCACAAACACATAGTCAGATCCTACGACCTCTTCCATATAATGCGTAATGAGGATTACCGTAACCCCCTTCTTCTCGTTCAGTTCATGTGCCGCCTCTATCACTTCCCTGCGTCCGTCCGGATCCAGCATGGCAGTCGGCTCATCCAGCACTATGCACTTGGGTTCCATAGCCATCACTCCGGCTATAGCCACCCTCTGTTTCTGACCGCCTGAGAGTCTGTTCGGAGATCTCTTCCTGAATTCCCACATTCCCACAGCCTTCAGTGCCTTCTCCACGCGTTCCCATATCTCATCGGTGGGGATGCCTATATTTTCCGGACCGAATCCTACATCTTCCTCGACAACCGAGGCAATGATCTGGTTGTCAGGATTCTGAAACACCATGCCCGATGTCTCTCTGATGGGCAGCGTGTTTTTTTCATCAGATGCATCCATGCCGTCAATATATAGTGTGCCTCCGCTCGGCATTAAAAGCGCGTCGAGATGCTTTGCCAAAGTCGACTTTCCCGATCCGTTATGGCCGAGTATTGAAATAAACTGTCCAGGCAGCACATCAAGATCTACAGAATCGACGGCAGTCAGAATATTTGTGACATTGCCTTCTTCATCGCGCTGTATATATTCATGCTTCAGCCCCCTGGCCTCGATCATCTTTTCCATACATACCCCCGGATCAGCCGAGCTTCTCTTCTATATATTCCTGGATCCTGTCAACAGCGACCTTCAGATCATCCAGAGAATACGCATAACTAATTCTTATAAAACCTTCTCCGCTGTCTCCAAAAGCAGTACCGGGAACGACAGCAACCTTTTTCTTTTTCAGAAGGTCCGTCGCAAATTCGTCAGATGTCATACCGAGCTTTTTGATTGACGGGAAAATATAGAAAGCACCGTAAGGTTCAAAGCAGTCAAGTCCCATATCACGAAAACGCTTGAGAAGATATCTGCGTCTGCCGTTATATTCTTCACGCATCTTCTCGATCTCATCATCGCAGTTTCTGACCGCCTCGACAGCAGCATACTGTGATGTGGTTGGCGCGCACATAATCGCAAACTGGTGAATTTTCAGCATTTCTTTCAAAAGTCTCTCAGGCGCGCAGGCATATCCCAGTCTCCAGCCGGTCATGGCAAAAGCCTTTGAAAAACCGTTGATATAGACAGTCCTGTCTCTCATTCCCGGAAGCGATGCAATAGATACATGCTTCTCCTTATATGTAAGTTCCGAGTAAATCTCGTCAGTCAGCACGAAAAGATCGTGACGTTCAACCACCTCAGCTATCGCCTCAAGATCTTCCTTTTCCATGATTGCGCCCGTAGGATTATTAGGATAAGGAAGAATAAGAACCTTACTCTTCGGAGTAATTGCATTTTCCAGTTCCTCAGCCGTCAGCCGGAATTCATCCTCTTCCTTCAGATCAATAGTAACAGGCACTCCGTCAGCAAGAATCGTGCACGGCTCGTAAGACACATAACTCGGCTGAGGAATTATCACCTCGTCGCCGGGATCCAGCATTGCTCGAAGCGCAACATCTATAGCCTCGGATCCTCCTACCGTGATCATCATCTCAGACTTCGGGCTGTAGACAAGACCGTATTTTCTCTCAAGCCATTCAGAGATACCCACCTTCAGCTCCATGAGTCCGGAATTTGAAGTATAAAAAGTACGTCCCTGCTCAAGTGAATAAATAGCCTCGTCTCTTATTCTCCAGGGAGTATCAAAGTCCGGCTCACCCACTCCGAGAGAGATGGCGTCGTCCATCTCATTTACAATATCGAAAAATTTTCTGATGCCGGACGGCTTTATCTTTGTAATGGTATGATTAACTATGTCTCTCATATTGACATTTTTATCCTTTCGTCTTTCGGAGACTCTGCCATTATCGTTCCCTGTTCCTTATAATTCTTCAGAATGAAGTTCGTCTTGGTGGAGAGAACCGAATCAAGCGGAGACAGTTTCTGGGAAACGAACTCTGCTATCTCGCGGAGAGTCCTGCCTTCTATAATGACCATAAAGTCAAAACCTCCTGAAATAAGATATACTGATGATACTTCCGGAAAATTATAGATTCTCTCGGCTATCTTATCAAATCCCATTCCTCTCTGCGGAGTAACTCTTACCTCGATCATGGCCTTGGCCTTTTCGATTCCGGCCTTCTCCCAGTTGATCAGAGTATGATATCCTGCGATTATATGTCTGGCTCGCATATCTTCAATGGCGTTCATGACGGCCGCCTCATCCTCTCCGAGGATCACTGAGAGATCTTTCAGATCTATCCTGGAATTTTTCTCGATATACGACAGTATCTTTTCCTGTATTTCCTGCATTGTTTCCCTCCGGATATAAATTAACAGTTATTACTATGATACGCCACCTGTCAATAGACAGACTTTATATAACCATATGGATCGTCATAATGGAGCGGCTCCATGCATCTCCTGTCACCGTCCATGTCAAAAAAAGCGCCCCTCCCGTCAGCAGTACGGCCTATTATCACAGGGACTGCCGGATTTTTAAAAAAAGCAACAGGAACTTTTTCCGGGTCATTTGAAATGCATATATATACCCCGGTCGAATCCATGCGATAGGGATTTAGCCCAAATAATTCGCAAAGTTCTACTGTCTCCTGCCTTATCGGGATAGAAAAAAGATCAACTACGATCTTTTCTCCATACTCGACGGATAAATTGTAAAAAAGATTTTCAAGCCCGCCGGATCCCGCTGCAAAAAACTCTCCGGAATCCGGAAAAATCGATTCCGTCTCTGTTTCTTTCAGATATTTTTCAGCGGATTCTATCAGATGATCCGAAAAGCAGCATGAAAAATCAGATCGTATAAGCGATTCGTTTTCCAGAGCCATCCTGTATGTCCCGAAAGCACCGGCAAAGCCTGTCATATAAATATACTTACTGTCCATTTCCTTATGAACCCGTGCTGCCTGAAGCGGTATTTCCGGCAGCCTGACTGCCGGTCTGATTATTGTTGGTCTGGGATCCGTTTTCGGAATGTGACTGCCCTGATCCTGACTGACCGGTTCCCGGCTGGTTAGTTTCTGACTGATTTAAGTCTGACGGTTTTGAGCCTGACTGACCTGAACCGTTATTTTGAGCAGTTCCGGAATTATTAGCCTGTGCTGCCGGATTTGTCTGACCGGATGACGCTGTTCCCGCGTTTGCAGTGCTGCTGTCTGATGAATTATTTCCGGTATTCTTTGCAGCGGCCTCTATAGCTGCCCTGTCACCTGATGCTATAGCTGATGAAATGGCGGCTGAAACAGCAGAATCAGCTGATGCAGTGCCGACGGAAAAATTAGCCGGCGCCATCTGATAGGAGCTTCTGTTTTGGATCTTCCTTGATACTTCCTTGCCGTCTATTTTTACTATCTTTATTAATCTGGCTTTATATCCCTTGGTTCCTGATGACGTCTTTACTATCTGACCTGCCGGAAGAGACGGATCAGCCGTAAACGTCTCTTTTATCGGTATCTCCTCCAGGGTCTCGGACTGGAATTCAACTGTCCGGTTTTTTTGTCTTGTATCTTTCCCGTATACATTCACCGTGATGGTCGCGCCGTTTGTCAGATATTCCAGGTATACAGGGTATTTTGTCGTATTCTTGAAGACAAAGTCCTTCAAAGCCTTAGAACCGTCATCAGCACCCGCGATTGCGGCGTCAAAGGAAAGATCTACATAATGCACCACCATGGAATGGGCGGCTCTGTTTTCTATGCCCAGCTCTGCTTTCAAAACAGCGTCATAAGTGGTCGTCGCCACCTGGCATACACCGCCTCCCTCAGCCTGGACGACCTCTCCGTTAAGATAGGCCCCGGCTGCCATATAGCCGTTCTCAGCCTTCATTGGAGATATGGTCTTGTAGACAGAAAGCTCGTCTCCGGGATATAATACATGACCGTTCAGAAGTGACGCCGCCCGCTCTATATTTACATGACGGGCTTCGCCGGGAGCAGAATAATCCGTAGAAGCGGTACCCATAAGATCCTTTACCTGCATGAGTTCTTCCTTTGATCCCCTCGGCAGGGACTTTTTCACCGGAATCTCTATCTCGGCATTCTTTCCATCCCATTTGTCTAAGATGAAAGAATCTATTTTCTTTACAGCCTTCTCTGTGTCAATGGCTGTGCCTGCCTCGCCCTCCACAAAGACAAATTTACCGTTTTCTCTCTTCAGACCATTATCCCTCGCCGCTGTAACAAGTGACGAGCACTTGTTTTCAAGACAGGAAACAAGCTTCTCTCTGTCAATGTCAGGCGTGACTTCAAAATTCACTTTAGAATTCTGTCTCATGTATCTCTCCAGCGGATTGCCGCTTTTCTTGTAGTTCAAAGCCTGCCCGGCAATTTTCTTTGCATCGGCATTTAGCCCCATGTCTTTTCCGCTGATGGTTTCAGACTTTCCTTCAGCCTTCAGTGAAAAACTCGCATTCTCATAATTTTTTATATATTTATTTATAAGCTCCTCAGCCTGTTTTTCTGTCATTCCGGAGGCATCGTTCCCCTCAATGCTGATACCTGACGGTATCTTTTCAGCGGATGTTTCTGTCTTCTTTTTCCCTGACGATGCAGAGGCGTACCGGCCCGGGAAAAATAAGATTAAAGCAGCAGCTGCTATTGCAAGACCTGAAATATATGTTTTTATTTTTCGCATTTTATTCCTTCTTATTTATTTGCGGACTTTCGACACCCATTTCTCTGATATCGCATTAAACCTGAAAAGACTTTTTGCTTCATGCATATAATCGCATTCTTTGACACTGTAATTGTATCGTATTATTATATGATGTGGGTGTCAGAAGTACCTTTCGACACTTCAATATGTACGAAACTGTACAAGTGAAAAATATCTCCAGCTGCGTCTCATGTCATGCTGAAAAGAAGCATGGTCACGACCATCGCGATTATCAGCACCAGAGATATGATTCCAAAAATCCGTCTTGTTTTCTTATTATTATACATAACTTACCCTTATGGATGGTGATTGATATGTTGCCTTGTCTTATGGCTGTAATAACATTTGTACTCATACTTGCCGCGCGCATCTCATATCTTAAAAAGCGTGAAGCGGAAGACAAACGTGCCTTCTGGGAGAGGGAGCGCGAGGCCGATAAGGCACCGACGCGTGATATCACAGACCTTCCATATATTAACATTCCAATTGACAAATTTCCACTTGATAAGGCTGAAAATGAAGAAGAGCTTTCCGCTGTAAAAAAGATCCGCGAGCTGACGGGTAATGGAATTTTGAACCTGAGCGATTACACGAACACGGACTTGAAGCTTATGTACGGTCCAAAAAATCTCGACAGACTAAAGGCCTGCGATGAAAATTTCCTGACTATGGAAAAAAATCTTCTGACCCTGAGTGATGCCAGAATTGCTGCCGGAGATTTCAAAAACGCGCTTATATACCTTGAATTTCTCTCAGCGTGCCGGTCAGACTTAAGCTCGGTATATATCGATTCCGGCACCTGTCTCCGCGAGCTTCGGATGCCTGGAAAGATAAGGATCCTTATGGAATATGTGCCATCGCTTCATCTGACTCTTGAAAGCAAGGTACTTAAAAGTCTTGAAGCAGATCTTGTTGCCATCGGGGAAGAGAATATAGTTGTCTCAGACCAGTCAGGCAGTGAAATACATCGATGAAACCAGCTAAGACCGGTCAGGCAGTGAATACATCGATGAAACCAGCTAAGACCGGTCAGGCAGAAAAAAATGCAGTTGTCTCAAAAAAGTCCTGCAATAAAGACGACCATGCAGCAGATAATGGCAGTCAGAAAGAGGTTTCCTGAAAACCATGCTGTGGCCACTCCGGCAGCCAGAGCAATAGCGCCGGCAAGCGGATTGGATGTGGCGCCGAGGATAGCCGGAAATGTCATCACAGCAAGCGTCACGTAAGGTACATAATATAGAAATGATTTGAAGAATCTGTTCCTTACAGGACGGCGAAGGAGCAGAAAGGGGAAAAGCCTTACGGCATATACCGTAAGCGCCATTATCGCTATAGAAAGATATATTTTCAATTTCTACTCCTCCACTCTGACTGGTTTTATTATTGAAGCTATTCCCGCTATCAGCACTGTCAGTATTATCACACGAAAACCTGACGATATCTTCGACAGAATGGGTACACAGGCAAAGAGTGCGCTTGCTGCCATAGACAAGACTACCAGCGCCAGTATGAAATGATTCTTTCTGGACGGCGGAATGATTATTGCCAGAAACATACCGTACATAGCCACTCCCATTGCGCCAGAAATGACAGGCGGCAGGATATTTCCAAGCATTACCCCAAGAACCGTTCCCAGACACCAGCCTGACACAGAGATAAGGGTAATGCCATAGGTATAAAATGGGCATAGCTTGCCGGTAACCGCCGACGACAGACCGAATATCTCATCAGTCACGCAGTATGACAGAAAAAATCTGTGCGCCGGTTTTGTATCTTCAGAAAGTTTCTGAGACATACTCATGCTCATCAGCATATAGCGCATATTCACAATAAAAGTGGTGCCAATCATCTCAAGGATCCCTGCTGACGAGCCTATGAGACTTATTGCCGCAAATTCCCCTGCCGACGCCACCATTGTAGCTGACATCAGAAATGACTGCATGGCATTCAGTCCCGTGTTTCTCGCCGCTATTCCGAGAGCAAAACTCACGGCAAAATATCCCAGGCAGATGGGGATGCCGTTCTTTAATCCCAGAAGAAACCATGACAGGCTGCTTTTTTTATTTTCCATATCTTTATCCAAAAAAATCCCGCGGGTCTTTCCGCGGGTAATTAATCATCTCTTATTAGATCTTCTCCATATTCCCATCTTTTCAGCTGATTCAATCAGCTGGTCGCGGAATTCCGGATGGGCAACCGATATTATCTTTTCAGCCCGCTGCCATGCCGTGGTACCTTTCAGATTTACCATTCCGTACTCAGTGCAGAGATACTGAAGGCAGGGACGTGTATCTGTGACGACCGTTCCCGGTGCCAGCGTAGGCAGGATTCTTGACTCCATGGTACCGTCTTTCTTCTGATGGGTGGAGCTCATGCATATGAATGATTTGCCGCCGTGGCTTCTGTAGGCGCCGAGCACGAAATCCAGCTGTCCGCCGGGACCAGAGATCTGGCGGATGCCGGCAGATTCGGAATTTAGCTGACCGAAGAGATCAATATCTATGGCATTATTTATAGACATGAAATTATCCAGCTTTTCGATAGTCTCGATAGCATTTACATAATCAACCGGCGCGCTCATGATCTCGGGATTATTATTTATATAATCATACATCTTCTTCGTACCGCAGCCGAACGCGAAGACCTGGCGTCCTTTATCTATGTTCTTGTGCTGTCCGGTGATCTTTCCGGCCCTCGCCAGATCAACAAAGGCATCGACATACATTTCGGTATGAACTCCCAGATCCTTAAGGTCAGATTCGGCAATAAGAGATCCGACCGCATTCGGCATACCGCCGATGCCCAGCTGGAGGCAGGCACCATCCGGAATCTCATCGACGATCATCCTGGCAACCTTTTTCTCTATCTCGGTCGGTTCTCCGGCAGAAGCCATCTCTCCTATTGGAGGATTGTCTCCTTCTATAATATAATCGACATCGGAGATATGGATGTCAGACTGAAATCCTCCAAGTACACGCGGCATGTTTTTATTTACTTCGACAATCACCTTGTCGGCTGTCTCGCATACTGCAGCCATGTGGGAAGCATTCGGTCCGAAATTGAAGTATCCATGCTCGTCCATCGGAGCCACCTGAAATACCGCTATGTCTACGTGGCGGATATTCTCCCTGTAATAGCGCGGAAGTTCTGAATAACGAAGGGCTGACAAAAATCCGCAGCCCCTTTTATTATATTTTCTCTCTATTCCTGTCATGTGCCAGCTGTTCCATGTGAAATGTTCGCCGGCATCCTCTCTCTCCATGATATGAAGCGGATTTACCAGTATTCCGCCTCTGATATTTATATCGTGAAGTTCATCGGTTCTCTTTGCCAGAGCCCTGTCAAAAGCCTCTGTTGTAGCATTGCACCAGCCGTAATCAAGCCACATCCCGTCTTTAACAAACGATGCAGCCTCATCAGCCGTGATAAGTTTTTTCGCATAATCCTCTTCGAAACCCATGTCCGCCTCCTGCATAAAAGATTGATTGTGAAATAATCTACAAACTATTCATGATTTTATCATTACAGAGCTTTGTTTTCAACTCAGGTGATCGTCAAAAACTTTCCACTATGAGACTTGTTATTTTCCTCACTTTATAGCGGGATTTTCAGACAAAAAAAGACCGCGCAGTCCGCGCGGCCTTTTCCTATTATCTATTAAAACTTCCCACATCCATTGTTCATCTTTGTTGCAAGGATTCATGGAAGCCATGAGATGCACAGATGGTGGCGAACATTGTGTTTTTCGTTGTGAGCGAGCACGCTAGCTGCGGCTCGATTGACATCCGTTCAAGCAGAAATGCTTCCTTAAACGAAGACTCTCATTATCAATGTGGGAAGTTTTAGTTTTCTATTATTTCTCGAAATATCTCTTGTAGAGACCTGCAAATCCCTTACCATGGCGGGCTTCGTCGCGTGCCATTTCGTGGATCGCGTCATGAAGAGCATCGTAATTTCTCTCCTTGCAGAGCTTTGCAAGCTTGGTCTTTCCTGCTGTAGCGCCATTCTCAGCTTCAGCTCTTACCTTCAGGTTCTGTGCTGTAGAATCTGTCACTACCTCGCCAAGCATCTCAGCGTACTTAGCTGCATGAACAGCCTCTTCATTTGCGACCTTCTCAAAATAAAGTCCAACTTCAGGATAGCCCTCTCTCATTGCAGCGCGGCTCATAGCGAGATACATTCCAACCTCTGAGCACTCACCCTGAAATTCTGCGCGAAGGCTTTCCTTTATGTCATCCTCTACGGAAGCTGCTACTCCGATGACATGCTCTGACGCCCATGTCATCTCTCCCTCGTCCTGCTTTGCAAATTTAGATGCAGGTGCGTGGCATACCGGACATTCCTTCGGCGGTTCTTCGCCCTCATATACATAACCACATACCTGACATACCCATTTTGCCATAATTTTTCCTCCTGTTCTGCGGTAATCCGCTGTCAACCAAATTTCTAATATCTGCGCAGTATGCGCTGCTTTTATCATCCAAAGATGAAATTGCCAAAATTTTACTTTATGCCCTTTTCCTGACAGTCACGGCATATGCCCTCGACTATGATATTCTTTACTTCAAATCCGTCACGAAGGAGCAGATTATTTCCGTCAAGCATAAGATCGTCGATACTGCCGCAGCTCCTGCAGCAGAAATGCATATGTGGCTCGCTTGTGCCGTCAAAATGCCATGTGTCATTTTCCTCGAAGGCAAGTATGTCTCCTGTATCGCTCAGGTCTCTTAAGTTTCTGTATACCGTACCGAGCGAAATATTCGGGATCTCCTCTCTGACGGAATCGTAAACCATCTCTGCTGTCGGATGATCGCATCTGGCCTTCAGGTTTTCAAGAATTGTGCTTCTCTGTTTTGTATTTCTCTTCATATCGTTTACCTCTAATCAGTAATCATTACTGATATTGGTATCATACACCTTGAAAGCAGATTTGTAAATAGGAATTATTACTATTTATAAAAAATATTCTGTCTTTACAAATTTTTCAAATACAGGAAGTGACCTCCTGACCTTGTCAGTGCCTATGCAATACGCGACTCTGAAATACCCATTAACTCCGAAATTGTCCGACGGCACCAGTATGAGATCATATTTCATGGCCTTCCGGCAGAAAGCCACGGCATCGTCCTCTAAAGCTTTAGGGAATATATAAAATGTGCCTTCAGGCTTCACTACATCAAAGCCAAGTTTTTTAAATTCCTCATATAATATGTTCCTGTTTGTCTCATACACAGATAGGTCAGCTGTCTTATCTATGGCAGCAGCCATGCCGAGCTGCGAAGTGGACGAAGGACAGTTGTGCCCTATGCCCCTGCTTATCTGGCCACACATCAGGGCAATGATATCCGCATCCCTTGCTGACGGATTTGCAGCGACATAACCTATCCTCTCTCCCGGCAGCGACAGGCTTTTTGAAAACGAATAACATGTAAGCGTGTTGTCATAGAAGGCCGCGGGATATGGCACAGTCTTTCCGTCATATACTATCTCCCTGTAGGGCTCATCGCTGATCAGAAAAATATCATGCTGATATTCTTCCTCTTTTTTTCTAAGCAGCTTCGCCATTCGCTCCAAGGTATCCGATGAATACACAGCACCGGATGGATTGTTTGGTGAATTAATAAGCACCGCCGCAATATCCTCTGTAAGCATTTCTTCAAATTTGTCGAAGTCGATCTGAAAATTTCTTGTGTCAGCCGGGACCACAGAAAGTGATACGCCTGCGCCGTTGATATATGGCATGTATTCAGGGAAAAACGGGGCAAAAGTAAGTATGGTATCTCCAGGCTTCGTCACAGCCCTTACAGCGTGGGCAATGGCGCCGGTCGCGCCTGATGTCATGAAGATATGCTTCTTCTCATAGGGAAGACCGAATCTGTTTCTCAGATAGTCAGCCAGGACGCACCGCACTTTATCGTTTCCAAGAGAAGGGCTGTAGCCATGCAGCTTTACAGGATCTTCCTCTTCATGGAGCCTTATCACTTCTCTCGTATATTCCGGAGCCGTAGGAACAGACGGGTTTCCGAGGCTGTAATCATATACATTATCATACCCGATTTCCCGGCCTCTCTCGGCGGCATATTCCGCCAGTTCCCTGATCACCGATTTATGACCAAGCATTTCTTTATAATGTTCATTTATCATACTTTCCTCTATTCCAAAAGATGTGTCTTTTCTTTGCTATTTTATCACGCTTCCTGTATCTTTCGACATTTATTTGCCCAAACTTCGTTTGCACTTTAAATGCGCTTTAAGCGCGTGCGGTCAAAAAAGACAAAAAGAAAAGATGACTTCTCACGAAGCCATCTCATATGGGGGAGGATTATAAAGGAATGGTATTGGGAACCATCCCTTCATTTGATGTTTATAATATTAAACTTAAATTGTGTCTAAATTGTGTCCAATTGCGAAAGAAAAAATAAAATCAATTTATCTCCTGCTTAATATTTACTCTCTCCTTAAAGCATCTATAGGATTCATATTAGCCGCTTTTCTTGCAGGCATTACTCCGAATATCAAGCCAATCACTATGGAAAAGACTGTAGCTATAAGGATCCATAGCAGACTGACTGCAAATTCCATAGATAAGAGATAAGAAAGTACACGTCCTATAATAAGGCCTATGATCACGCCGATGATTCCTCCGACTGATGTGATCACGGCTGATTCAGTCAGAAATTGTCCGAGGATCACACGCTTTTTTGCACCCAGAGCTTTTTTCAAACCAATCTCAGGCGTACGTTCGGACACAGATACAAGCATAATGTTCATTACGCCGATTCCTCCTACCAGAAGGGAAAGAGACGCTATCGACACAAGGAGGGCAGTGATGGCGCTTGTGATTTTCTTCAGCATTTTGGCAGTCTCATCAGAATTTACCGCTTCATATGAAACAGAGCCGTTCGTTACTGACATGTTCAGAAATTCCGCAACCTTCTTCCCGACAGACGGCATATTTTTCGGCTCGGCCGTCCTTACCGCCACTCCTGCAGGCTCTGAGAAAGTATAAATGACAGGCCAGGAACCGTATGTCACAAAGATATTGCCCATACTGTACTGTGAAGCCTGATATTCTTCGTAAGTGGAATAATTTTCTTTCTTCTCTGCAGTTGACTCCACTATACCTATAACCTTATATGGCTCACCCTGGATCTCAGCCACCTTACCGACGGCCGTACTGCTGCCGAAGAGAGCACGAGCAACCCTCGAGTCAAGCACAGCCACTTTTTTTGCCTCATTTGCCTCCTCGTTTGTCATCATTCTGCCTTCTTTTAACCTGTAACCCACAGTGTCGAAAAAGTCCGGTTCCACTCCATAAAGATTGAACCCCATCAGCTGATTGTTGCCGACACATGCCTGGGCAGAATACTGCCTTCCGTAAAATCTCGATGCGCCGACTACAGAATCCATCTTTCTGATTTCCTTCAAAGTGTCATCTGTAACCGGCGGAAATCCAAGCGGCATGTTATTGCCGTCAGTCTGATCTACATAGGGCTGTTCGTTCTTACAGGCTTCCACCATGACAGCATTCGTCCCGGAACCAACCAGACTCTTCTGCAGTTTTTTCCCGGTACCGTCTATTATGCTTGTGATTACCAGTATAGATGCGATTCCGATTATGACTCCAAGCATGGTCAGAAACGAGCGCATCTTATGATGCCATATTCCCCTCAGGGATTGTCTGATATTCTCTATCATCTTCCGCCTCCTCAAAGTCCCATTCTGCCAAGTAATCCGCCAGGCTTCTTTCGTGTGGTTCTGTTGCCGGAATAAGCGTTTTTGCCGTAAGGGAAAGCTATGCGATCGCTTTTTTTCAGACCGCTGACGGAGGTCAGAGTCATTCCGTCCATCGTCACTTCTTCAGCCATCACATATTTTTTCTTCAGCCGTCCTTCTCTTTCTAAATAAACGTATTTCCTGCCGTCTTTTCCGGTTCTTACATATATACTGTCGATCAATACTGCTTTTTTATTTTCTTTCCCGTCACCTGAATAGATAGTCACGTTGTCGCCTGTCTTAAAGCCTTTCGATTTGTCGAGCGCAGCGGAAAAAGAATATGTCGATGAAACAGGGTTCTCTGAATAGGAATAGATATCACCCGTATCAACTTCGGGATAATCCCGTACCTCGGTCACTTCCGCAGTCGATTCAGCCCCGGTCATGTTGTCGGTCACATTTACCTTCATGCCTTTTTTTACCTTATCAATATTAAATTCAGACAGACCGCCTTTTACAGAGACTGTGCCGGTAGAACTTACTTCTATAAAAGCAGAGCCATCGTTCGGCAGGTTATCTTTATCGCCTACCTTGGTAACTACTCCCTTCATATTCGATTTTACAACGGCGCTGTCCATCTTCGCCTTTGCGTCGGTCACTTCCGCCTCTGCAGACTTCAAAGCCGTCTCCGCCTTTGATATCACGACTTTCTGATTTGCGATCATCTGATCTTTCTCTGCCTGTGTGAAGCTGTTCGCATTCGCTTCGTGAGAATCATTACTATTAGCAAATGCCTCCCCATCATCTGTCATTGCAGGATCTGTTCTTTCGTTTGCCGATCCTGACGACATAGGATCCGCAGATTCTTCATCATCCCTCCCTGAATCTACTGAATCAGAGATTTGCTTCTCATTATCTTCACCGGCTCTTCCTGTCTCGTCTCCTCCATCAAAAGCATTTGCATTGTCATTCTCCGTCTCCGTCTTCACGACAGGCACGATGGCCTCATAGCGCTTCAGCTTTCTGTTTGCAGAATCCAGAGAGGACTTCGCTGCATCCCGCGATGCTTCAGCTGACTGAAGCTCCAGTGACAAAGCCTCCGTATCATAAGAAAACAGAGAACTGCCATTATCTACCTCATCGCCCTTCTTTACATAGACCTCTACGATCTTTGACCCGGAATCAGCCACGAACTTCTGGCTCGCGCCGTCAGTAATAATTCCATCGCTCAGCACGTTCTTTGTGCTGCCGCCCTGATTCAGCTTTGAAACCCTGACCACATAAGCCCTGCTTTTCTCTATTGCCGTCCGTGCAGACAGGTAGCTGATGGCTGAGACGATTACTGCAATAATGATAATCATTATCATTAATTTTTTATGTTTTCTAAAAAAAGACTTCTTTACTCTTTCGTCTTCCCTGTTCTTTTTCCTTCCCATCAGCTCTCCTCCTCTTCCGTAAGAGAACCATCAATTATTCTCACCGTACGCTCTGCACGCTTGGCTATGTTCGGGTCATGCGTGATCATAATGATCGTGGCGCCATCAGCATGGAGTTCATCGAAAAGTTCCATGATCTGCCATCCGCTCTTCTGATCCAGAGCGCCGGTGGGCTCATCCGCCAGAAGCAGAGCCGGACTGTTTACAATGGCTCGTGCTATGGCGACTCTCTGCTTCTGGCCTCCGGAGAGCTGACCGGGCAGGAATTTCATCCGGTCGCCAAGTCCGACTCTTTCCAGGGCTCTCTCCGCAATCTCTTTTCGGTCCTTATATTCCACTCCCGCATACGACAGGGGAAGCATCACATTAAAGAGTGCGGTCTCTTCCTTCAGAAGCTCAAAAGTCTGAAAGACAAAGCCAATCTTTTTTGCCCGGAACTCAGAGAGCCTGTTGTCATTCATCGAATTGACTTCCTCTCCCTGAAAAAGATAAGTACCCTCCGTTGGCTTGTCGAGGCAGCCTATGATATTCATGAGAGTGGATTTGCCGGAGCCGGAGGGACCCATAATGGCAAGATACTCTCCTTCCGAGACAGAAAGTGATATGTCATGGAGAACAGGTACGGGAAAGGTGTCGGGATTATATGTTTTACAGATATGCTTGAGCTCTGCTATCATTTCTTATCCTCCGATTTTTCTGTCCCTGTGTCAGAAGAGTCTTTCGTGTCCTTTTCTTTCGAAGTATCAGTTCCTTCTGTACCTTCCTTTACTTCAGTCACATTGCCCGCCTCTTCATCATAGGAAGAGCCTTCGTATTCAGGTTCCACATATACATGCTGTCCGATAATGAGACCATCGGAGGAATTTAGATTTACATAGAAGTCATAATTAGTCGCCTCTCCCTCGCCCATCATCTGGCTGCTCTGTTCCTCTGAACCAGTGGACTTGGTGTCGGTATCGATCTTTGATATCGTTCCGTCCCAGGTCTTGTCGCTGACCCTGGAATAGACTTTCACCTTCATGCCTTCCTTAATGTTCCCGACGTTCAGTTCGTCGATCCTGCACTTTATCCTGAATGCGCCGGATGACTGTATTGTCATATAAGGAGTGTTTTCGGTATCCGACGATGTCGCTATATGTTTTATGACTCCGTCGATTGTAGATTTGACGACGGAATTGTCTATCCTTGACTGGATATTATTGATGTCCACCTGCTTTGTCTTCTGGCTTAGCTCGGTCTGCCTTATTGTGTTTTTCACATCATTGATCTGATCGTCAATATCATCAAAGCCGGTGCTCTCCCCTGATTTTTTCTCATTCTGAAGCTGTGTCAGCTGATTATTCAGATCCTTCAGCTGGTTCCCCAAGTCTTCGAGCTCGATCTTCGCCTGTGAAAGCGCGCTCTGATCCTCCGTGGAGTCATAGGCGAAGAGCTGCTGTCCGTTCTTTACTTCGTCTCCCTCGGAAACGTAGACCTCTTTTATTTTTTTGTCCGCGTCCTTCTGAATTTCCCAGGCCTTCTGCGGCTTGACTACGCCCATATAAAGGTTGGATGCATCCTGACCGGATTCAGGGATGTCGTTTTCCGGACCGGATACCTGCTTTGTGCGATGACGTCTCATGGCAAATGCAAGAACTATCAGAATGGCAATGATAATTATTACAAATGTCAGAACCTTCCTCTTTGATGACTTCTTCGACATATAAACCTCCTGTACATCTACACACCCATAACATCAATATTAACTGTATTATCATTAGTAGTACAGATAAATAATAAAAAAATAAGAAAGCCATGTCAAGATAAACAATATATATTTTGCCAAAAATTACAACGCAGACATCAGCAACTTTGATAAGACCCGTTTTTATACCGCAGTATCGCTTTTAGGCCAGATTTATGTGGGAAGTTTTAGTCATCTGCTTCAATCCCGTCAATTATGTAATGAAATGAAGGAGCTGAGCATTTTTTATTTTCTATATATTCTTTATTCAAGTCTATCTTATCATCAGGATTATCAGGATCCACGCCCTTATAATTTCCTTTAAAGACATGTATCTTTCCTTTCCTGAAGGCAGCTATGCTGTCCGCCACCATCTTTTCCGTGCCGGGCGCGGCAATCGTCGATTTGATATCAAGCATCCTGACCCAGTCCTTATCGAACCCGGCGCCGGAGTCATTGCCGTTTACCCTTCCGTCTATGTCCGCTTCTATTTCATGTCCGGAAAGGACAGCCCCTACTGCCGAAACGAGATAGGGAGTCCAGTTTATCTTTGTAGAGACAAGGGAAGTCGTCGGAGCCACGCCGGTCATGCTCTGATTATAACCAACATGATATACAGTATGATCAGTGGCATCCTCGCATGCCACTGCAGGTCCGGTTGTATCAGAATGCTGGGAAATAATGACGCAGCCCTCATTGATAAGCTCCTCGGCAATATCATATTCCTTCTGGTAGCTGGACCAGGTATTTGCATACTTTACTTTCATTGTTGCTGCCGGGCACTGGTCTTTCATTCCGAGATAGAAAGCTGTAAAGCCCGATATCACTTCAGGATAAGGATAAGCGGCAACATAACCTGCCACAGCCTCATCCTCATCTATTTTTCTCTTGTCTATCAGTTCCTGAAGTTTCCTGCCCGCCACCTGACCGGCTATATATCTGCCCTCGTAGATCCTGCCCATGAAAGTGTGGTAATTCCTGACGGCTTTCTTATCAGCGTTTGACTGGGTGGCCTGGATAAATTCGATCTCAGGAAATTTCTTCGCCATCTTCTTCGCCACATCCCCGAATCCGTAGCTGTTTGTGATGATGATGTCACATTTCTCGCTTACCAGATCCTTTATCACATTCTCCTCGTCATCCACCGTTACATTGCTCCGTATGATGGTCCTGACCCTGCCCTTATACACTCTTTCCACTTCGCTCAAGGCATTGTAGAAATTCTCGGAATACGGCGTCGCCTGATCTCCGTCCAGAATCAGACCTATCCTTACATGTGGTTTCTCCTTATAGGGATTTATGACCTTCTTATAAATAAAGAAACCCATAATAAAGAGGAGAGCTGCCGTGATACAGACCGCCGGAAAAAACCGCTTTTCTCTGAATTCTATTTTTTTCATTCTATATCCTCCGTCAGATCACGCTCGCGGAACTCCCTGATCGTGGACTCCGGATCTACCTCGCCGTCAGATATAAGCTCAAGGAAGAGATCGATAAGTTCCGGATCAAACTGCGTTCCCCTGCACCGCTTCAGCTCGCTTATCACCTGATCCATCTCAAGCGCGTTTCTGTATACCCTCTTCGCCGTCATGGCGTCGTAGGAATCCGCGATTGAGATTATCCTACCGTAAAGAGGGATCTCCTCGCCGGCAAGTCCGTCAGGATAACCCTTTCCGTCATATCGTTCATGGTGGTATCTGGCTCCGGCCTGGACGTGCCTTATCATAGTGAAACCTTTCAAAATATCAGCTCCAAACGGGGCATGGGATTTTATGATCTCATATTCCTCGTCCGTCAGCTTCCCCGGCTTATTAAGGACAGCATCCGGAACGGCGATCTTCCCTATGTCATGAAGTATCGCAGCCTTCCTGAGATTTCTGATCTCATCCTCAGAAAAACCATATTTCTCTCCAAGTTTTGAAGCATAGTAAGCTACCCTGTGGCTGTGCTCACCGGTGTCGCGGTCTTTCATGAAGAGTGCCTTTGTCATAGCTATCACAGACTCATTTCCCATCCGGACCTGCTGCTCGGCAAGAAGCAGAGCCTGCTCAGTCTTTTCTGACTTTCTCTTCATCACATAGCGGGTGATAAACCATGCCAGCCATCCTATAAACACTGCTGCAACAAGGATGATATATATAAGGAAATAATCTCGCTGCCATAATTCCTCAGTGATCGTAAATGCCGTCTCCATCTGCTCCCTTATCTTCCCGTCAGAATCTCTTACCGCGAGAAGAAAGGTGTAATTACCTGCAGGAAGATCCGTGTACGTAAGAGCAGACATCTCCGAGACATGTGCCTTTTTCCACTTCTTGTCATAACCCTGTAGTTTCCAGCTGATCAAAGGATCGGAAGGCAGGAAATTTATTATTTCAGGAGTGATGACGACAGTTCCGGTTCCTCCTGAAATCGATCTGTCATCCTCCTCAGTCATATATTCCCTGCCGCCGGAAACGAGACTTTTTACGCCAAGTCTCAATGTTCCTGCCGGCTCTGAGAGTTTCTCCATATCCGCCATAATGAGTCCGGCCGAGCTGCAAAGGTAAAGATTATTATCAAGGCATTTGTTCATGGAATTTGCAGTAAGCGAAGCTGGCAGGCCATCCTTAAGTCCGCTCAGAACGGTATTTTCTCCCTTGTCAAAAAGGAGATCATTTTCTGTCGTGATATAGATTCCGGCGCTGCCGGTGATGTAGAGTTTCCCGTGACCGTCACTAATGATGTCGTAATTATTGCTATAGGGGAAATGTGACAGCTGCCTCTGCTTTCCATTCTCAACGGCGACTATGCCGTTACTGGTCACAAGGAAAAATGTATCCTTCTTCACCGCCGGCACTGCTTTCAGAACTACATCGCATCTGACCCCGTTGCTTTCTGTAATATGGTCTTCAACCTTGTCATCTGAAAGTACATAATATCCGTCGCCGTCTGTCGTAAGGATGATCCTGCCGTCCGGCAGCTCAGCAATGCAGAGGATGGACACACTTCCAAGCTCACCTCCGTATGGGATATGCCCTGACACCTTGCCGTGATCTATAAACGATAGGCCTTTGTCTCCCGATGCGGCAATCCTCCCATCGCTTAGCTTTATGGCAGTCCTCACTCTGCTGCCGGGACTGTCTTCTCCATTAAATGATATGATCCTTCCGCCTTCCTCCCCGGTCAAGTCATACATTACGAGTCCCCTGCCGTAAGTGGCAGCATATATATTTCCGTCATTATCAGCTGCCAGAGCCCGCACCCTTACACCTTTAAGAAAATCCGTAATACTGTTCTCCACCCTCTCGCCGGTGGTGCGGTTCGTGATGATAAGCCCGTCGTCGCAGCCCATATAGAGATAGTTTCCTTCCGGCAGGACTGCATTCATAATATCCGGAGATATTCCATTAAGCTTGAAGTAATCCATATAAGCCGATGACGATATCTCAAGCAATCCCTGCCTGGTAGAAGCGATCCAGAGATTTCCCTGATAATCCCTTGCGGCTCTCTGCATTGCAGAATTGAATTCTCCCGTGCTTACCTTCTCCCATGCATCACCGCCGTCAGTCCGGTACATGCCGTTATCGCAGAAAGCATCAAATGTCCCGTCCGAATTCTTGAGAAAGCTGTTTATTACTGAACCGCTACCGGTATCCGCTGTCCCGGTTTTCTTTAATTCACGGACTCCCACTTTGAAGTAATCGATCCCGCCCTTATTGTTTCCGGCGCACAGGGTATCTTCAGAAAGAGTCTCCACTGCCGAATAATCATTCCCTTTTTCAGAAAAAATAAGTCTGCCGTCCTGCAGGAGATATAAGCCTCCGTTTCCGTCTACAGCAGCTACATAACCGTCATCGAGAGCTGCCGATGCCACGCAGTAATCGATCTCATCCAAAGTGTCCGTCACAGACAGACCGTTAGAGAGATTCAGCACTGCCATTCCCTGCGCTGTTCCGACGTAATACCTGCCGTCCGAGCCTTGAGTGACTGACCTGATCGAATTCACAGGAAGACCTGAATTTCTGTCGATGGACGAGACTAATTCCCCGTTTATTATTATCGAAAGTCCGCTGTCGTTCGTGCCGACCCAGAGTCTTCCCTCTCGATCCGTGAAGAGACAGTTTACATTTAATATTTTTTTGGACTGAAAAAGAGTAAAAGCCTTCCCGTCGTATGAATAGAGACCGGCATAAGTGCCTATCCAGAGCCGTCCGTCTCTTGTCACGGCGATGGAGGTGGCATGACCCGGAGTCAGACCGTTTTTGGCATCATAGATTTTCATTATGCTGGAATAATCGCTGCTTCCGGCATCTTTCTTCTCCGTCTCAGCGTATACACGAACAGAGCCGGTCAGGATCGATGCCGTCATAACTGCCAGAAGCAGAATGGACGTAGCTTTTTTTAGATCAGGGTGTCTGTACTTCACAGCCTTTATTATTTTAAGAATCAGATAAAGGGCGCTTACTGTCAGGAATTTATCGGCGAATTCCAGGTAAAACTGACCTATGAAGCAGCTGATGGTGCTGTTTATGCCTATGTTTTTGAATAATTTTATTACAGCATCTCCCCAGATATTTCCGGTAGTGCCGCCCCAGATGATTAGATCAAGAACTGATGATGATACGAATGTATACGATGTGATGGCTGTCGCGCATGTAATAGCCTGAAAGTATGAGTCAAAAGCTCCGCGTCTCGCAAAATATCCTGTCCCGATTCCGATTCCGGCTGCCACTATACCAAAAAATGCAGTGTGATAGTCGGAGAATGCCAACATGAAGTAGGACACAGCGCCTACTACTGCTCCGGAGAATGGACCGAGGGCATATGCTGCCGCAACCGTACCGAAACTGTCTGCCCAGAGCGGCAGGTTCAGACTGGTCGCGAATTTCCTTCCGGCCATATTCAATCCCAGACACAGTATGGTTATTATCACAGCCCTTAAGTTTATAAGACCGGTCTTTTTCATGATCAAACCCTTCCCGCACGCGTTAACACAAAACTTCCCATATTTTGTTTTCATATCTATAATATCATATAATCTCTCCAACTTGATAAAATTCGACACGAAATGCAGGCGAAACTGCACGAAAAATCTTCAGTCCAGTCTCATTGGAGTAAAGGATGCGCTTGTCCGGAAGATAGGAAAATGAGCTGTTGATAAAACAGCATAAGAAAAGAGCAGCTATTTTTTCATGATATCTGCTCTTTGGAAAAATAGTTTCCGATTAAACTTTATTTAAAACGCTCCCTTAAGAGGATGTGCGCTCGTCAGCTCATCGACTATAGCTCTGGCAGGTGCCACTCCGTCTTCGCCATGAAGGACGATTCCGGCGATTGCCTCAGCCACCCTGTCAAAGTCATCCGTATCAAGACCTCTTGTAGTAGCAGCCGGAGTACCCAGCCTGATCCCGGATGTCACGAAAGGGCTCTCCGGATCATTTGGAATGGTATTCTTGTTGGCAGTGATATGAGCCTTGTCAAGGAGAGTCTCTATCTCCTTTCCGGTCTTCTTCTGCGGGGTGAGATCAATAAGCATCAGATGATTGTCAGTGCCGCCGGATACGATCTTTACACCGCGCTTCATAAGTCCGTTTGCCAGAGCCTGGGCGTTGTCAATAATATTCTTTGCATATTCCTTGAAATCAGCCTGCATGGCTTCATGGAAACAAACAGCCTTACCGGCTATCACGTGCATCAACGGTCCGCCCTGGATGCCTGGGAATACGGCCTTGTTAAGCTTATATTTCTTTGAAGCTTCTTCTGTCGCCAGGATCATTCCACCGCGGGGTCCCCTCAGCGTCTTATGAGTAGTTGTAGTTACAATGTCTGCATAAGGCACCGGGTTCTCATGATATCCTGCCGCTACGAGTCCGGCTATGTGAGCCATATCCACCATCAGGACAGCCGACACCTCATGAGCGATCTCTGCAAAACGCTTGAAATCGATCTTTCTCGCATAAGCTGATGCTCCTGCAATGATCATCTTGGGATGGCATTCCTTAGCTATCTCTTCCACCTTATCATAGTCAATGAATCCTTCGTCATTCACCCCATAAGGCACAACATTGAAATAATTTCCCGAAAAATTAGCCGGTGATCCGTGAGTCAGGTGACCGCCGTGATCCAGATTCATCCCCATCAGCGTGTCACCCGGCTTCAGCACTGCGTACTCTACTGCCATATTGGCCTGGGCGCCGGAATGAGGCTGGACATTTGCATATTCCGCTCCGAACAGCTTCTTCGCTCTCTCTCTTGCCAGATCCTCCACAATATCTACACATTCGCAGCCGCCGTAATATCTGTGTCCGGGATATCCTTCTGCGTATTTATTGGTAAGAATCGATCCCATCGCAGACATAACAGCCGGGCTCACCCAGTTTTCCGAAGCTATGAGCTCGATATGATCGGACTGTCTGTCGAATTCCGCTCTGATTGCCTCAGCGATCTCAGGATCTTCATTCTTGATATCGTCGAATGTATACATACTTTCTCCTTTCAAAGACAAATCAAGGCTCCTGCGATTTCGCCGGAGCCTTGAATTATCATCTGTGCATAAACATCTGAAATTATGCACGCTCAACTACAGCAGCGCATCCCATGCCGCCGCCTACGCAGAGAGTAGCAAGACCCTTCTTCAAGTCTCTCTTCTCCATCTCGTAGAGCAGTGTAACGAGGATACGGGCGCCTGAGCATCCTACCGGGTGTCCGAGAGCGATAGCGCCGCCGTTTACATTGAGGATGTCCTTGGAGAATCCAAGTTCCTTCTGAACAGCTACGGACTGAGCAGCGAATGCCTCGTTAGCCTCGATGAGCTGAATATCATTCAGATCCCATCCTGCTTTCTTCAGTGTCTTTCTTGTTGCAGGAACAGGTCCGATACCCATGATTCTCGGATCGCATCCGGCAAGGTCGCCGGCGATCCATGTAGCCATAGGCTTTACGCCGAGTTCCTTTGCCTTTTCTTCTGACATTACTACGATAGCAGCTGCTGCATCGTTGATTCCTGATGCGTTGCCGGCTGTCACGACTCCGCCTTCCTTGAATGCAGGACGAAGCTTTGCAAGACCTTCAGCAGTTGTGCCGGGACGAGGTCCCTCATCTGTATCAAAGAGGATCGTCTCCTTCTTCTTCTTGATCTCTACAGGGAAGATCTCATCCTTGAATTTGCCGTCTGCTATAGCCTTCTCAGCCTTCTGCTGTGACCATGCCGCAAATTCATCAAGCTCTTCACGTGTCAGATGCCACTTCTCAGCGATGTTCTCTGCTGTAATACCCATGTGGTATCCGTAGAAAGCGTCTGTAAGAGCATCCTTTATCATTGAATCCTCAAGTCCGCCCGGCTTTACATTCATTCTGTAACCGAAACGGGCATTGGGAAGAAGATAAGGAGCCATGGACATGTTCTCCATACCGCCTGCCACTATTACATCAGCGTCGCCTGAAGCAATGAGCTTTGCTGCAAGGTTTACGCTGTGAAGACCGGAACCGCAGAGCACGTTGATGGTCGTTGCAGGTACTTCATCAGGAATGCCTGCATTTCTTGCTGCCTGTCTGGCAGGATTCTGTCCGAGTCCGGCCTGAATGACATTGCCCATATAGACCTCATCAACCTGATCGGGTGCTACTCCAGCTCTCTTTAAAGCCTCACGGATAGCGAGCTCGCCAAGCTTCGGAGCCGGTGTAGAGCTTAATGCTCCGCCCATTTTACCGATTGCTGTACGGCATGCGCCTGCGAGAACTACTTTTCTTGCCATAACTAATTATCTCCTTTCAAATTTAAATGCTGACCTTTCCCGTCTGATTCAATGGTTAATTCCCATTCACGAGATTGTCAATATTTTAACATAGCCTGCATTAAAGCACAATAGATTTAAGCCTCGAATGGAAATTGAAGTCCCGTCATCAGCCTTATTGAATCAAGCTCACGCATTACTTTCAAAATCTCTGAGTGAGGCATTGACGGACACTCCTTGTCGCCGTTTGCGACAGCCTCCATCATTTCCCTGATTTCATATTCATAACCGGATATCTGCTCAGGTATCTCCTCGGTTTTTATCAGCTCTCTTGACATGTCATAGACATTCACTGCTGACGGGTTATTGATATTGGTTACTGTTATGTATCCCCTGTCTCCGTATATTACCCCCATCCTATCAGAGATTGACGAGGTACCGCAGGTAAGGGCGGCTGTACGGCCGTCAGGCCATTCCATCCTTATCGTATCGCACTCGTCAACATCATCTTCTGTGATTATGGCATTTGCATTGATCATTGAAGGATGCCCGAAGCACATCTCGGCAAAGTTGACCGGATACACTCCCACATCCAGAAGAGCTCCGCCGGCCAGGTTTGCATCATGTATCCTGTCGTTGTCATAGATATTATAAGAAAGATTTGCTGTAAGTGTCCTGGGTATGCCAATTATGCCGCTGTCAATGACATCCCTTATTATCTTTCTGGATGGCATATATCTGGTCCATATGGCTTCAGCTGCCGGGACGCCCATTACTTCCGCCATGAAAAGCACGTGTGCCGCCTCATCTATGTTTGAAGTAAAAGCTTTCTCACAGAGGAAAGGCTTTCTGTAATTAAGGCAGAGAAGCATATTTTTATAATGTTCGCTGACAGGAGTTGCTATGTAGACAAAATCGACCTGTCTGTCCCGGAGCATATCCTCGTATGATCCGTATGCCTTCTTAACTCCGGTCGAGATTGAAAATCTCTCTGCCTTCTCCGCAGATCTCGACGCTACGGCATACAGATCTATGCTCTCGCCGTTTTGCTTCATAGTTCTAATCGTATCGGTCATCAGAGCGGCCATATGACCCGTTCCCATTATTCCAATATTCAAAGAGAGCCTCCATTCTTTGTGCTAAAAGAGCAGGCAGAAGCCTGCTCTTAAAATCATATTTTACTTACCCTTCTTCGTTGAAGTTTTAGAAGCGACAGGTGTCCTTCCAATAAGTCTTTTGTGCATCATATACCACAGCTCCGTCGCTATGCAGATGGATGAATATGAACCGCATGTGACACCGACAAGGAGCGGAAGAGCAAATTCACGTATCGAAGATACACCGAAGATCAGAAGCGATGCAACCATGACGGCTGTCGTGAAACTTGTGGAAAGCGATCTGGTAAGTGTCTCGGTGATTGACTTATCCGCAAGGTTTCTTAATCCCTCTTCAGTCTTCAGGGATTGAGGCGCAGCCTTTATGTTTTCTCTGATTCGGTCGAATATGACGATCGTATCATTGATTGAATAACCGATGATAGTAAGAATACATGCTATGAATGCCGTACCGACGGAAATCCTGAGCACCGCATAAAGCGCCAGCGTCACGAGCACGTCGTGAGCCAAGGCTATGACCGCGGAAGAGCCGAACCTTATATCCTTGAATCTGAACCAGATATAGACGAGCATCATGGCTACGGCTATAAGCACAGCAACGATTGAATTTCTCCTCATCTCGCCGGAGATAGTCGAGCTGATGTTGGTGGACTGTATGTCCTTCTCTGTCACATTGAGATTCTTCTCAAGTGTTTTTTCAAGAGCTTCTCTTTCCTTCAGGTTCAGAGTCCTGGTCTTTATAATAAGAGTATTGTTCTTTTGAACTCTCTGAGTCTGGATGTTCGAGTCGCCTGTTACCTCAGAGACCAGCGGAACTATCTCCTTCTCTATCTCCTTTATCGTATAACTCTTGTTGGCAGCCACGCTGGTGGAAGTACCGCCGGAGAACTCCAGACTGTAATTCAAAGCCTTCCCGGTTCTGGCCTTATAGACTCCCATTCCTATGATACCGGTAAAAATAAATGCAAGGGAAATCGTAAAGAATATAGCCCGCCTTGCTATAAACGGCAGCGGCTTCTTCTCTTCCTTTATACCGTAAGCCTTTTCATTTCTGACTCCGGCAGCATAGAAGCTTCTGACGAGAAGTCTTGTGATCACAAATGCCGTAAACATTGAAAGGACAACGCCGAGCGCCAGAGTCACTGCAAATCCTCTGATCGTACCGGTACCGACTATGCCGAGCACTGCTGCCGCAATAAGAGTAGTCACGTTTCCATCAACGATGGCGGAGAGAGCATTTTTAAAGCCCTCTTCAATGGAGGACATGACATGATGTCCCTTCCCGATTTCTTCCTTGATTCGGGTGAAAATAATAGCGTTTGCATCGACCGCCATGCCGATTGACAGGATGATACCTGCTATACCGGAGAGCGTAAGCGTGATGTCAAAAAGATAGAGTATAGAAATCGTAAGCTCTGTATAAAGGATCAGAGCCAGGTCGGCCGCAAGACCGGGAACCCTGTAGGCTATAGCCATGAAAATAAGAATTATAATAAGGCCTACGGCAGCTGCAAGAAGCGAAGTCTTCAGCGCGTCAGATCCAAGCTGAGCTCCCACGACTTCCGACTGGATCTCCTTCAGGTCTATGTCCAGTCCTCCGATTCTGATGTATGAAGCCAGCTGATTGGCCTCGTCTATATCGCTCATTCCGGTGATCTGGACGTTGCCTCCGGTGATTGGCTCGTCTACTCTTGGAACCGATACGAATTTTCCGTCATAATATATGCCTACCGTATTTGCGATAGTGCCATATGTAGCCTTAGCAGCCGTGGTTGTTGCCTTTCCGAATGCCTTGGCTCCCTTGTCTGTGAGAGTCAGAGCAACTACAGGCGACTGAGCCTTTGTAGTCTGGTCTGTCTGGTAGCCTGATTTTGCTGTCTTTACGTCAGAACCGGAAAGGATGATGGAACCGTCAGCCTTTAATGACTTTATCGTTACGCCTTTTGCGAGCTTGTATTGTCCGCTGGAATCCAGTGTGTAATTCTCAGTCTTTCCGTCTGATGCGACAGGATTTATGAAGTAGAGATTTCCCGGAGTGCCGAGCTTTTCAAGCAAGGCGTTTGCGTCCTTTACGCCGGGTATCTCGGCAGTCACTCTTCTGTCTCCGACCTTGTAGACATTAGCCTCGGTCGTGCTGCTCTCTGAACCCAGATCGTTTTCGATACGGTTCTGGATTTTCTTTACCGTATCGTCAAGCTGCTGGGACGTGGGCTTTTTGCCCTGAGCCTCATAAGTTATGGACACGCCCCCCGCGAGATCCAGACCGAGTTTCAGACCCTTGCTGTTTCTCTTCAGCGTCCCCTTGATGATCCCGGATGTATACCATCCGAGAAATGTAATGATTGCCAGAATCAGGATAATCGCAATGATTCCGGTCCTTTTTTTCATGTGTTTCATTTACTTTCCTTCCTGGTCCTCTTCCCCGTCAATGTCAGCTTCCGCTGCCTTTATCATTATCGCGCTCTCTATCCTCTTCCTCTGCAGGATACATCCGATCTCATACTGACCGTTGACGCTTCCTGTGAAATTGTATGCATTTGCCTGGCAGCCGCCGCTGCAGTAATATCTTGCAAAGCAGTCGTCGCAGGCCGGCTTTGAATAGACATTGCATGACTTGAATGTATCGCGGAGCTCTGTATTTTTGATGCCGTCCCATACATTCCCCATGAGAAAATCTTTGTTTCCTACAAACTGGTGGCAGGGATAGAGGTCTCCGTCAGGCGTCACTGCAAGATATTCGGTACCTGAACCGCATCCCGACAGTCTCTTGTATACGCAGGGACCGCCGGTGAGGTCAATCATGAAATGGAAGAAATTGAATTCCCTGTCAGTCTTATATCTCTTTACCATCTCGGCAGCAAGCGCGTCGTACTCCGAAAGGAGTTTCGGCACATCATCCTCAGTGATGGCGTAATCCATTTCCGGAGGCGCCACGACAGGCTCTACGGAAATCTCATGGAATCCCATGTCGGCAAGACTCAGCACATCCTTTGAAAAATCAGTATTATGGTGAGTGTAAGTGCCACGGACATAATATTCCAGCCCCAGCTCCTCACGGCGTCTTGCAAATTCGCGGATCTTCGGAATGATAGTGTCATAAGAACCGCTTCCGTTCGGGAAGGGCCGCATCATGTCATGCACTTCTTTACGGCCGTCTATGGAGAGAACCACGTTTTTCATCTCGCGGTTGCAGAAATCCATTATCTCGTCATTCAGAAGGACTCCGTTTGTAGTCAGGGTAAATCTGAATTTCTTGTTTTTTTCCTTCTCTATAGACCTGCCGTATTCCACAAGGCGCTTTACCACGTCCCAGTTCATAAGCGGCTCACCGCCAAAGAAATCGACCTCAAGATTTACTCTCGAACCTGATGATGCGACAAGAAAATCAAGTGCCTGTTTCCCGACCTCAAACGGCATCAGCATCCGCTTCTGTCCGTGATAAGCTCCCTCATCTGCGAAACAGTATTTGCATCTCAAATTGCAGTCATGGGCTATATTCAGGCACAGTGCCTTTACCACATTCGGCCTCTTTGAAAAATCTATAATACTGTCTTTTACGACATCGTGAGTAAAAAGTGTTCCGTCATCTACCAGTGCCTGAACCTCGCTGTACGCTTCCAGTATCTCATCCTTTGATACTGAACTGTATTTTTCCTTCACGATTTCAGCAATCTCGCTTCTGGTATGATCGCTGTAGAGAGAAATTATGTCATAAGTTATATCATCGACTACGTGGACAGACCCTGAATCAACGTCCATCACGATATTGTAGCCGTTCTGTCTGTATTGGTGAACCACCTTTTTTCTATTATTCCTTTCCTGATTATCTAAACAAAAAACAAAAGACCGCACTCAGCTGTACGGTCTTTGTGATCCAGACCATCAGCCTGGAACGCGGTATTCGCTGTTCCATTCCGGACAGTCATTTCTTGTGTTCGCAGCTCTGATTGCCTACTGTGCAGCTGGTCTTGCATGCTGACTGGCATGAAGTCTGGCATTCGCCGCAACCGCCTGTCTTGACTGTGTTCTGGAGTTTTCTGGTGCTTAAAGACTTGATATGCTTCATATCTTGTGCTCCCTTCAGCTTTCCGGCCCTGCCGGTATTATTTCATAGACTTTCAGATTATATCATATCAGCAATACAGGTGTCAAAAAATACATTTTGCCTCCGGCATTTGTCAAACGTACGTTTCAACGTTCTTTACGATGCAAATCTCATTCTTTTATGATGCCGAGCCGGTCGAAGGATTCACGGTCACATCAGCCTTATCGGCTATGAACTGGCAGGCCTTGTTTCCGACATACATTTTTTTGATATATGCCTTTCCGTCTGATACGGATGTGCCATATTCCTTATAAAATGCATTTGCGTCCTTGACTCCACTCTGCTTTATCATGGATTTAAGGTATTTGTCATATCCCTTCTGGTCGAATTTGATGTTTTCCTTCTTGGCGACAGCCTCGAAAATCAGCTCCTCCTTAAGGCTCTTTTCCATATTTTCCCTGACCTTTTCATTGAACTGTTTTTCGGTCATATTGAACTGCTTAAGATAAGACTTCATTGTTCCTGATGTCACATATGTCTCTTTGAATCTCTTCTTGTAGGCATCTACTCTCTTGTCGAGAAGACCGTCAGGCAATGTCACCTTTGAATTCTTCTCCATCTCATCGATCACTGCCGTGTTTACAGCTGCTTTCTTGTCGCTCTCGGCATTTTCCTTTGCAGCGGCTTTAAGATCATCAACCGTCTTGTACCCGTAATTTTTGAAATGCTCAGTCACATAATCATCATCAAGGTCACTCTCTTCTACAGGCTTTGCTATATAATTTATCTTGAATGTAAAAGTAACCGTAGCGCCCGCCAGATCACTTGCCTGATAATCGCTTGGAAATGTCACCTCGGAATCAACGCTTGAACCCACGGAAGCTCCCACGAGTCCTGATGAGAATCCGTCGATATAGCCGGTGCCGCTGGTGGCGTCCCTGTTGTTTGCTACATCTATATTTACATCCTCAGCACTTCCGCCTTCAAATGCAGTCCCGTCCTTCTTTCCGACATAATCCACATTAACGATCGAATCATTCTCTACCACGGTCTTCGTATCGTCCGCCTTGTAGCCGGCTGATGATATCAGATTTTTAAGATAGGTCTCCTCTGAATAATCTCCTGTGATCGTAAGCTTGAGATTGGAATAGTCCCCAAGTGTGACCTGCTTCGTTACGTCATAATCTACTGTTGCCGCTCCCTTTGAAGTGCTGTTTTTCTTATTGGAAGTCTTGTTCTTTCCCGAACAGCCTGTAAACATCATGGCAGATGCTATGAGAACCGGAACAAGAGCAGATGCGTATTTTATTTTTCCTGCGAAAAGCATTGTATTCTCCTAAACCAAAGTAAAACAAAAAGTACCTGCACTATTTTATATCTGAGTGCCCATTTAGTCCATTGCTTTTTTAGTCTTCCTTTGATAAGATAAGAAAAGTTTATCTGGAAGGAGAAATAAATGCCAGTATTTGCAATAGTTCTTATCGTGATTGCAGCAGTCACGGCAGGCGTTCTCATATTCCTGTCTGTCCTCGGAAAGAGACTTGAAAAGAGGCAGGCGGAGCAGGACGAGAAAATAAGGGAATCTTCTCAGACGGTATCAATGCTGATCATTGACAAGAAGAAGATGCATATGAAGGATTCGGGTCTGCCCGAACAGGTGCTTTCAAGCACTCCCTGGTATGCCCGCCGGGCAAAGCTCCCGATCGTCAAAGCCAAAGTCGGACCAAAGGTCATGTCATTCATAGCCGACACCAGGATTTATGAAGACATCCCCGTAAAGAAGGAAGTCAAGGCTACCATCAGCGGTCTCTATATCACGAGCGTGAGAGGTCTGCACGGCAAGCTTCAGACCACGAAGAGAAAGAAGACTCTTCGCGAACGTCTCCTCGACAAGGCTACGGAATACAGAGCAAAAGCTGCCGGAAGCTCTGCACCTGCAAAGAAAAAGAAGAAATAAAAAAACGATAAAAGGTCTGAGCGAAAGCTCAGACCTTTTTATTTTGCTCTTCTATTACTTTTCTCACACCTGCCACCTGATTTTCAAGATGGGTATGCATGACGGATTTTACATATTCCTTATCCTGGCGTCTGAGACCGTCGACTATACATGTGTGCTCGCTCACCAGCTGCCGGTAGTCGGCATTGTCCTTGACATACTCATATCTGTAGCGGTACATCTGCTCGCGGAGATTGGATACGATATTCACCAGCTTGGGGTTATCGGTCATGGCATAGATCACATCATGAAACTGCTCGTCGGAACTGACAATGGCGCGGACGTTGCCTGACGCAACCGATTTCTCGAAATCGCGCATGGCCTCGGCAAGTTTCGACAGGCTCTTCTTATTTACTTTCTCACAGGCTTTCGACACAGCCAGCTCATCCAGAGCATCCCTGATTTCCAGCACATCGTAGAGATCCTTCTCTGTCATGCCTGCCACCTGGGCGCCTTTTCTCGGAATAGTGATCGCCAGTCCTTCCTGCTCCAGCATCCTTATGGCTTCCCTGATCGGAGTACGGCTGACTCCCAGTTCCTCAGCAAGATGCATCTCCATCAGCCTCTCGCCCGGCTTCAGGTTGCCTCTTAAAATCGCATCTCGTAATGTCTTGAATACCACATCTCTAAGCGGAAGATAAGCATCCTGATTTAATTTTAATTCCATCGCCTTTGACATGATTCTCACTCCTTTCCGAGAGGTCCGCAGGTTTCAGACAATCTGAATTCAGCATCCGGATATATATGCTCCAGCCTGTCTCTCGCATCCTCCATAGATTTACTGTCTCTGAATATACCGAAAACCGAAGGCCCGCTCCCGCTCATCATGGAGGCATCGGCTCCGGCTGATCTCATATCAGCTACCATATCGCCGATCCGCTTTTCCATAGTCAATGACGCTTTATAAAGCACATTTCCCATAAGCGGCATAAGTCTCTCCCAGCTTCCCGAGCGCGCAGCCTCTTCTATTTTCTCATTGTAAGGATGAACGACATTTGAAAGCGTATCGTATTTCCTGTAAACTTCCCCGGTATTTAAGCCACCCTTTATTTTGGCTATCAGGATATACCTCTTCGGCAGCTCCGGAAGTCCGGTGAGTTTATCTCCGGTACCTTCCGCTATCATAAGACCGCCGTGAAGACAATAAGGCACATCCGACCCTATCGAGAGACCCACTTTCCGAAGTAGCTCATCATCAGCTCCAAGCCCTTCCAGCCTGTCGATGAGCCTTATCACGGCAGCCGCATCCGCGCTTCCTCCTGCAAGACCGGCTGATAATGGTATATTCTTTTTCAAAAAAATGTCATAACCCCTGTCGATGCCAAATCTGGCTTTCATGGCTTCAGCCGCTCTGACGCAGAGATTGCTGCCGTCGTTTTTCAGTTCTCCAGACCCATCAATGGTCAGCCTGATCCCCTTATTTGCGGATCTCACCACTTCTATTTCATCAAAACATGTCACGCTCTGCATCAGCATCCACAGAAGATGGTAACCGTCATCCCTCTTCCCTGTGATATCAAGTGACAGATTTATCTTGGCTGGTGCTTTTATCTTCATAGCCGGCTCCCTGATCAAACTAGCGGATTGTTTCGGTCTGTTTCTTGTATGCAAAGTGCATTTTATCACATTTTCGTACAATTGTGAAGAGGACTGCAGGACAGAAGAAGCAAAGGAAGTATTCCAAAATTGAAATTTTAATAGATAATCATTATGTTTTTAAGCCGGGTAGCCGATATAGAAAGTATGAAAAAGGAATTTTCATGCCGAATCAATCTATGGAAGGAGAAAACTATGGCAATCAACAGTATTCAGGGAACCACGCCCTACAGCTCAAGCGTAAAGACAGGGGCGGAAACGGCAAAGAGATCCGAAAAAGAGACAAAAGCGACTGATTCTGCGGCAGCCGTATACGAGCCGTCAGGCAAAGCATCATCCGCAAAAAAAGGTGACAGAAGCGCCATCATCGCAATGATGAAAGAAGATCTTGCCAAGAGACAGCAGCAGCTTCAGAATATCGTCACTGATATGATGACGAAGCAGGGACAGAAGATCGGACAGTCTGATGACATCTGGAAATTCCTCGCAGGAGGTAATTTTACAGTCGATGCGGCGACTAAGGCAGAAGCGCAGAAAGAAATTGCAGATGACGGTTACTGGGGTGTCGAGAAGACTTCTGATCGTATTGTCGATTTTGCAAAAGCTCTTACCGGAAATGACGCATCCAAAGCGGACAAGATGATCGAAGCCTTCAAGAAAGGCTTCAGCGAAGCTACATCAGCCTGGGGCAAGACGCTTCCTGACATCTCACAGCGCACCTATGATGCTGTATTAAAGAAATTCGATGCCTGGAAAAACGGCACTGAGACAGCATCTGATGAGCAGTAAAAATATGGCGGTCTTTTGAATTCCGCCGGGCAATGAAACTATATATGATGATGCGGGTGTAAAAAGTACCTTTCGGCAACCATATATGATCAAAAATACAGCTCCATTGCTATCGCGAAAAAAGCAGATATAATCAAAAAAAGCAGAGTCAGCATATACCAAAAGGCTGTCACACAAAAATGTGTGACAGCCTTTTTATCCGTTGATCCCGCATTTCTTTCGTGAAAGTTCATCGAGAAGAGTCAGTTCATCCTCTTCTCTGTCTTCGGATGTATCTGCCGACTCCCAAGCCTCAGGAACAGGATCACCCTGCTCTCTCTTCGCCTCGATTATTGCATTGTTCAGAGACAGCATCTTGGCATCCAGCATTGAAACTATCGAAGAACATTCACGTAAGTCCCTGCTGATGTAGTCAGGAGCATTTCCTTCGAATTTGTAATAGATCTTGTGCTCAAGAGAAGCCCAGAAATCCATCGCCAGAGTCCTTATCTGTATTTCGACTTTGGTATCCACAGCCCTGTCGGAAAGGAATATGGGAACAGATACTATCATATGGTAACTCTTGTAGCCGCTGGGTTTCGGATTCTTTATATAATCCTTTACAGACAAAACGGTGATGTCATTCTGTCTCCTTATCATATCTGCAAGCATATAAATATCTGACGTAAACGAGCAGACGATCCTCACTCCCGCCACGTCATTTACATACTTCACCATATTTTCAATTGTGCTGTCGTAGCCGTATCGCTTCAGCTTCTTTACGATACTTTCCGGAGTCTTTATTCGCTTCTTTACATACTCGATCGGATTATATTGATGAACATGCTGAAATTCATCATTTAATATCTCTATCTTCGTGCCCACTTCCTTGAGAGCCGAATTATACAGAAGCATGAATGAATTCCAGGAATCTACTCCTTCACTGTCATAACTTACATCATTCATATCATACCTGCCTTATTTCCATTGCCTTATTAATTTAAGCATGGTTAGCTTTGATTCTCCCATGCGCCGTCATATTTTGCCGATCATATTTGATTTCGCGCGATTTTATTGATTTCTTATTCCTAAATGCTGCCACATCCGGCATTCTTATGACGCTGTAACCATTATACACCAGATCCGGTCCGGTTTCCATATCAGTAATCTTCTTCGATCACAGTCATCTCCAGAAAATCAAAGGGGATATCGTCCTGAAATGAATCGCTCCTGAACCTTACATCAGCGTTTTTTTTGAAGTCCTTTATATTTGAATCCAACCAGATGGGATGGGCCAGATCCAGTTTTTCACACGCGCTGTCGATCGCCTTCCAGATCTTATGAGTCCTGGTGTCGTCCTCATAGTTTTCATATGTATAATCCTGAATGAGATGCGTATCTTTCCATTCTCTGAACCAGATTCTCATGACTATCTCCTCTGCCGGTATGCCTCGTACATTATTACAGCTGCTGATACGGCAGCGTTCAGGGATTCCAGCTGACCTCCCATGGGAATTCTTATTTTCATATCCGCCATGTCGGCTGTCTCTTTTTTTAGTCCGCTTCCCTCGTTTCCTATAAGTATAGCGGTCGCTCCCCGCATGTCCACATCACTGTAGACATGGCTTCCTTCAAGATATGCTGCCAGAAGTGATACTTTTCTTTCCTTCAAAAATGAAAGGCACCCCGTCAGCTCCCCCGGAGCCAGCCTGCAGAAAGGCACTCTTGTCATAGATCCCATAGAAGCCCTGGCTGCTTTCGGAGAAAGAGGATCGCAGGTATCGCCTGACATAATTATGCCGTCAGCGTATGCGCCTTCAGCTGTCCTGCACATGGTGCCGAGGTTTCCGGGATCCTGTATTCCGCAGAGCACGAGAAAGAGGGGATTTTTCTTCTTTGAGAAAGCTCTGTCCACTATCTCTTCCACCGGTTCAGAAGGATCAGACACCACCGCCAAAAGTCCCTGCGGATTGTCCGTATCAGACACGCTTTTCATTAGACTGTCAGGAAGACTGTAGATGCTGCAGTCCGTCTCGGGGATTTTCCTGCCTGACTCAATATACGACTCGGAAACATAAAGCTCAATTATTTTTTCAGCGGGAATATCATTTACAAATCTCTCGCCCTCGGCCACAAATGCTTTCATTTCTTTTCTGGCTTTTGATTTCCTTATAAGCTCCCGTACCCTTACTATATTCCGGTTGGAGCTGCTTTTTATATGAAGCAGCGGCTGAGTAGCCATATCGGACTCCTGTCTTAAAAAAAGGAGGCAGTCTTTTGACGCCTCCTGAAAATTTACTAAATTGAACTAAATCCGTCAGATATTAGCAAGTGTCTTGCAGATTTCCACCTGATATTCATCCATCGACTTCTGCATAGCGAGTGCTTCATCGAGGTCAGTATGAACGAATTCACCGTGACGATAGCCGATGACACGCTGCTGTTCACCCTGGCAGATCAGATCAACGGCAAGAGCGCCCATTGTTGATGCATATACACGATCCTTAGCTGTAGGAGAACCGCCGCGCTGCATATGACCGAGGATGGTAGCTCTGGTCTCGATTCCTGTAGCTGCCTCTATTCTCTTTGCCATCGAAGCTGAGTGACCTATGCCCTCAGCATTTACGATGATGTGATGCTGTTTGCCCTTCTTACGTCCCTCGATGATATGATTTACAATTTTCTGCTCGTCATAATCATATCTCTCAGGAAGAAGTACGTCTTCGGCGCCGTTTGCGATACCGCACCAGAGTGCTATATATCCTGCACCTCTGCCCATAACTTCTACGATCGAGCATCTCTCATGAGATGTGGATGTATCACGAATCTTGTCGATTGCTTCCATAGCTGTGTTTACAGCTGTATCGAAACCTATGGTATATTCTGTTGAAGCCACATCCAGGTCTATGGTGCCGGGCATTGAAATAGTGTTGATGCCGTGGTTCTTTAAATTTCTGGCTCCCTTATAAGAGCCGTCACCTCCGATTACCACTACAGCGTCGAGCCCGTGCTTTCTGCAGATGTCAGCTGCCTTCTGCTGATATTCTTCCTGAAGGAATTCAAGGCAGCGCGCTGTCTGAAGGATAGTACCACCGCGTGAAATGATATCAGATACACTGTGAGCATCCATCGGTGTAATCTCTTCCTGCAGAAGACCTGCATATCCTCTGTGTATTCCATACACCTCAAGTCCTCTGTATAATCCCTGACGTACTACCGCTCTGATAGCGGCATTCATTCCGGGCGCATCGCCTCCGCTGGTAAGTACTCCGATGCGCTTTGCATTTGCTGCCATAATTGCCTCCAATCCGATTATTCTTCATCGAAATATTCTAAACTCATACGTTTCTTATCTTAATATCTTTTTCTCCCGAATTCAATATGTTTCTCAATAATTTGGACATTATCCCGACCGAAATGCTCAGTGACCTCCTCTACCAGAGGCTTCTGCTTTCTGAAACAGTACACGCCATGAAATGCCTTCATCTGATGCTCACTGGAAAGATAGATAACTATCCTGTCAGCCCCGAGCTCATACTGAGTAAGCCCGGAAAGGAAGTCCTTTTCCTTCTCGTATGAAGCCATGTCGTCAAACCTGATAAACATCTGCTCCGGAACCTCGTCGAATCCGACCATCTCCTCAGCCAGAAGAGAAGCGTCCTCGTCTTCCTTCGTGCTGACGCGGCCGTATACGAATATCTTCTTATCCTTTTCAAGAAGGCGCCTGTTCTTTTCAAAAACCGAAGGAAAAACAGTAACCTCCATATTTCCCGACAGATCCTCTATGTTTACCACGGCCATCAGCTGTCCTTTTTTGGTGCTTATTATCTTTACATTAGTCACCATGCCGCCAAGAGTAACATGGGATCCGTCCCTTACCCCGGCAAAACCTGTATCGGGATCCTCCATGAAATCAGAAGCTTTCGCGTCTGTATTTTCCTTTATTAATTCCATATAATCCTCAAGGGGATGCCCTGAAAGATAGATTCCAAGCACTTCCTTTTCATTTTCGAGAAGATCACTTTTATCAAATTCCTGAAGTTTCTTCATCCCGCCTCTGTCAGGAAGTTCTTCATCCGCGCCTGCGGAATTTTTACTATCATCAGCCATATCGAAAAAGGACAGCTGACCGGGAATGTTGTTTTTCTCCTCGGTCTTTCTGCCGTTTACTATCCTGTCAGCCATGGGCGAGGCTGCATTCAGCATCTCCCGCCTGTTGCCGTCCAGACAGTCAAGAGCGCCTGCCTTTATCAGGTTTTCGACAGCCCTTTTATTTATCACCGTCTCTTTTTCTGACATTCTCTTCAGGAAACCGTACAGGGTAGTGAAGGGTCCGTTCTTTTTTCTTTCTTCAATGATTGAGTCTACAGCGCCCTCTCCGACTGACTTTATGGCATACATTCCAAACCGGATCTTATTGTCCTGGACGGAAAAACAGCCTTCGCCCATGTTTATGTCAGGAGGCAGCACTTCTATTCCCATAGACCGGCATACAGAGATATATCCCGTGACCTTCACGGTGGAATCGACAAAGGAAGTGAGAAGGCTCGCCATAAACTGAGCCGGATAATAATGCTTTAAATAAGCCGTCTGGTAAGCCACCACAGCATAGCAGGCAGCATGTGACTTATTGAAAGCATAGTTTGCAAACTCTATCATCTTGTCGAAGATCCTGTTTGCCACATCCTCATTGATCCCGTTTTTTATACAGCCGGGTATGCACTTAGCCGGATCCGGATCTTCTCTTCCATATACAAAATTCTTTCTCTCTTCCTCCATGACCTTCATCTTCTTTTTGGCCATGGCCCGTCTCACATTATCCGCTCCGCCGAGTGAATAGCCAGCCAGATCCCTCACTATCTGCATCACCTGTTCCTGATAGACTATACAGCCGTATGTGGGCTCCAGGATATGGCGGAGTTCCGGACAGTCGTAGCTGATGGAGGACTTGTTTTCCTTGCCTTTTATATAATCGGGTATAAACTGCATTGGTCCCGGACGATAGAGGGAGATACCTGCCGTGACCTCCTCCAGACTCTGTGGATGGAGGTCCTTCATGAAAGCCTCCATGCCGCCGGACTCCAGCTGGAATATTCCCTCTGTATGGCCGCTGCCCATTTCGTCAAAAACAGCCTGGTCGTCATAGGTAAGCTTTTCCATATCAATGCCTGCGTCCAGCTGCTCGTTGGCTGCTAACGCGGCATCCTTTATCACCGTAAGGGTACGCAGTCCCAGAAAGTCCATTTTCAAGAGGCCAAGTTCCTCATCTTCAGTCATCGTATACTGGGTGACCAGAGGGCCATCTGTCTCATTTCTGGAAACCGGCACAAATTCCGTCATAGGCTTCTCACCTATGATCACGCCGGACGCGTGGGTGGAGGAATTGGCAGGCAGTCCTTCAAGAGACTTTGCCTTGTCAATAAGGTCTTGAACCACATCGTCTTCATCATACATTTTCTGAAGATCCGGGTTCTGCTTCATCGCCTTAGCAATTGTCATGTGCGGCTGAGACGGCACGGCCTTGGCAACAGAATCCACTTTCGCGTAAGGAAGGCCGAGGACACGTCCTACCGCCCTTATGGCGTTTCTGGCCGCAAGAGTGCCGAATGTCACTATCTGCGTCACGCAGTCACGCCCGTATTTTTCGACGACGTAGGATATGACATCCTCACGTCTTACATACTCAATATCCACATCTATATCAGGCATGGACATACGCTCTTTATTGAGAAAACGCTCGAAGAAGAGGCCGAACCTCTCCGGATCTATGTCAGTGATGCCTGTAGTATAACTCACAAGCGATCCGGCAGCCGAGCCTCTGCCCGGTCCAACAGCTATGCCATGAGTCCTGGCGAAATTAATGAAATCCCAGACTATAAGGAAGTAGTCCACAAATCCCATTTCACGGATGACGCCCAGCTCATAATCAAGCTTGGGCTTGATCTCTGGCGCCTTGTCACCGTAGCGGCGGGCAAGCCCGTCGTCGCAGAGTTTATTGAGATAAGTCCAGCTGTCATAACCTTCCGGAACCTTGAAGTGAGGCAGCTTTTCATCATGAAATACTATCTCCACATTGCAGCGGTCGGCGATCTTCTGTGTATTTTCTATAGCCTCGGGCGCGTAAGGGAAGAGAGTTCTCATCTCTTCTTCTGATTTAACATAGAATTCCTCACCGTCGTATCTTCGTCTGTCCGTATCGGTAATCAGATGGTTGCCCTGCATACAGAGAAGAATATCGTGTATGCCGGCGTCTTCCCGCCTTGTATAGTGACAGTCGTTTGTAGCGACGAGCGGTATATGGGTCTCCTCATGGAGGCGCATGAGACCTTGTATCACATTTTTATCAGCAGAGATACCGTGATCCTGTAGTTCAAGATAAAAATTCCCTTCGCCGAAAATGCCCTGGTATCTCAAGGCAGCTTCTTTCGCCTTATCGTATCTTCCCGAGGTTATGTTCCTTGCGACTTCGCCGGCCAGACAGGCTGACAGACAGATAATCCCCTCATGCCATTTCTCCAGCACTTCATAATCTACCCTAGGCTTATAATAAAATCCGTCTATGAATCCCTGGGAAACGATCTTTATCAAATTGTGATACCCTTCATTGTTTTCTGCCAGAAGAATGAGATGATAGTAATTATTCTCATTATCCTTTTTGTCACGAATAAGCCTTGATTTCGGAGCGACATATACCTCGCATCCTATAATGGGCTTGATACCGGCATTTACGCACTCCTTATAAAAGGCAATGGTTCCGTACATGACTCCATGATCGGTGATAGCCGCGGCATTCATTCCCAGTTCCTTCACGCGCGCGACATATTCGGAAATCTTATTTACAGCATCTCTCAGACTGTATTCCGTATGCGAATGCAGATGTACAAAACTCATATAACATTTCTCCCTGATAAGAAAACGCGCTGCCTGTGGCAACGCGTTCTCCTGATTCTCATACAATGATTATTTTCAGGCTCTCGGTCTTACTCTGACCTTTCCGGCATCCGATACAGGCATAGCCTCTCTGGCTGCCTTTTCTTCCTGACTCTCTTTCCAGAGCTTTGCCGCGCGGTCAGCCCACTTTGCCGCGTACTCATCGCACTTGCTGCAAAGGTCATCGGCAGACTCAGGTGACTGCATATCCGTGGACTTGGCTCCCGTCTCCTTTACGATTTCACGAAGGAGCTGGGGATTCTCAAGCATGGGGCAAGGCTGAAGCATATTGTCGTTAAACGGCTGTCCTTCACGGTATTTCATGAAGATCGGCTGTTTGAAACAGTCGATAAGCTTCTCGTCCTTGATGTTGGCGCTGGAGTAATGAATGAATACGCAAGGCTCCACATCTCCGTTAGGATTGATATGGCAGTACTCACGTCCTCCGGCCACGCATCCGCTTACGAATTCGCCGTCGTTCTGGAAGTCGATTGCCATAATGGGCTTGCCTCCGTCGAAGCCTCTGATTTCACGTACTCTGTGGTACATATATTCACGTTCATCCGGATCCAGAAGAAGGTCTGTAGACGCGTCGTTTCCTACAGGCATATAGTGGAAATACCAGATATATTTTGCACCTTTCTCAATCACGAGGTCAAGGAATTCATCGGATGTAACTGTCTTGTAGTTGGCCTTTGTGTAGCAGATGGAGAGACCGAAGAGACATTTATGCGCCTTCAGGCAATCCATTGCAGCAAGAACCTTCTTAAAGTCTCCTGCTCCTCTTCTTGCGTCGTTTGCCTCCTCGAATCCCTCGATGGAGATATTAGGGAAGAAATTGCCGACCTTCAGAATGTTCTCACAGAACTCATCATCGATCAGAGTGCCGTTTGTAAAGCACTGGAAATTTGAATGAGGGTGCTCGGCGCAGAGCTTGAAAAGATCGTTCTTTCTGACTGTAGGCTCACCACCTGTATAAAGCCATGAGTGGATGCCGAGATCCTCGCCCTGGGTAATTACATCGTCCAGCTGCTCGTATGTAAGGCTCATCTGGTGACCATACTCGGCAGCCCAGCATCCTGTACAGTGAAGATTGCAGGCGCTGGTCGGATCGATAAGGACATTCCAGGGAATACTGCAGTTGTATTTGTCTGAAAGATCTCTGGTTCTTCTGTATCCTCTGAAGGCTGCCTCATAGCCAAGGTTCAGAAGGGCGCTCTTTATAAGTCTGGGATCTACTTCATCAAAGAATTTATTTGTATATTTCATCCACTTTGAATCCGGATCCCTGAATACGTTTCGAAGCGCCTCATAGGCTCTGTCAGGCCACACGTCTCCGAGGATCTTCTGCATGAGGTCTACGATCTTTATCATTCCCTCGCCGCGCTTCTTGCCTACATACTTAAGAGCTCCCGATATAGCTACATCAAATGCTGTTCTCTCGGCAGCATGCTTTGCCTTTTCAACAGGGCTCATTGATTCATAATGTTGTTCTGCCATAATTATTTTACCTCTTTCTGATTGCCGTCTTCGACAAAAGATTTTCACCTTACGGCACTATACTGTATTCACACTTAAAAAATTTTAAGTTAGGAGGCCCTCTTCTTCAATAGACAGAATTTCTAAAATGTATAAAGCCCATTACTTCTGACTCTTATATACTAATAAGCGGAAAAAGAAATTAATATTGAAAGGAAGTCTTAATATTGAAAACCGCTTTGTTTGTAGAGGGCGGCGGTATGAAATGCGCCTACTCCGCCGGCGTCCTTGATACTTTTCTTGATGCAGGTCTCAGCTTTGACTATGCCATCGGCGTGTCCGCGGGAGCCGCAAATATATGCTCTTTCCTTGCCGGACAAAGAGACAGAAACAGAAGATATTATGTAGTACACTCCACTGACAAGAGATATATGTCTTTCCGGAGCTACCTGAAGACCGGATACTATTTCGGACTGCAGTTCATCTACGGCGACATGACAAACGAAGGAGGCGGCGATCCTCTGGATTATGACAAGCTGATTGAGAATCCCACTGAATTTTATTTTCCCGCTACTGACGGTGAGACCGGACTTCCGCATTATTTTAAAAAGGAAGACTGCCGCCGGAACGACTACAGACCAATAATGGCGACCTGCGCGCTGCCAGTCGTGTCAAACCCCGTTGAGATCGACGGACGCTTTTATTTTGACGGCGGAGTTTCTGATTCCATTCCCATCAGGAAAATGAAGGCGGATGGCTGCGACCGTATAGTCTGCCTTATGTCAAAGCCTGAGGGTTTCGTCATGCAGCCACAGGGGCATAAAAAGTTCTATACGATGAAGCTCCGCAAAAAATTTCCGAAAATTGTCGAACGTCTTGACAGAAGGTATATTGATTATAATAATGAACAAAAGGAGTTGCTTGAAACCGTAAAGCAGGGCGGCGCCATGCTCTTCCGTCCGTCCGGCGAGGTCAAAATGTCTACTTATACCAGAGACCCTGCCGTAATGCAGTCGCTCTATGACGAGGGGCTTTCAGACGGTCGGTCGCGGATCAACGAAGTAAAAGAATATATAAATAAGGAATGAATTTATGAATCATAAATATACCCGAAGCGGCAGCGTGCTGATGTCCTTTGTTCCTCTCATTATCCTGGGAGGACTTCAGACTTTCATCAGTTTTGCCGTATCGCTTTTATATGTGCTGGCGCGGACGTCATCACTTCCAATGAATGACTGGGTGAAGATGTTCGACAGGAACGGATTGATATATAAGCTGTCCAAAGAGATCATGAATACTGACTTCATCATGATCATTAGCTGCATCTATGCCGTGGCAGGCATAGCTGTCTTTCTCACATGGTATCTGAGACGGATAGTCCCGGCGGAGTCGGAAACGATCCGCGGCAGGACATACCCCACGGTTCCGAAAAATGGATTCTCGTTAAAAAACGGCATGCATCCTCTGATGATTCCGGGACTCTTTATTCTCGCGCTCGGTCTCCAGTACATGGCAAATTATATTGTCATGATCATCACGGTAATTAATCCTGATATTATAAAATCCTATCAGCAAATCATGGAGAAATCCGGGCTTGAAAAAATCACCCTGACCCTACCGCTCGTTCTCTATGTTGTAATTTTAGGACCCATCTGCGAGGAGCTTGCTTTCCGCGGTGTGACATTCGGATACATCAGCCGGTCGCTGCCTTTCCAGGCCGCCAATATTTTTCAGGCCGCTCTTTTTGGTATCATGCATATGAATATCACCCAGGGAATATATGCATTCTTCCTGGGACTGTTTCTGGGCGAAATTTATTATCATTCCGGAAATATTCTTTTAAACATTTTCCTGCATATGGGCTTTAATGCCATATCTTTATTCCTGTCGGATTATCTCACCACGGGAAACGGCACGCCTTATGTGTTCTGCCTGATACTCTTCGCGGCGATGTGCGCGACATACCTCGGCAGGAAGCTTACGCTTTATGTAATAGATTCCGGCAGAAAGTAATAATATTCATATTCTGCACTCCAAAAAAATATGCAGCCCGACTATCAGTAATGATTACTACTAGCCGGGCTGTATCATTATCATAAATGCCGATACCAGTCACCAGTACCTCCCCGGTGAATCAGACATATTGGATTGCCTGATCGACATACTCGCGGCGTGTACGCACAATCTCACCACTATTTTCAATGAGTATTTCAAAAGGACCATCACCAAAGTCCATTATGTTATGCAATGCAATTGTGATGTCTTTCGTTTTTGCAATCTCCAAGATCCACTTGGCACAATTATTTCCACAGGCTGATCCATTAAAAATCTTCCCACTATCGTCATAGGCCAGCAAAATCAATGTTTTGACGCCGCCGGATAGTTCCCTCGGTGTGATGGCTCCGAGATACGGGCTGTCAATGATGCGTGCTGCGACAACCGTCGACTGATCCACATCCTGAATCATTTTCTTAGTAAGATCTGTGGTGATCCAGTCTTCATCATACTGATTATCAAAGTATAATGAAGGTTTATACACCTCATTTTGAACGTCTCCAAAATGTATCTTTAACATATGTTTATTCTCCAGTAATAAAATATCCTTCTTTTGTTTATGAGCCACCGATGCCAGAATGCCTTTGCTTTAAGTCTGTTCAAGAAACAGTATACAGCATTTAACGATACATGGCACCCACTTTGCTCCCGTCTAATTAAGCTATTGTCTTAAAGTCCTTCATCGGCATCCATCATGTTCGGTTACATAAGGTTAGACAGAGATCTCATGACGAGATCCACATCCTGATTTTCGAGTTCCTGAATGACATGCAGGTAAGTCTTCTGGGTTGTCGTCATGCTGGCATGCCCAAGACGGCGCGCTACACTTGCGACAGATACCCCGGCATACAGCAGAATCGAAGCATGTGTGTGGCGGAGACCATGCACGGAAATCACCGGTATCTGCAAGGCGTTACAGTAACGTTCCAGAATGTCATTGATCGTTGAATTATAGACCTTTTCCTTCGTTACGAAAATCGGCTTGTCTTCTGGTAAGTCCTTAACCAGTGTAGCAAACTGCATCACCAGCTGCCAGTCGATCTGGATCTTACGTACTGATGATTTGTTTTTCGTCGGAGCAAACCCTCCACCATCTTTATAATTCCATGTCTTACTAATGGAAAGGGTCTGGTGTGCAAAATCAAAGTCCTTTGGGGTAATTGCAAGAGCTTCAGAAAAACGCATACCAGTTTTGGCGACAAGTAATATAAACCAATCCCAGCTGACCTTATCTCCGAGAGTCAGGCTATTTAATAGAGAGTGAAGCTCAAACTGATTCAGATATTTGGCCTTCTTTTGGGTCGGTATCTTTCCCTTGATGATTACCTTTCTGGTTGGATCCCGCGGTATTAATCCTTCATCGACTGCATCGAGAATTGCTCCCTTCAGCTGATGGTGGAAATCCATCGTAGTCTGTCTTTCATGTTCCTTCGCATAATCATTAATGATTTTTTGGTATTCTGTCCTTGTCACATTACAGAGTTGCAACTCCGGGGCAAGTTTCTTAAGCCATGAGAGACTCATATAATACTTGGACAGAGTCACATCTCTGATTGCACCCTCCTTATATATAGACACCCAGTTCTCATAATAGTCCTTCAGATAATCGGTTGCTTTGCTTTCATTTAGCATAAGTTTCTCCTTCCTATGCCGATGAAGAACCGATATAACCATCCCTATTATTCCTTGTTGACCAAATGGTCCGGATCCGGGATATCATATCCTCCGGAAAGAATAAATTCTGTAAGAAGCTCATCTACTCTGTTATTCACACGAAAAGCCGGCAGTCGTTTTCCGTCGACCTTAGCAAAATATTCCTGGGCTTTTTCCCGGATAACAGTGGACTTTAACTCGTCAAATCTTCCATATTCATTCAAATTCTGCTTTGTAACATGCGTCTCCATCATCTTCTTAAGAAGCTGCTGTGAGCAGCCAAGATATTTGGAAAGTCGCTCGATCTGTCTGTTTTTTGCACTATGGGCATACTCTACTATGTAGTCCATAAAGGTCTTGCCCTCAGTAAAATGCGCATCTCCTGTCTGCACGTCGTGAAGAAAAAGATTAGCATATTTCTGATCCTCCTGAGAAAGAAAGGCAAAGGATTTATGAAGCTCTTCCAATGTCTCTTCACGAGCTCTCGGATCTACGGTCGGATCATCCAGTTCTTTCTTCCACTTCTCAAAACGGGAATTCATATAATCGTTATCTATGACACCGGTATTTAATTCCGTAAGATACGGATCTATCGGGAAGGTAATATCATCTCCGCCACCACCCGTGGAACCAGAGCCTTTACCACGAAGCTCCTTATAACGCTTTAAAAGAATATCATACTGTTCCTCAGTAGGAATGAGTGAAATGATTTCTTCCGGACTCTCATCTTCCGGGTCGATTCTGGAGGAATACTCTGTCTGTTCCCATTTAAATCCCTGGATCCTTGCCGCTTGCAAATAACTTGAAAACTCCCGGAAAAGTTTTGCAAACTTTGCCTTTGAAGGAAGATCAGCCGGCAAACGGTCCATATCAGGAACCTTTGCATTTTTGAAGATATTCACCATATCCTGAAAGCTTACATTCATATGGCGGATATTATCCGGAAGGTGATCGGCAAAAAGTCCCTGCGGACGGTCACCGGAATAGAGTTTTACAGCATCCTCTATATTTCGCTTCATAGTATGTGGCAGGCGATAATAACGTATCGATCCAAATGGCTTTTCATTGATATTAAAAAGCCGGTTGGTACGCGAAAACGCCTGGATCAGGTTCTGATATACAAGCACCTTGTCCAGATAGAGTGTATTGACCCATTTGGAATCGAAGCCAGTCAGCATCTGGTTCACCACGATAAGAAGATCCAACTGCTTTTCTGGCTTGATCTTTTCATAAGGCCTTTTATGCGCAAGGCGGGCAGAGACATCCTTCTTAAATTTTGCGTATCCTCCGATATCGAAATTCTGATCAAAGAGACTGTTGTAGTCATTTAGCATCTCTTTTAGTCCATCTTCCTTTTCAAGAGATTTTTTTCCATCCTTATTATCGATCGTAGGATCAAAAAGGCCTGTCACCTTAAGATCCGGATACTTTTCATGGAATTTACGATAGTAGCTAACTGCCTCAGGAATACTGGAGGTCGCAAGGATAGCATGAAACTTATTATTTCGACTCATCGTAAGCCAGTTGCTTCCGATATCTTCTACCACGGCATATTGATATTCGTCTGTCTGCCAGGCCTCTGGACCGATATAGTCCTCAATACCGCGGCAATACTTTCCTGTCTCGTCCATATGCCCTGCCATAGGCACCTCTGAAGCGGACATGAAATGATAGTATTTCTTACTCATTACCGAATCAGCAAGCACCTCTGCAAGTGACTTACCTCCTGCTTCGTGGATCGCCACCTTCTGGCGCATTGTCTTGTCAGGATAGACCATCACCATCGTCGGATCAAATCCCAGGACATTCTTATCCCGGATACCGTCTGCAATGCTGTATCGATGCAGCTCATCGCCAAAAATATCCGCTGTGGTGCTTAAGGCCTGCTCGTTTTCATGAAAAACAGGCGTACCGGTAAATCCAAAAAAGAGTGCATTGGGAAAGGTTTCTTTTATGGTGGCCAGCATCTCACCGAAAGTGGAACGGTGACATTCATCAATAATGAAGACCAGTCGCTTTTCCTTCATACTTTCCAAATCTTTGGCTCGCATTTTTACAGCTGCATCTGCCTTGATATTACTCATCTTCTGAATCGAAGAAACAATAAGGGTATTCTTCGGATCACTGCTTGTCAGCTTGGATATTAAGGTAATTGTGTCTTCTGTCTCCTGCACATCATCCGCATTGTCAGCGAAGGCACGGTATTCCTTCAAGGATTGCGTACCTAGTTCGATCCGATCCATCAGGAAAACAACCTTGTCTGCATCCTTCGAATTGGCGATCAGCTGCGCAGATTTGAAGGAGGTCATTGTTTTGCCAGAACCAGTTGTATGCCAGACGTAACCTCCATGCTGATTTCCTTCCTCCCAATCGTTTTTGGCAACACGATCGGATATTTTATTGGCGGCATAGTACTGGTAGCTCCGCATGACCTTCAGTACACCGTCAGAATCATCAGCGACTGTGTAAAAACCAATCATTTTATGCGCCATTGGAATTGACAGAAGTTCTTCTGCAATGCGTTTCCAGGCATTGATTGGATCATTATTCACATCAGCCCAATGAAAATAGAAGTCAGAATTGAAGTGGCCATCCGGACCCGGATTTGCAAAGTACAGCGTCTCTTCCGGATTCATTGCAACAAAGACTTGAACCAGAGAGAAAAGTCCTGTGAAGATACCTTCATGAGCATACTTTTGAATCTGATTCACAGCCTCAGTTACCGGAACACCGGTTTTCTTCAATTCAATATGGAAAACCGGCATGCCATTGATCAGAAGCATGAGATCACCACGGCGATCCTGCAGGACCTTTTCATGTCGAGGAAAGATCGGCTGCTCTACTATCTGATAACGGCTTTTCCCGCCAGCAATTTCCATACGATCATAGATCCTGAGACTTACTTCCTTACCATAATGCAGGGAATCATCAGGATTCTTTCGGATTATGGAAACAGTTTTTCCATTAATAAATCCATTCAATGCAATCGGAGTCCGGCGTTCTCTGATCTGCTCCAGGAGTTCATCCATCTCCTCCGGAATAAGCGGACAATTATTAAGCCGGTCAATATCTCTGTTATTCTCAAAAAGGATATCCGCCCAGTTCCGGATCAGATCCTTTTCGGTAGGATACTGAATTACCTTCTTCTCCCAGCCATAACTCTGTAACGCAGCGATAAGTGCTCGTTCAAAGTCAGCTTCATGATCAAAATGTTCCATAACATTACTCCATTTTCATTGATTTACCAGTAGATTTTTCTTTCGTTGATGAAGGGTGATAAGGTTGTCGATACCTTCAAAATACTGCCCTATTTTCACCTGTTCTTCCTTTTCTGGCATCACAACAGGAAAGTCAACAAGTATATTTTGGTTAAGATGTTTTATGGTTCCACCAGTAGCTTTTTGACCAACATAATCCATCAAAAACGGTGCTTTAAGGTATTGGAAAAGATACTTACCATCTACTTCATTTTCATTTCTTATTTCAATATTAAACACACCTGCATTTAATGTGGCTGGTTTATTCAATCCCTGTACATACGCGACTTTCCCAAGCGTTCCATCCTTTGTAATAAGTATACTTCCATCGCTAATTTGAATGTTGCGATCTTGATCATATCTTTCTTTTTCAACATAATGACATGTTGAAAAATTAATACGTCCATCTTCGAAATCTGTACCTGTTATAAGCATATAATCTCCGTCATCAAGAAACTCAGATGTACGGAGATTTTGCCATCCTATTCTAGCGTGCATTGTAGCAATCTCTGATAACTTACGCTGTTCCCAAGATATAGTTGAAAGCTGATTTTTCTTGTTTTTCCACGATTCTGACTTACTCTGATGAAGGGTGATAAGACAGCCTAGGTTCTTGAAATAGGCACCGATCTTTCTTTGCTCTTCGATATCTTGGGGCATCGATACAGTCGTTTCAAAGAAATCTGCCGGAGCTATATTCAGCAGACCATGGTTTCTTGCCCCCTCTGCAGCGATTGATTGCACTCCTTTATGCCAGAGATCTGTATCATAATAAGTAACCAGATAATCTGAGTCGATTTTTTCCTCATCAAGAATCCGAAATACTATGTAAAGTGTTGATAATACGCCACTTACATACCTGTCGAGCCTTTTAATTGCACCCCACGGAGCATCCGAAGAAGTGCTTTTGTTGTAGGCAAATTCTCCCTTACGAACAAGGTAATAGCCGCTGACATCTTTGCTTGCGATCCGCTTATCGAAGAACTCGTTCTGATCGATCAGGCCATACTGTGCCGAGATGGTCAGTGGAAGTATTGATTCAAGATTTTCATTCTTCCGCGTGATCCTCTCAACGATGTCCCCCAACTTACGCTGTTCCCAAGATATCGAGGACAAATCACTTCCTTTCACGAAATGTTTTATTCCAATCAAGATTCAGCAAAGCCATCTTACACTTACTCTTACCCTGAGAGAATGTGAAATGGATTTGCTGTCACTAACAAACCTCATCAGAACTATAAAATACTATACAAACATCTGCTCAAGCATAGATTTTTTTATTAGCCTTAATTGTTCCAGCTTACTCTGATGAAGGGTGATAAGGTGGTCGAGCTGCTCGATAAATGTTCCAATTACTTTCTGTTCCTCATAACTTGTGGAAGGAATTTTGATTGTTTTCATTCCTTCTATATCAATACTTCGCCCATCTCGGATTCCATATACATGAGGCTTTAAATCTATTTCAATAAACTTTTTTGAACGAAAATACGAATAATAGAATCTTGAATCTGTATTTTCACCATGGAATGTATGATACGCAGGGCTTATAATTCCAGTGTTTGTAGCTTTTTCCAAGCCACCTTCGAAGGAACGGAGATGAACAATAAAGTCACCTTCCTTTACCATCTTGTAATTTGATAGGTTTGCCTTGTCATACAATAAGCTACGGTCAGATTCATCTCTTCGTACTGTGCCACCTCCTTGAATAATCATAAGAGCCGGTAGCTCCTCGTGGTTCTTCTCAGAGTATTCTACGAATACATCCCCCAGCTTACGCTGTTCCCAATCGTCAGTAAAACCGGAAAATCTGATTTTGGGTACACGCTCGCCATTTTTTGGAAACATATTTTCAAGCATCGATTTTTTGACAATCCGAAGTCTCTCACACTCACGCTGATGAAGGGTGATAAGGTTGTCGAGGTTGTCAAATACCCCTGCGATTTTTTCCTGTTCATCTATCGTAGCAGGTATCTCAAATTCGGAATTTGAAATAAGATTCCAATCTGCTCTCGGCATTTTTGAACCTGCTGATTGATTTGCTATATCATCAAACTTCTGTGTCTGTATGAGACGATAAAGAAACCTTTTTTCAACATTATTTGGTCGCAAAACCCACCAATCTCCTACTGCAACACCTGCGAAATCAGGGTTTATCCAATTATGAAGATATGGTCGAAGTTTTCCATATAATACTTGGCTACCATCAAAATAGATTCCTTTTTTGCTCCCCTCTTTATTTCTAATATCCTTGTTTAAAATACCCTCCTCAGAAATTACATCTTCATATTCTATACTTGGTAAAGTGCTTGATGATTCCTGTGCAGTTGATTCTTTTGAAACTATATCACTGAACTTACGCTGTTCCCAATCATCCGTAAAGCCTTTAAATCTTATACTCGGTGCTTTTTTATTCGTCATGACACACCTCCCAGGAGTTTCTGCAATTCACGGATTCCGGCTATATCACTTTCAGAACCTGTTAGATCGGAAAGCATTGCAGAAAGTGAGGCTTCCGTGGATTGAATCTCTTTTTCCAGGTCGCTCATCGTAACAGAGTATTTGGTAGACAGTTCCTGAATATTCTTTGTAAATCCATCTAGTAGATCATCTGCGAGTTTTATTGTTCCTGAGACGATCGGAGATACCCATTTCTCGTGCAGGAGCTGATGGACTTCAGATTCAGACAGATTCTCAATGGTCTCTTTGGTTTTGATATGCAAAGCTTCCTCACCGCTTCGAATGTCACTCTTGAGTTTTTTCTCTTTTGCGCTTAACTTTTCAACATTCTGCAATAGTAAAATAAGTTCATCATTTGAAGAAGGGTCTTCCTTTAACTCCTTGATCACGGCTTTAATATTCTTGATAACAAAAGCATCATTCGTATCATTCAGGGCTTCGGAAATCGTTTCTTTATCTTCTTCACTTAAAGATTCGAGAAGTGCCTCATATTTTCCGGGAATTTCAGAGAGTTCTTCTTTTTTTGAATGAAGAGCATCGAGATCACTTTTCAGTAAACTCTTCTGCACCAAGTCAAAGGGAAGGATATGTCCCTTCCATCCCTCCTGAACTTCTGCTTCCTTGCCATTCTTCTTTTTTATGACCATATTGGGATCGACTTTCCTTACTGCTTCCATGCCCTCAGCCTGGATCAGTTCGAGATCGCCGGATATGATTAAGAACTCCCCTTCGAAGATCTCGTAAGCCTGATAAGGATCCAGAAGAGGCAGGTCTTTAAAGCGCCGAAATATGTCTGCTGTAATCTCTTCTTCTCTTCTTGCGGAATTCAGCTTTTCTGCATCATCTATCATACGAGAATCGAGGTAATCACCAAAATCAGAAAAAGCTGACTCAAATTTCCCAAGGAACGCCTTTACATCTCTATTCTCATAAATGGCTGCTTTTATATCGGAGACCGCCAGAGATACATACTCCCCTTCTCCTGTAAAAAGGGTCGATCGAAGAGTCTGGAATACCCTCCAATACGGGTCAAAAGCATGGAGTTCTTTTGCAGGAATCCCACCGAACATGGATGCATAGATATCATAGCTTTCCGCGGTTTCAGATGAGTCTACATACCGCGGGATATTCAAATTGTAGTCATTCGCGCGTATTTCTTCCCGGCTTACCTTTCTGGAATATTTCTCAATTGTCTTTCGGTCACGCACCGTATCAACAATTCTTCGGATATCAGAAGCACGGAGCTTATTATTTTTCCCTTCTTTCGTGAACCCCTTGGAAGCATCGATGATCAGGACATCTGTATGTTCACGTTTCTGGCGCAGGATCATAATGATTGTCGGAATACCGGTACCGAAGAAAATATTTGCAGGAAGCCCGATGATGGCATCGATATTATTTTGCTCGATCAGATTCTTTCGGATCTCTCCTTCTTCGCCGCCACGGAAAAGAACACCATGCGGAAGAACGATAGTCATGATGCCGTCCGGTTTCAGATGATAGAGGTCATGAAGGAGAAAGGCATAATCTGCCTTTGATTTCGGGGCAAGTCCATAACGGGAAAACCGAGGGTCGTTCTCCTTTCCTGCCGGATCCCATCTCTGAGAATATGGCGGATTCGACACCACTGCATCCACATAAAGAGGATCATATGTGCCGACCGGGTCGGATTCATCGAAATATGGCCAGTCCTCCTCCAGCGTATCACCGTTTCTTGTGACGATGTTGTCAGGAAGTATGCCACACATGACAAGATTCATCCTTGTAAGGTTATAAGTGTTAGATTTCAGCTCCTGTGCGTAATAACGAATACGGTTACTGTCGTCCATGTACTTTGCTGTAGTCTGCCCGATTTCACGTAATAGGCTCGCAGAACCTGAGGTCGGATCGTAAATTTTGATCTCCTCGCGCCCTTTCAGATGGTCTGCTACGATCTCAGACATCAAAAGAGAAACTTCATGCGGGGTATAGAATTCGCCTGCCTTCTTGCCTGCATTCGCTGCAAAATTTGAAATCAGGTATTCATAGATAAAGCCCAGGACATCATAGTCCTGCTTCCCGTTCATTGGGATCTCATTGATCAGCTGTATCAGGTCGCTGACAGCCTTGGTCTGGGATCTTGTATTTTCTCCGAGCTTGGAAAGGCCAGTCTCCAGCGTATTGAAAATGCCGTCAAAAACTTTTTTGTGCGACTCTGAAATCAGACGTGAGAAGGAGGAAAGGGCAGTTCGGACATTATCCACTGAAAAATCCGATCCCATAGAAATCCAGGTCGAGAACATATCCTTATAGGCTATGAAGTAGCCGAGACTGCGCTGGGCATTTCTTACAGTCTCAGCATCTTCTTCATTTACATACTCCTTGATGTCTTCTTTTGTGTATTCTCTGGCAAGAAGCCAATGCTCCTCCTTGTCAGACAGATACTTGTAAAATATGAAGCCAAGAATATAATCCTTATATTCATTAGCTTCGATCTTGGACCTCATTCGATTGGCTGATTCCCAGATCTTTGCGGCAAGCTGCTGTTTGTTCACCTATGTTTCCTCCTGAATACGCTTTTTATTCTTTGTGCGCCAATATCACGCATACTGGCAAGTAATTCTCAGTGAATTTTCTTCTGGTCTCTATATCACTTTTATAAAACGGATCCCTTAAAAATATGCAGCCCGACTATCAGTAATGATTACTACTAGCCGGGCTGTATCATTATCAAACTTTTCTCAATTTGCCAGCTGAGAACATTGAAGATTTATGAAGCATAAACCTCAGTCAAGTTTCACTGTGATTCTGTCAAGATGCCAGATATCATCTACATATTCCTGAATCGTTCTGTCAGATGAGAACTTGCCTACGTTCGCCATATTGAGTATGGCCATCTTCGCCCATCTTTCATGGTCCTCGTATGCCTTTACCGCTTCTTCTCTGGCATTGTTATAAGACCAGAAATCCTTCAGGACAAAGTAGGTATCAGCATACTGTGTCACCTGAGTATTCAGAAGCGAATTATAAATATCGCGGAAGAGCTCGGGGTTGTCAGGACTGTAGAAACCATTCACCAGCTGCATAAGCACGCGCCTGATCTCATAATCGCTGTTATATATATCGACAGGATTGTAGTCTCTCTTCTGCTCGTGCTCAATTACCTCATCAGCGCTCATACCGAAGATAAAGGCGTTCTCCCTGCCCATCTCCTCGACCATCTCTACATTGGCGCCGTCCATTGTACCGAGTGTAATCGCTCCGTTCAGCATGAATTTCATGTTTGAAGTTCCGGATGCCTCTTTTGATGCAGTCGAAATCTGCTCGGATATATCTGCTGCCGCAAATATCCACTCCGCATTCGACACCTTGTAATCCTCTATGAAGACGACCTTCATCTTGTCATGGATGGACGGATCATTATTAATTACCTCAGCGACATTATTTATAAGCTTTATTATAAGCTTTGCCACATGATATCCTGCTGAAGCCTTGGCACCAAATATATATGTTCTCGGTGTAAATTGCTGATCCGGATTTTCCTTCAGCTTATTATAGATATACATGATATCCAGGATATTCATAAGCTGACGCTTGTATTCATGAAGCCTTTTTACCTGCACATCAAAGATAGATCTCGGATTTACATCGATGCCGTTATGCTCCTTTATGTATTTTGCCAGTCTGACTTTGTTCTGATATTTTACGTTCAAAAATTCCGACTGGGCTTTTCTGTCATCAGCATAGATTTCCAGTTCCTTCATCTTGGAAAGATCGGTGATCCAGTCATCGCCTATCCTGGATGTAACCCAGTCAGCCAGCTGACGGTCGCCATGCAGAAGGAAGCGGCGCTGGGTAATTCCATTGGTCTTGTTGGAGAATTTCTCAGGATACATATCGTAGAAATCCTTGAGAGTCACCTTTTTCAGGATCTCGGTATGGAGTTTCGCCACGCCGTTCACGGAATAGCCGCCTACGATCGCCAGATAAGCCATCCTGACCTGTCCGTCATGAACGATTGCCATGCGGTTCACGCGTTCCTCATCTCCGGGGAATTTCTGCCTGATCTCATTCGTAAATCTTCTGTTGATCTCCTCGACTATCTGATAAATTCTCGGCAGGAGCCTTGAGAAAATCTCGATCGGCCACTTCTCAAGCGCCTCCTGCATGATTGTGTGATTGGTGTAGGCGCAAGTATGGGTGGTGATATCCCAGGCGTCCTCCCACTCCAGACCTTCCTCGTCCACGAGGATCCTCATCAGCTCGGCGACAGCCAGAGTCGGATGAGTATCGTTCATCTGGAATGTAACTTTCTTCGGCAGATCATGAATATCACTATGATTCTTCTTAAAGTGATCCAGCGCCCTCTGGATGGATGCCGATACGAAGAAATACTGCTGACGGAGACGAAGCTCTTTTCCCGATACGTGATTGTCATTCGGATAGAGAACCTCGACAAGATTTCTGGCAAGATTCTGCTCCTCGACTGCCTTCTCATACTCGCCCTTGTCGAAAGAATCGAGACTGAAAACTTCCTTTGGCTCCGCATCCCACATCATGAGGGTATTTACAACATTATTCTTGTATCCGGTAATTGGCATATCATAAGGAACAGCAATAATGCTGTGATACCCATCCTGGATAAATTTAATGCGGCCATCCGGCTGCTGTTCGGTCCTGACATAGCCCCCGAACTTCACCTCGTAGTGATATTCATCCCTCTTCAATTCAAAGGGATAAGGATTCTTGAGCCAGTCATCCGGCACTTCCTTCTGATATCCGTCTTCTATTTTCTGCTTGAACATACCATAGCGGTAGCGGATGCCGCATCCGTAAGCCGCGTAACCGAGTGTGGAAAGAGAATCCATAAAGCAGGCGGCAAGTCTTCCGAGACCACCGTTGCCCAGCGCCGGATCAGGTTCCTGATCTTCTATGGCATTGATATCTATTCCTATCTCTGCCAGATATTCCTTTGCCTTGTCATATGTGCCAATATTCAGCATATTATTGCCAAGTGCCCGTCCAACCAGAAACTCCATCGACATATAATATACGATTTTGGGATCAGACTTGTTCATGGTATTCTGAGTGGCGATCCATCTGTCGATGACATCGTCCTTTACCAGCTCGGCAAATACCTGATACTTTTCCTGCTCTGTTGCTTCGTCGAACTCCTTCCTGAATCTGTTTCTGAGGAGACGCGTGAACTCTTCTTTGAATTCTCTTTTTGACATATACTGGTTTCTCATGACAATCCTCCGAAATAAAAACAACAGCAGGGAGCGCCTTCCGGCACTTCCTGCTTTGCCTGCGTGTGCCGGGTCAAACCTTCTTTACAGAAAGAGTGGTCTTTTCACCATTAATTACCCAGTCTTTAGTATATCCGTCATCGACGCCTTTCGCAATCGATTTTGCCAGCACTTCCTTTGAAATAAAGTCTCCCTCGTCGCAAAAGACCTTGTCAATAATGTCGGTTCCCTTATATCCAACCTCTATTCTGTCCATAACCTCAAATCCGGCTTCTTTTCTCATGTTCTGGATCTTTGATATAAGTTCTCTTGCAAAGCCTTCAGAGATAAGCTCAGGAGTAAGATTTGTATCGATCACAACAGTAATTCCCCTGTCAGAGCCTGTCACATACCCGGTCTTCTGAGTCATTTCAATCAAAAGATCCTCCTCCGTCAGCTCGATTGAAGGATCGATCTCCGGGAATATGAGCTTTCCTGTTTCCTTAAGAGTCTTCATAGCCTGATTTCCATCAATGCCTGAAAGTGCCTCTCTGATCTTGCCGAGGAATTTTCCGTACTTAGGACCTACGGTCTTCAGCTGGGGTTTGAAGATATAGGTAGTGAAGCTCTCGACATCATCAGTGAACTCCACCTTCTTCACATTGAGTTCGTCCTCAAGGATCTCAATATAATAATCCGGCAGGACATTTTCAGCCTTTACATACATGATGCTTACAGGCTGACGGTTCTTGATATTAGCCTCGTTTCTGCAGGATCTTCCAAGAACTACTATGTTCAGAGCCTCGGCCATCTTGTCTTCGAGATCCTTATCTATCCAAGCCTCCTTGACTTCGGGATAGTCGCACAGATGCACAGATTCCGGAGCCTTGTCATCATTGGTTCTTACGAGGTTCTGGTAGATTTCCTCAGTAATAAACGGCACCATCGGAGCTGCCGCCTTGGAGATGGTAACGAGACAGGTCCAGAGAGTCATATATGCATTTATTTTGTCCTGCTCCATGCCCTTAGCCCAGAAGCGTTCTCTGGACCGGCGGACATACCAGTTGGACAGCTCGTCAACGAAGGTATCGAGAGCATCGGCAGCCTCGGGAATCCTGTAACGTCCCAGATTCTCGTCACAGCCTCTGACAGCCGTCATAAGCCTTGACAGGATCCAACGGTCCATGACAGAAAGGCTTTCATAAGAAAGACTGTATTTCGTCTGATCAAATCCGTCAATGTCAGCATAGAGTACGAAGAATGCGTATGTATTCCACAGAGTCGAAAGGAATTTCCTCTGTCCTTCGATCACGGCTTTCTCGTGGAATTTATTTGGAAGCCAGGGCTGGGAATTGGTATAGAAATACCATCTTATCGCATCAGCTCCAAACTGGTCGAGCGCGTCGAAAGGATCTACGGCGTTGCCCTTGGACTTCGACATCTTCTGCCCGTTCTTGTCAAGAACGTGACCAAGGACAATGACATTTCTGTAAGGCGCCTTGTTGAAAAGAATGGTTGACTCGGCCATCAGCGAATAGAACCAGCCTCTGGTCTGATCAACAGCCTCTGATATGAACTGAGCCGGGAACTGCTGATGGAAGACTTCCTGATTTTCAAAAGGATAATGATGCTGGGCGAAAGGCATGGCGCCGGAATCGAACCAGCAGTCAATAACCTCCGGAACCCTTCTCATGGTCTTGCCGCAATGAGGACACTTATATGTCATTTCATCTATATAAGGTCTGTGAAGTTCAACCGTCAGCGCGTCATCGCGTCCTGTCTTCTCCTTCAGTTCCTCCCTGCTGCCAATGGGCTCCTGATAACCGCAGCCTTCACACTCCCAGATATTGAGAGGAGTGCCCCAGTAACGGTTTCTGGAGATGCCCCAGTCCTGCACATTCTCAAGCCACTTGCCAAAACGGCCTTCGCCGATTCCCTTGGGGATCCAGTTGACAGTATTGTTGTTTCTTACCAGATCGTCACGAACCGCGGTCATCTTTATGAACCATGATTCTCTTGCATAATAGATAAGCGGTGTGTCACATCTCCAGCAGTGAGGATAATCGTGTTCAAATTTCGGAGCCGCAAAGAGAAGTTTTCTGGATGAAAGTTCCTTGAGGACTTCAGGATCTGCGGAGATAGCTCCTTCCTCGATCTCCTTCTCGGTAGGCTTGCAACGCATTCCTCCGAAAGGCTTTGCTTCCGGCTTCATGCAGCCCTTATCGTCCACCATCTGAATAAGGGGCAGGTCATAATTTCTGCCTATACGAGCATCATCTTCACCAAATGCGGGAGCGATATGGACGATTCCGGTACCGTCAGTCATAGTTACATAAGAATCACAGGTGACAAAGAAAGCTTTCTTACCTGCGCGTTTGGCTGCATCTGCCGCGCATGAATAAAGCGGCTCGTATTCAGCTCCCTCCAGAGCTGATCCTCTGTATGTCTCGATCACCTCGTATGAAGGACCTTCTTCTCCATCTTTTAGAAGAGCATCAAGAACCGTATCTGCGAGCGCTTTTGCAAGAATATAGGTGTAGCCGTCAACAGCCTTTACCTTCACATATTCCTCGTCAGGGTTTACGCAGAGCGCAGTATTGGAAGGAAGAGTCCATGGCGTGGTCGTCCATGCCAGATAATATACGTCCTCTCCTTTTGCCTTAAAACGGACTATAGCCGAGCGTTCTTTAAGAGTCTTATAACCCTGAGCGACTTCCTGAGCCGAAAGCGGCGTACCGCAGCGGGGGCAGTAAGGCACTACCTTGAAGCCCTTGTACAGAAGCTTTTTATTCCATATTTCCTTCAGAGCCCACCACTCTGACTCTATAAAGTCATTATCGTAGGTGATGTAGGGGTGATCCATATCGGCCCAGAAGCCAACCTGGTCAGAGAATTTCTCCCACATTCCCTTGTATTTCCAGACAGACTCCTTGCACTTTTTTATAAAGGGCTCTATGCCGTACTTCTCGATCTGTTCCTTGCCGTCGAGACCGAGTTCTTTTTCGACTCCTATCTCCACGGGCAGACCGTGCGTATCCCAGCCTGCTTTTCTCGGTACATACTTTCCCTTCATTGTCTGGTATCTTGGAATCATATCCTTTATTACTCTGGTAAGGACATGACCTATATGAGGTTTGCCGTTTGCGGTGGGAGGTCCGTCATAAAATGTATATACCTCGCCTTTCTTCCTGGATTCCATGGACTTATTGAATATGTCCTCGTCTTTCCAGAATTTTGTTACCTCTTTCTCACGGTCGACAAAATTCATACTGTTATCGACTTTTCTGTACATCTTATACCTCCTGTACGATAAAAAGCTCCTGTCCGCATCCGGACAGAAGCTCTGTTGATACCACCGGTACGACAGCGTAGTTTCTTTCTATCAATAAATATACGCAACTCATGTAATTATATAGTCGCAATAAATAAAAGTCAATCAGTACTCAAAGCCGCCGTCAAAGCCGTCAAAGCTTTCACCGAAATCATCATCTTCATATTCCTGAATTATATCCTTGAATACATTTTTATTGCTATTGATATTTTTAACTACTTTAACCGCAAAAAATGCAAACACAACAGTCAGGACAATGGCGATTGCTGAAAGGACGATGCCTATCACAGGAACATCCTTGTCTTTTTTCATGTCAGGATACCTTGCGTTCCATTCTTTTGCCCGCCTTATCTGCAATATTCCGAAAACCAGAGACAGGGCGCCCATGATAATCGCAGGTAAAAGCAGCCAGAAGCTTAAAAGCGAAAGTATTCCTAGCACCAGCGATGCCACTCCCATACCTGATCTGTAAAAAGGAGCGTAGGACTGTCCCCAGTTCTGATTATTGTACTGCTGATTATATTGCTGGTTATAATTATAATTCTGTGGTCCCTGCTGCCAGTTCTGATTATTGTAGTTCTGTGGTCCCTGCTGCCAGTTCTGATTATTGTAATTCTGTGGTCCCTGCTGCCAGTTCTGATTATTATAATTCTGCGGTCCCTGCTGCCAGTTCTGATTATTGTAATTCTGCGGTCCCTGCTGCCAATTCTGATTATTATAATTCTGCGGTCCCTGCTGCCAGTTCTGATTATTGTAGTTCTGCGGTCCCTGCTGCCAGTTCTGATTATTGTAATTCTGCTGATTATAATCCTGCGCATTCGATTCTGCAGAGCCGATTGTCATGGAACCGTCCGGATCAGACGCTGAGTTCATAGCAGAAGCAGTGTTTGGATCAGGCGCAGTATTCGGAGCAGAAGCAGTATTTGGATCAGGCGCAGTATTCGGAGCAGAAGCAGTGTTCCGGTCAGGTACAGTCTGGCTCTGATCGGGCGTGTTATTATTGTTTATTTCTCCTCCGTCAGCCTTATCGTAGGGGCTCTCTCCATTTTGTGTGTGGAAAGAATATTCCGAAGAATCATTTCCAAATCCGGTCGGATCATTCCAAGGATCACTCATGTCTTTTCTCTCTTTCAATTATCAGTTAAATCCCATAAATTTCTGAGCTGCATGATATCCCTTCAGTGACAGATATCTGCCGAACTTACCCGGAAGATTCATGGCCTTTCCAAGCACTCCGTGCCGAATCTTCTTATAAGTCCTTATATCTTTTCCCTTGACATATTCGTACAGCTTTTTGATTTTTTCCAGATTCTCGTCCGAACCTGACAGATAGGCGAGCGACGTTGATACCACGGTTATCATCTGGAGAAATCCAAGCATATAGTCTCTTAATTTATCGTTTTCTATGCTCCAGGGATCATAGGCGTCAAAGAGCATATAATTGACACGAAGCTGCTGGTCTATTCTCTTTATCATTGTCTGCTCCGCCACAGACTGTCCTTCGCGTCCTATATAATACCTGTAATAATCCACATCCAGATAATAAATTGTCTTTACATAAGGAAGCGGCACATACACATAAAGATTGTCCACATAGAAGGTATGGTCGGGAAGATGAAGTCCGCTCTCTCTTACCATTTTGGTTCTGTATGTCACGGAATGCATAAGTATGGTAAATCCCGGAATCAGATGCTTCATATCCGACCAGCCCACGATCTTTCCGTCATCGAACATGGTATGGTAAAGCATCCTTCTCTCGTGATTTTCCGAAGGCTTCTCATAAACATAATTCGTAAGAAGCATATCCACCGGAGTCCCCTTATCCAGAAGATCCCGGAGGGTTGCTCTGACTTTATCATATGCTTCTCTGTCGATCCAGTCGTCCGAATCGACTACCTTGAAATACTCTCCGGTCGCGTTTCTGAGACCTGTATTTACCGCTTCTCCGTGTCCGCCGTTTTCCTGATGGATAGCGCGGCAGATACCCGGATATTTTTTCTCGTATTCATCAGCTATGGCTCCGGTCTCATCAGTCGAACCGTCGTCCACGATCAGAATTTCTACCTCGTCTCCGCCCGGAAGTATGGACTCGATGCACTTTCTCATATATTCCGCGGAATTGTAACACGGCACCGTAAAGCTTATTAATTTCTGGTTCATATAAGTCTCCCCTGAAAATATGCTCTCCTATAATAAAACATAAAATTTCTCATAAATCTGCTTTTTATGACAAATGATACTGCATCCATTGGCAGCTGATCTCACATCGATCTGCTTTTTTCTATGGCAGCGTCTATTCCTTCCATTACAAGGCCTCTGAAACCGCCGTCTTCGAGAACCGACAGTCCTTCGATCGTGGTTCCGCCCGGCGATGTCACCGCATCCTTCAGTTCCCCCGGATGCATACCGGTCTCCAGCACCATTTTAGCAGAACCGAGCACTGTCTGCGCAGCAAAAATATAAGCGCTCTTTCTTGTCATACCCTGCTTTACCGCTTCATCAGCCATCGCCTCGATAAGCATGTATATATAAGCGGGTGAAGAACCGCTGACGCCTGTGACCGTATCCATGAGGTTTTCCGGCACGATCTCGGCACGACCGAAGCTTTCAAAGATTCTCTTTGTATATGCAATATTCTGCTCAGTCATAAAACTTCCCGGCACAAGCGCTGTCATGGCTTCTCCGACAGCTGCCGGCGTATTCGGCATCGCCCTCATGATCTGAAGATGGGCGGATCCGAGTTTCTCCTGAAGTGCGTCAACTGACATTCCGGCTATCACTGAGATGATTATCTGATCCTCTGAAAGCACTTCTTTGATCTCCGATGCGATTTCCGGGAACTGATAGGGCTTTACCGCAATAAAGAGCATATCCGATTCTTCAGCGACGTTTTTATTGTCATGAGTCACATCAGCAGCAAATGTCTCGCGTATCCTTTTGCCTGTCTCTTCGCTTTTGCAGGAAACTATCACTTCATCCGGATCGACTATATGTGCCTTCAAAATACCCTTGAGCATTGCCGAACCCATGCTTCCACAGCCAATAAAACCTATTCTTTTTGATCTGCTCATTTTGCCTCCATAAAGCCTTACCGGTCCTGCGAACTGCTTCACAGATCCGGCAATTCTTACACTTTTCGGAATCTTATGATTTCCCCTGTGAAATCAAGAAAAATCGTCACTTTCTCATGCAGGTAGGATTATTTTCTCTACCCTGGCTATATAATTATATTATGCCATTACCGAATGTCAAATGACAATATTTCTGATATACTGAATCGATCGGAGGTATGAATATGGTAAATATTGATGACAGGACCTTATATTTTGCAAAAGTAAGAGACAGCGCGATTATCCCGTCAAAAGATCCGGGAAACGCAGGGTATGACATATATGCAGATATCGACAAGCCGTATTTTAAGATAGCATCTCATGAGACAAGGCTTGTTCCGACCGGAATCGCATCTGCCATGAGCCCTCGGTGGTACCTGCAGGTCGAGGAGCGCGGGTCCACGGGTTCAAAAGGCATTAAAAAATCCGCGGGAGTGATCGACAGCTCCTACCGGGGCGAGATTTTCATAGCGATCACAAATGTCAATCAGTCAGATCTCTATATCACAGACCTGTCGCCGGAAGAACTGAAAAAGACCGCATCTATTGATAATGACTCCGAAATAATAATATATCCTCTGAAAAAAGCCATTGCCCAGCTGGTACTGCATGAAGTACCTGATGTCGCAGTGCGGGAAATCTCATACGAAGAGCTTCGGGAGATTCCGTCCGATCGCGGAGAGGGCAGGCTCGGCAGCAGCGGAAAGTAATATACTAAAACTTCCCACATAAACAACAAAAAACTTCGTTGCAATGGATTCATTCGCTTTTTGCCAAGAGATGTCACAGTGGTGGCTCACAAGTTGTGTTTTTCTGTTTGCTCGCACGCGCTTTTTAGCGGCTCTCTGACAAAAGCTCGCTCACGACGAAAAACACAATGTTCGCCACCATCTGTGCATTTCTTGGCAAGCTTCAATGAATCCCTTGCAACGAAGATGCTCCATGTTAGTGGGAAGTTTTAGTAATTATTTCACCTGTACAAATCTTGATTTCGGTATTCCGCAAACCGGACATTTCCAGTCATCCGGCAGCTCTTCAAAAGGAGTGCCGCTCTTTATTCCGTGCTCAGGATCTCCTTTTGCCGGATCATAGATGTATCCGCAGGGGCACTGCCACTTGGCAAGTCCTGATGATGCGGAAGAATCCTCTGTCTCTTTCTCTTCAGGCGCACCATTTAAAAGCTGAGATACAAGTTCCGGAACCTTGGCAAAATCATCCTTTTCAGGATTCCAGTATGATTTTACTTCAGCCGGCACTACATCATATCCGGCATCTGAAAGCATCTCGCGGAGCTTCTTGTTTCCTTCTCCGCTCCATCCGTAGCATCCGAATACAGCTGCTCTCTTGCCCTTGATCCTCAATGACTTCAGATAATATAAAAATCCCGCCACACTTGAGACCACGCCGTTTAATATGGTGGGTGAGCCGACGGCTATTGCCTTTGATTTGAATACGCTGTTTACAATGTCATCCTTTTCAACATGATCGGCATTGAATACCTTCACGATTGTATCCGGAGACTGCTTCTGAATTTCGTCAGCGATGGCATGAGCGATCTTTTCCGTGCCATGCCACTCGGTTGCGTACACAATAGTAATTCTGTCTTCCTGATAATTATCAGCCCAGTCTGCGTAAGCTTTTACTATCTGCATGGGGTTGTCACGCCATATTGCGCCGTGGCTGGGAGCAATGATATCAATGGGAAGATTCATGGCAGAAATCTCAGCGACCTTTTTCTTCACCATCGGCGAGAAAGGAGCCACGATGTTGGCGTAATATCTCATTGCCTCATCCCAGAGTCTCTCCTGATCAGCCTTGTCATTGTACATTTCCTCGATAGCATAGTGCTGACCGAAGGCATCCATTGAGAAGAGGATATTGTCGCCGGTAAGATATACTGCCATCGAATCCGGCCAGTGAAGGAAAGTCATCTCGATAAAGACAAGCTTCTTGCCGTTGCCGATGTCAACAGTATCTCCGGTATGCACTACATGGAAATTCCATCCGTTTTTTCCATACTGCCCCTCAAGAGACTTTACGGCATTGGCCGTGCAGTAAATAGGTGTATCAGGGATCAGCTTCATCAAAGCAGGAAGGCTGCCTGAATGATCCTTCTCTCCATGATTGATAACAATCATATCTATCTTATCAAGATCGATCTCGCTCTTCAGATTCTCTATAAATTCCTCCTGATGCGGCGCCCACACCGTATCTACAAGGACATTCTTGCCTTCTTCGATAAGATAAGCATTCTGGGAGCTTCCGCTGTGGATCGTAAAATCATCACCGTGGAATTTCTGAAGATCCCAGTCTATGTATCCTATCCAGGACACATTATTCTTTACATTTTTCTTCATTTGCCATTCTCCTTTCCGGAATATAAAAAGGTCTCAAAAAAATGTTATCTGTTACGTCTTTTTATCACTTCTCTATTATAAATAAGAGGAGTCAAAACGACTCCTCTTATTTATACCACATTTTCTATCAGTAATCATTACTATTTACAATTAAATAACAAAACTTCCCGCATTTAATGTAACATCACGAAGTGATGTTACAAGTGCAAGCAAACGAAGTTTGCACTTTAAATGCGCTTGCATCAATTAATGTAACACCACGAAGTGATGTTACAAGTGCAAGCGCAAGCAAACGAAGTTTGCACTTTAAATGCGCTTGCAACAATTAATATGGATCATCTTAGTTGCAAGGATTCATGGAAGCCATGAGATGCACAGATGGTGGCGAACATTGTGTTTTTCGTTGTTAGCGAGCACGCTAGCTGCGGCTCGGAAACTGTAACAGCACGAAGTGGTGTTACATGTGCAAGCGCTCGCAAACGAAGTTTGCGCTTCAATGCGCTTGCA
>ONDV01000085.1 GCA_900316665.1 uncultured Lachnospiraceae bacterium
TGCGAGCAAACAGAAAAACACAACTTGTGAGCCACCACTGTGACATCTCTTGGCAAAAAGCGAATGAATCCTTGCAACGAAGATTCTCATTATTAATGTAGGAAGTTTTAGTCATTTATTAAAAGCAACCATCTCCCAACCGGTCTTACCCAATGGAGAGTGTCTGTATCTGATCACCGTAACAGAAGCATTGTCGATATTGGAATAATCCTTTTTGCCGAATTTTTTTGCCAGATATCTGCCCGCGGCGGAATGTGTCACCACCAGAACATCCCCATCTCTATTCTCCTTTTCTTCAGCGATTTTTCCGAGACATCTGTCAAATCTCCGATAGTAATGATAGAGGCTTTCAGCTCCAATCTTTGACTTGAAGCTGCTGTCATCAATGTTTCCAAATACAGTCTCATCCGACAGGTCCTTGAATTTCTTAGAAGCATCTTCTATCGTCATCCCCTCAGCCTTTCCCCAGGACAAATCCCTGAGTGATCCGAGTTTTTTCTTCGGAGTTTCATCTTTATATTTGTTTTCAGATATGATTATGTCTCTTGTCTTTACTGCCCTTCCCATGGGACTCGAATAAGCCGACCTGAACCTTATTGGCGCCAGATATTCCCCGGTCGCCTCGACGGCTTTCTCTCCATCTGCAGTCAGAGGAGAATCACCGCCGCTTCCCATAAGGATTCCTTTTACATTTGCCTCCGTCTGACCGTGCCTTACAAGATAAATCGTTGTCGAATAATTCTCAGCCCTGTACCATGATCCGAATCCAAAGACCATGGCCAATATGATGAGACAGATTATGATTTTCTTTTTAAACCGTCCCTTTTTCAAGCCAGCTCCTTTGCCGCCAGATCAAGTGCAGCCATGATATCCTTATCCATATCATAATATTTATAGAGTCCCAGCCTGCCGCCGAACATCACATCTTTATCAGACTCGGAAAGATTCCTGTATTTCTCATAAAGCGCATTATTCTTCTCGTCATTTACAGGATAATAAGGCTCCGCGCCGGGTTCCCACTCCGACGAATACTCGCGCGAAATGATCGTCACCGGCTGCTTTCCAAATTCAAAATGCTTGTGCTCAATGATCCTGGTCCATGGAACATCCTTCGAGGTATAATTCACGACAGCATTGCCCTGGAAATTATCAGTATCCAGCTTCTCCGTCTCAAACCTGACGGACCTGTACTGGAGGGGTCCGAATTTGTAGCCATAGAACTCATCGATCTGCCCCGTAAAGAGGAGCTTCGAGAAAGTAAACCTTTCTCCATCAGAAAGCACTCCCTCATGACAAGTCCCGGCAGAATTCATTACATCAAAGTAATTTTCACCTGTCCTTACGTCCGCCCCTTCCAGCAGCTTCTCGACGATCCCGGTATATCCGCCCACAGGTATTCCCTGATATCTGTCGTTGAAATAATTATTATCATAAATAAACCGAAACGGCAGTCTCTTTATAATAAAAGCCGGCAGTTCTGTACATGGCCGTCCCCACTGCTTCTCGGTATATTCCTTTATCAGCTTCTCATATATGTCACGTCCGGCAAGAGATATAGCCTGCTCCTCCAGATTTGCCGGAACAAACTCCTCGTCATCCGAAAGGCCGCGTTCCTTCTTCATCCCGGCAATGTATTCATTCCTCTGAGATTCTATGATCTTCTCAGCCTCCTCAGGCGTCCTGATATTCCACATCCTTGAAAAAGTATTCATGTTGAAAGGCAGGTTATAAGTCTCATCATGATAAGCCGCGATCGGGGAATTCACATAATTATTAAATTCAGCAAACCGGTTTACATACTCCCATATCCTCTTATCCGAAGTATGGAAAATATGTGCTCCGTATACATGAACATTGATCCCGTCTACATTTTTCGTAAAAATATTTCCCGCAATATGATCCCTCTTGTCTATCACAAGACATGACCGTCCGCGTGACACCGCCTCATGCGAAAAAACAGCTCCAAACAGACCCGCTCCAACCACTAGATAATCATAATGTTTCATATCATTTCCTTTCCATAGACCTTAACGAATTTTTTTAGCAAAACTTAAAGTTTACTTACTAAAACTTCGCATATTTAATGTAACATCACGAAGTGATGTTACAAGTGCAAGCGCAAGCAAACGAAGTTTGCACTTTAAATGCGCTTGCATCAATTTTCATGGATCATCTTCGTTGCAAGGATTCATAGAAGCCATGAGATGCACAGATGGTGGCGAACATTGTGTTTTTCGTTGTGAGCGAGCACGCTAGCTGCGGCTCGGTTGACAATCGTTCAAGCAGAAATGC
>ONDV01000026.1 GCA_900316665.1 uncultured Lachnospiraceae bacterium
TTTCCGAGCCGCAGCTAGCGTGCTCGCTCACGACGAAAAACACAATGTTCGCCACCATCTGTGCATCTCATGGCTTCCATGAATCCTTGCAACGAAGATGATCCATGTCAATTGATGCAAGCACATTTGACTCAATATTCAAATGATTTACGCGTCAGTACCGATTTTTGTCAGTCTGATAAAATTTTTTTTAAAAAACGAGTTTTTCTAAGAAAATATGGTATAATATATTCAGCAATAGACATATTTTTTGTGAGGTGATTATTATGTCAGTAGGTATTTACAGTGGCTGGTCATCAACTTCGATATCATCGCTGTTCGGAGGCGGCAGCAGTTCCGGTCTTACTTCTCTTTTAGGAGAATACAACAGCATAAGATCCGGCGCTTATTACAAGGCTGCCAGACAATACTTCAACAATCTCAATACTGATACCGCTACAAGCGTTAAGACCACTGCCAGGGATCGCCAGAAGGCATATAATGATCCGACCAAATGGCCTGTATCCAAGGAAAAGTCTGAAGGCAAAGTAGTAGACAAGTCAAAGGATACGGCATCGGTTCTTCTGTCCGATACCAAGGCTTTGTCCTCATCTGTCGATAAGCTCACATCGGATACGGATTCTGTATTTGAGAAGAAGTCTTCCGTATCAAAGGACGGTCTTACAGAGAATTATGACAGTCAGAGGATCTATAACGCTCTGTCGTCATTCGCTGCGAATTACAATAAGGTTCTTGACGACGCTGAGAAAAATACGAACACAGGCCTTTCAACGGCTGTATCCTCTATGAAAGGCTATACTACAGCAGCAAAGACCGCGCTTTCACAGTTCGGAGTGACAGTATCAGACAAGGGCCGTCTTTCAGTTGATAAGGACAAGGTTCTCTCATCCGATCTGTCAAAGGCTGAATCGCTTTTCAAGAAAGATTATTCATATGGCGATTCGATTGCCAGACTGGCAAAGAGAGCGTATTCATCAGCACAGTCAGGATATAGCGGAGCATCGGGCAGTTATAATGCTGCCGGTTCTTACAGCGCATTTACCAATTCCAACTGGTTGAACACATTGATTTAATAACATGAAGATCATAGTATCAATGTATGCGAGTTTGTAACTCGTGGCATGAATATCATTAGTTTTTACGTCTTCTGTAACTGGCGGATAGTGGCATGACCACAGGGAGCAGGAGATAATGGAGTCGACCGCCTGGGCAGAATATTTTTATCTGTCCGGGCGTATTTTTTTATCAAAAAGGAGGCATGAATGAGAGATCTTTATGAGGAACTTAAGAGCACTACCTATCCCGGAAGAGGAATCGTTTTGGGAAGGTCAGCTGACGGACGTTCGGCGGTAGCGGCTTATTTTATCATGGGAAGATCTGTAAATTCCAGGAACAGGGTATTTATAGAGGATGGAACCGGCATCAGGACGGAGGCGTTTGACCCTTTCAAGATGACAGATCCGAGCCTTATAATTTATTCGCCTGTAAGGACTTATGGATTTTATACCATAGTCACGAATGGAGACCAGACCGATACCATCTATGACGGTCTCTCGACAGGTCACACCTTTGAGGAATCCTTAAGGACCAGATGCTTTGAGCCTGACGCTCCTAATTATACTCCAAGAATTTCAGGTCTCATGCATGTCCTGACCGGAAATTATGACTATTCTCTTTCCATACTTAAATCTGATAACGGCGACCCGGACAGATGTCTCCGCTTCACATATTCTTATGAGAACCCGGCCAAAGGAAGCGGTCATTTCATTCATACTTATATGGGAGACGGCAATCCGCTTCCTTCGTATACAGGAGATCCTACGGCTGTGACTATCGACGGGGATATAGATGAATTCACGGATAAGGTATGGGAGTCACTGGATCCGGACAACAAGGTATCTCTCTTTACCAGATATATTGATATTACGACCGGACATTACGAGTCCCGCATTGTAAACAAGAATAAATGACAGAAAGGGAAAATATGAACGAATTTCAACTTAAATACGGCTGCAATCCTAATCAGAAACCTGCCAGGATCTTCATGGAAGACGGCTCCGACCTGCCTGTAAAGATTTTAAACGGCAGACCCGGATATATTAATTTCCTTGACGCATTGAACGGCTGGCAGCTGGTGTCAGAGATGAAAAAAGCCACAGGCATTCCGGCAGCTGCTTCCTTTAAGCACGTCTCACCCGCCGGAGCGGCAGTAGGTCTTCCTCTCAGCGAGACGGAGAGAAAGATATACTGGGTCGATGACATGGACATTGAATTCACACCGCTTGCAAATGCTTATGCCAGAGCACGAGGTGCAGACAGGATGTCTTCCTTCGGAGATTTTATATCTCTTTCCGACCCCTGCGATAAGGCGACTGCTCTTATAATAAAAAGAGAAGTGTCGGATGGAGTCATCGCTCCGGGCTTCGATGATGAAGCGCTCCGAATTTTAAAAGCCAAGAAGAAGGGCAATTACAATATTATTCAGATAGACGAATCATATCAACCGGCACCTGTTGAGAAAAAGCAGGTTTTCGGCATCACATTTGAGCAGGGTAGAAACGAGCTTGTGATCGGAGATGATTTCTTCTCAAATATAGTTACAGAGAATAAGGATCTCCCTGACAGCGCAAAAAGAGATCTGGCGATTTCTATGATCGCGCTCAAATATACCCAGTCCAATTCCGTCTGCTATGTGAAGAACGGACAGTGCATAGGAATCGGAGCCGGACAGCAATCCAGGATCCACTGTACGAGACTGGCAGGAGATAAAGCCGACAAGTGGTTCCTTCGTCAGGCTCCATGCGTCCTTGATCTTCCCTTCAGAGATGATGTACATAGAGCAGACAGGGATAATGCCATCGATCTCTATACCGGTGATGACTGCATGGATGTGCTGAGAGATGGCGCATGGCAGAGACTCTTTACGAGACAGCCGGATGAATTTACCCGTGAGGACAGGAAAAACTGGATCAAAAAGAATACTGATGTCTGCCTTGGATCGGATGCTTTCTTCCCCTTCGGAGACAATATTGAAAGAGCAAAGAGGAGCGGAGTGAAATATGTGGCAGAGCCCGGCGGCTCCATAAGAGATGACAATGTCATAGAGACTTGCAATAAATACGGAATGGTTATGGCATTTACAGGAATCAGACTTTTCCATCATTAATGATTTCAAATTACAACTTCTTGTATCACGATTTGTTTTTCTGCCGCCGGGCTTCATCAGGTTTTTGCTTTCAGCTGATGGCATGAAAGAACCTCCGGCTTTCCGGAGTGAGAATTGATTTTGATTTTGTCTGCCGGGTCATGCGGACGAAGTCAGAAATAATAAGAGACTGATCAAGGATCAGGCGGGATCTTTCGTTCAGACGGTCTCTGTCCCTCATAGGATTTATGACGGGGCAGGGACTGTTTTTTTCTTTAAGAAGACTCATGCCCTTTTTGTTTGCGGACAGGACTCTTATATAGGGGATCTCATCGCCTGGCCTGAAGCTGTATAAATCTTCACAGCAGATTTTTTGGAGAAGGATGGAATAGAGACCTCTCATTATCTGAGTCCTGGAGAAATTTTTTGTCTTTACCAGATCCGCAAAGGATTCAATACCTGTATAGGCATCTTTTTTTGAAATGATCCTGTTATAAAGATCCTTTGGCATTCTGTCAGGTTTAGATGCTTTTGTCAGGGCTTCCGCCATAGGATGATCCATATCATTATTAAAGAGCAATAGTTTTTTTTCGGCAGCATACTTTATGGCATCTTGAGCTGCCGGCGGGAGACAGGAGAAAATTTTTCCGGAAAGTGCGGTATCTCTTGTTTCCGCGGCAAGAAGGGATGCGCGGATTGAGGAAGCTGATGTATATAGACCATCAGAAAGCTGAGTGCTGTTATGTTCGGCAGAGCCTTCTCTTTTCATTATGAAGGGCTTCATTTTAATTCCCATCCTGTTTATGGCTGACATATATTCTATACCGAGAATATTATTGGGGCCTTTTAAAAATTTTCCGGCAGTTTCAGGTGATGCTCCGCCGTTTATAAGAAGAGACTTAAGAAACTCAGCCCGGCGGCCGGCGTAGGGCAGGCTTTTGTCTTCGCTTATAGTGGCGCCGGTATTATTTTCTGAAAGAGATGCCTGTCGGAAGAGATTTAAGTCATCCGACTCGGCGCCGAAGAGAAGATTTTCACATCCAATGGCGTCTAAAAGCGCCACTCCGCCCTCGGAAAAGCCTTGGGCGCTGGAGATGACATTTCCCGGAAAGAGTTCTATCACAAGGTCTGCCCCATATTTTACAGCCAGGCCCGCGCGGGTAAATTTATCGAGTATTGCAGGCTCCCCGCGCTGGACAAAATCCCCGGACATGGCGACGATGACAGCATCAGCAGAAAGCACATTACGGGCATAATCAAGAAGGGCAAGATGCCCGTTATGGAGGGGATTAAATTCAGCTATTATTCCTACACTATACATATTGCTACCTCTCAATCGCATTGCTATAATAACATAGTTGGAATAATCTTAGAGAAAGGATTCGAGCAAAATGAAAATTCTGGTTATAAACTGCGGAAGCTCATCGATGAAGTTTCAGGTGATCGACTCAGATACCGAGGAAATGCTCTGCAAAGGTGTATGCGAGCGTATCGGCGGCGCGGGCAGGATGGAATATTATCCTCACGGCGAGCATCTTATCATGGATGAGGATATGCCTACTCATGTGGAAGCTTTCGAAGTAGTGGTAAAGACGATTACGGATAAGAAGATCGGTGTAATAAAAGATCTTTCGGAGATCGGCGCAGTAGGACACCGTGTCGTCCACGGCGGTGAGGAATTCAGCGAGGCTACTCTTATTACCGATGATGTGATCGCTGCGGTTGAGAAGTGCAATGATCTTGCTCCCCTTCATAATCCCGCGAATATCATAGGAATCAGATCATGCCAGAAGGCTCTTCCGGGAGTTCCCATGGTCGGAGTATTTGATACGGCCTTCCATCAGACTATGCCGGAGAAGGCATATCTCTATGGCATTCCATATAAATATTACAGAGATTACAAGGTCAGAAGATACGGCTTCCACGGCACTTCACACAGTTTCGTGTCAGAGCGCGCCGCAGAGCTCATTGGAAAACCTTACGACCAGTCCAGAATAATCGTATGTCATCTTGGAAACGGCGCTTCCATCTGCGCTGTCAAGAACGGAAAATCAATAGACACATCGATGGGACTCTCACCGCTCGAAGGTCTCATCATGGGTACGAGGTCCGGAGACATCGATCCTTCTGCAGTGCAGTATATAGCTCATAAGGAAAATACAGATATTGACGGAGTGATAGACATTCTTAATAAGAAATCCGGTGTGCTCGGTCTCTCCGAGATCTCCAATGATTTCCGTGATATCACTGACAGAATGGAAGCCGGAGACAAGCACGCAAAGACAGTCCTTGAGACTTATTCATACAGGATAGCAAAATACATCGGAGCCTATATAGCTGCCATGCATGGAGTGGATTGCATAGCCTTTACAGCCGGCGTAGGTGAAAACAATCAGTATATCCGCCAGATGGCAATTGATTATTTTGACTATATGGGAATCAAGATGGATCCGGAAGCAAACAAGGCCATCCGCTGTGAGAAGCTTTTATCAGCTCCTGATTCCACTGTCCCTGTATGGATGATTCCTACAAATGAGGAGCTTTCCATAGCCAGACAGACAGTTTCCGTCCTTAAGAAGGCAGGTTTGGTAAAAAACTGATTGACATTAGACAATCAGACGAATATACTTAAAAAAGTGTGGATTGGAGAGGCCATATGCAGATTGATCTTTCAGATGTCATATCAGGAATTGGAGCTGACAGGACTGTCAGTCTTATATATGACAGCGATACCATCGATGCAGAAGGCAGATCCTTTCCGGTAATCAAGAAGAAGCCGTTTGAACTGCGCCTCAGGAACGTTGACGGCCGTAAGCTTCTTATAAGCGGAGAGACGGAAGTGATCATTATGCATCCCTGTGACAGATGTCTTCAGGATACAGAGGTCGCGATTCCTGTTTCAATAGAGACAGAGGTTCCGCTTTCTGACGGGAAGCCGGTCTGGGACAGTCCGGAGGACGAGGCTGCATTCGATGAGGATCATATCCTCGATACGGATGAGCTGATTCGTGAATTTCTGTATCCTCAGTGGCCTTCAAAGGTATTGTGCCGTGAGGATTGCAAGGGGCTTTGTCCTGTATGCGGACAGAATCTGAACGAACGTGAATGCGGATGTGACCGAACGGTCAAGGATCCCAGGATGGCCAGGTTCCAGGATGTCTTCAATCAGATGAAGGAGGTGTGAATATGTCTATCTGCCCTAAGAACAAATCTTCCAAAGGAAGAAGAGACAGAAGAAGAGCGAACTGGAAGATGAGCGCTCCGACTCTGGTTAGATGCTCTAAGTGCGGAGCACTTATGATGCCGCACAGAGTATGCAAGAACTGCGGTTCTTACAATAAGCGCGAGATCATATCAAGCGAAGACTGATAAAACAGTCAAAGCCTTCGGCAGCTGCCGGAGGCTTTTTTGTTTTGATACTACGAATATTAAAGTCTCTTCACAGAATGCGGAATTTATTGTATCATTAATAAGATACTGAAACTTTCAACATTAATATTTAGAATCTTCGTTGCAAGGATTCATTCGCTATTTGCCAAGAGATGTCACAGTGGTGGCTCACAAGTTGTGTTTTTCTGTTTGCTCGCACGCGCTTATTAGCGGCTCTCTGACAAAAGCGCGCAGAAATGCGATTGTCAACCGAGCCGCAGCTAGCGTGCTCGCTCACAACGAAAAACACAATGTTCGCCACCATCTGTGCACCTCTTGGCAAGCTTCCATGAATCCTTGCAACGAAACGGGAAGTTTTAATTTGAACAGGAAAGGAATCTCATGGGAAAGTATACTGTTGCGCTTGACTGCATGGGTGGTGATAATGCTCCAATCGAACCTGTAAAGGGAGCAGTCATGGCGCTGAAAAGCGATCCTGATCTGAATCTTATTCTGACAGGTCCTGAGGATGAAATCAGGCGGATCTTTAATGAAAACGGCGGCGGCGAGAATGCGGACCGCGTTACATTTCAGAACACGACCGAGGTGATAGAGACTGCTGAGATGCCCACGAAAGCGATCATGAAGAAAAAAGATTCATCCCTCGTTGTTGCAATGAATCTCGTAAAGCATGACAGCGCTGACGCTTTCGTATCTGCCGGAAGCACGGGAGCCGTGCTTGTTGGAGGTCAGACTATAATAGGCAGGATCCCGGGAGTGAAGAGAGCGCCTCTGGCTCCTCTTATCCCTACGGAAAAGGGAGTTTCACTTCTCATTGACTGCGGAGCGAATATGGATTCAAAACCTATAAATCTTTTGCAATTTGCCAGGATGGGATCCATCTACATGAATAAGATCATGAAGATAGATAATCCCAAAGTCGCGATCGTAAATGTAGGCGCAGAAGAAGAAAAGGGCAATATGCTTGTAAAGGAGACCTTCCCTCAGCTTAAAGCCCTTCCCGGCATAAATTTCATAGGCTCGATAGAGGCAAGAGATATCACGGCGGGTTATGCTGATGTGATAGTTTGCGATGCATTTGTCGGAAATGTAATATTAAAGATGTATGAAGGCGTTGGAATCACTTTCTTCCATCTCATAAAAAAAGCATATTTAAAGAATTTAAAGACCAAGCTCGGAGCGGCATTGACTATTTCTTCACTCAAGGAAGAACTGAAGAAATTCGATCCGTCAAAATACGGCGGGGCGCCCATGCTCGGACTGAAAAAACTGGTCGTAAAGACCCACGGCAGCTCTAAGGCACAGGAGTTTTCGACATCAATTCTCCAGTGCAAAGAATTCAAGGAACAGAAGATCAGCGAAACAGTAGCTGAAATGATCTGAAAAAAAGGAGTAAAAATGGAATTTGAACAGCTGAAAAAAATAATTGCGGACGTACTTTCCGTAGATCCTGAAGAAATAAGAGAAGACACTACTTTTGATGATCTGGGCGGAGATTCTCTGGATCTCTATCAGATAATTCTGGAGATACAGGATCAGATGGGTATAGAGATAGACGAAGAAAAGGCATCAAAGATCAGCACTGTCGGAGAGGCACTTGATCTTATCAGAGATTCAGAGTGAATATCATGAATAACTCTATGATAAAAGAGCTGGAAGATACAATCGGTTATCATTTCAAAGACAAGACGCTTTTAGTCAGAGCTCTTACTCACAGCTCCTATGCGCACGACAGGCATATAGGAGCTGTCAATGATTATGAGAGACTGGAATTTCTCGGCGACGCTGTCCTTGAACTGGTTTCAAGTGAGTTCCTGTACCAGAATTACCCTGACTCTGACGAGGGATATCTTTCCAAACTCAGGGCAAGTCTGGTATGTGAGCCGACTCTCGCTTTCTGCGCAGAGGCGATCAACCTGAAAAAATATATAATCTTAGGATACGGCGAGGAAAAGACCGGAGGCCGCGAGAGAAAATCCATAATATCAGATGTGTTCGAGGCCGTGATCGGAGCCATGTATCTTGACGGTGGACTAGAACCTGCAAAGCGCCATATATTGAAATATGTTCTTACGGACATTGAGCACAAGAAGCTCTATCATGACTGCAAGACTGCTCTTCAGGAGATCGTCCAGGGCAGTCATAGTGACGTGAAGCTGGAATATGAGCTTACAGGAGAGTCCGGACCAGACCACAACAAGACATTTGAAGTGGAGGCCAGGCTCGGAAACCGGGTAATTGGGAGAGGAATCGGACATTCCAAGAAAGCTGCCGAGCAGGAAGCGGCATATCAGGGCATAAAGCTGCTCGGAAAGTCACCCAGGGAGAAACACTGACTATATGTATCTTAAAAGTATTGAAATGCAGGGCTTCAAATCATTTGCCAATAAAATGGTTCTGGAGTTTCATAATGGAATAACGGGCATAGTCGGGCCGAACGGATCAGGTAAGTCAAATGTGGCTGACGCCGTGAGATGGGTGCTTGGAGAACAAAGCGCCAGACAGCTGCGCGGCGAGAGCATGCAGGATGTCATTTTCGCCGGGACAGAGAACAGACGCCCGCTTTCATACGCCTATGTCGCCATCACACTCGACAATTCCGACCATTCCCTGCCGGTGGATTTTAATGAAGTCACTGTCTCAAGAAGAGTCTATAGATCCGGCGAGAGCGAATATCTCATCAATAATACTCCGTCCAGACTTAAAGATGTAAACGAGCTTTTCTATGACACAGGTATCGGAAAAGAAGGTTATTCCATCATCGGTCAGGGCCAGATCGAAAAGATTATTTCAGGAAAGCCGGAGGACAGGAGAGAACTTTTCGACGAAGCAGTCGGAATAGTGAAATTCAAGAAAAGAAAGGAAGCCTCAGAAAAGAAACTTGCGAGCGAACGCGAGAATCTGATCAGAGTAAATGATATTCTTTCGGAACTGGAGAAGCGGGTCGGACCTCTTCAAAAGGAATCGGAGATCGCGAAAAAATATCTGTCTCTTCGTGACAGACTGAAGAAACTAGATGTAAATATGTATCTCTTCGAGACAGACAGACTCAATAAGGAGATCGAAGCTGCCGGAAAAAATATTGATCTGGCATCAGGAGAATTTGAAGAAGAGAAGAAAAATTTCGAGCGGATAAAAGAAGAATATCAAAAGCTCGATAAAGAGATCACTGAGATATCCGACAGGACCGAAAAGATAAGAGATGAGGAATCGGATGTAAATGACAAGAGGGCAAAGCTTTTAAACCAGATCACTCTTCTTGAAGAGCAGATACATTCTGCTGAAAATTCCGATGAAAGTCTGGCAAAGCGAAAAGCAGATCTCAGTAAAGAGCATGATGAAAAAAAGCTTGAGAAAGAAAAGGCAGAGGAAGAACTCCTTGCTGCGAGATCCAGTCATGAAGAGGCTGCATCAGCTCTAAAAAAGGCAAGAGACGATTATAAGGCTCTGGAAGATGAAATAAAGGAATCGACGGCAAAGATCGAGGCTGACCATAAGAGAATAGTCGAGGTGCTGAATGAAAAAGGAAGACTTAAATCCGAGCTGCAGCGCGTAAAGACCATAAGGGAGCAGTCTGAGATCAGAAAGTCCGAGATTGCCGGACGGCTCATAAAGAAAAAGACAAAAGACTCTTCACTTGAAGACTCTTTCCGGGAAGCGGATGAGCAATTCAAAAAAGAGGACAGCCGCTATCAGGAACTGATCAAAGCTCAGGCTGAATTCAGGAAGAAATCCGATGAATGGAAGGCAAAAAAACAGTCGGCCGAGAAGACCAGAGTAGATGCTCTGTCCGGCTACCATCAACTGAAATCTTCGCTTGAAGCCGTAAAAAATATTGCGGAGAGATACGAGGGATTCGGATCTGCCGCAAGAAAAGTAATGGATATGAGAGATGAAGAGCCCGGAATAATAGGAGTCGTATCAGATCTGATCCATGCTGATGAAAAGTATGAGACGGCGATAGAGACAGCGCTCGGAGGCAATATCCAGAACATTGTCACGGAGGATGAAGCCACCGCTAAGAGAATGATCGATTATCTGAAGAAAGGAAGATACGGCAGAGCTACCTTTCTTCCTCTCACATCGGTTCATCCAAAGGAAAATCCCATCAGGCGGGAATTCCTTGATGAGGCCGGAGTGCTTGGAATGGCTGACGAGCTCATAAGCTGCGACGACAGATTCCGTGACGTGATGAAGTATCTGGTCGGACGGGTCATTGTCATAGATACCATTGATCATGCTCTTAGCTTTGCCCGAAAGACACACTATCAGAATCATGTCGTGACGCTGGAGGGAGAATATTTAAGGCCGGGCGGATCCTTATCAGGAGGCTCATTTAAGAATAAGAATAATCTCCTTGGAAGAACGAGACAGATAGACGAGCTTGAGAAAAGGCTTGAGACTGAAGAAAACAAACTTCATGAAGCCGAAAAGAGACTCGGTGATATAGAGACTGCCGAGGCGCTTCTTTCTGATGATCTGGAATCAAACCTTAAGGAGACTGAGGAGGCTGCGCTTTCCAGAAATACTGCCTCTATAAACAGGGAAAGAGCCGAAAAGGATCTGGCTGAGGCCAAAAAGAGCTATGAATCGCTTGGAAACGAGCAGGCTGAAATCGAAAAAAGGTTATCTGCGATCGACAAGAGCACGATCGACATTGAAGATCAGATGAAGTCACTTGATGATGAAGAGATGGATCTGAACAAGGATATAGAGAAAAATCAGGATCTTGTCGATGAAAAGACATATATGGAGACGGCCGATACAAGGGCTTTGTCTGAAGCCCAGGTCGAGGAGGCAGCAGCTCTTCAGAAGATGGAATTTATTAACCAAAATCTTACGAGAATAAATGAAGAGCTCTTGAAGAATGAGAAGACCATCGCTTCTCTTGACGAGGAATCCAAAAATGCCAGAGAAGATTCCGAGAAAAAGAAGGCTGACATAATAAAAATAAGAGAGACCATAGAGGCAGCCGAGAAACGTTTAAGTGATCTGAAAGAGGAAAGGCTCGGCGCCGCTTCAAGGAAAGAAAAGGCTCAGGAAGAATATAAGGGCGCCTTTGAGAAGAGAGACAAGTCTCAGGAGAAGATACAGTCCCTTGACAGAGAGCTTTACAGATTGAATTCGAAAAAGCAGAAGCTGGAAGAAGAACTCGATTATCAGAATAATTATATGTGGGATGAGTATGAGCTGACGCTTCATGCGGCTCTGGAACTTAAGGATCCTGATATGAGAGATCCGGTTGAAATGAAAAAGGAGCAGGCTCATGCCAGAAACGAAATGAAGGCAATAGGCTCCGTAAATCTGAAGGCGATCGACGAATACAGGGAAGTGTCAGAGCGCTATGAATTCCTGAAGGGGCAGCATGACGACCTATGCGACGCCGAACAGTCTCTTATGAAGATAATCGAGGATCTGGACAAGGGGATGCGGCAGCAGTTCAATGAAGGTTTTGCTGATATAAGAATCGAATTTGACAAGACTTTCAAACTCCTATTCGGCGGAGGCAAGGGCACTCTGGAACTTGTGGAAGGAGAGGATCTCCTTGAGACGGGAATAAGGATAATCGCCCAGCCACCGGGGAAAAAGCTTCAGAACATGATGCAGCTCTCCGGCGGAGAAAAGTCGCTGACGGCGATAGCTCTTTTATTTGCCATACAGCATCTGAAGCCCTCGCCTTTCTGCCTCCTTGACGAGATAGAAGCTGCGCTTGATGACTCCAATGTTGACAGATTTGCGCATTATCTTCACAGGCTGTCAAAAAATACACAGTTTATTGTTATCACCCACAGACGTGGTACAATGAATGCGGCGGACAGACTATATGGTATAACCATGCAGGAAAAAGGTGTGTCAACGCTTGTTTCTGTAGATTTGATCGAGAAAGATCTGGATAATTAAAGAGAGGTGAGTCGATTGTCTGATGAGAAGGAAAAGAGCGGCTTTTTTCAGCGACTTAAAAATGGAATGAAAAAGAGCCGCGGCGGCTTTGTCAGGAATATGAATTACGTATTCGGAAGGAATGAGATCGATGAGGATTTCTATGATGAGCTTGAAGAGACGCTTATCATGGGTGACATCGGTGTCATGACAACGGAGCAGCTCCTTGACGAATTGAGAGAGATTGAAAAGGCTGAGAAAATAAAGACGCCGGCAGATCTGAAAGATCGATTGATAGCCCTTATCCGTGAAAAGATGTCCGTGCCGAAGGACTCTTATTATTTTGAACACAACAGGGCAATCGTAACTGTAGTCGGAGTAAACGGCACGGGAAAGACCACCACGGTCGGAAAACTTGCGTCGATTGCGAGACGGTCGGGAAGAAATGTACTTATAGGTGCAGCCGACACCTTCCGCGCTGCTGCGGCGGATCAGCTTCAGATCTGGGCTGAAAGAGCCGGAGTGACAATGATTTCCTCACAGGGCGGCTCTGATCCCGGAGCTGTTGTCTATGATGCTGTGAGCGCTTTCAAGGCGAGAAACGTGGACATTATGTTCATCGATACAGCCGGAAGGCTCCAGAACAAGAAAAATCTCATGGATGAGCTGGGCAAACTGACGAGGATCCTTGACAGGGAGCAGCCGGCTGATACAATGCGGGAGACATTTGTGGTACTCGACGCCACTACCGGCCAGAATGCTTTAGAGCAGGCAAAGATCTTTTCTTCCGTGACTCCGGTAACAGGAATAGTTCTTACTAAGATGGACGGAACGGCCAAGGGCGGGATCGCAGTCGCGATCGAAAACGAGCTGCATATACCTGTAAAGTTCATAGGAGTCGGAGAAACCGTAGATGATCTTTTCAGATTTGATCCCGATGAATATGTAGAGGCACTGTTCGGAAACGAAGAGCAGTGAAAAGAGAGGAGTAGAGATGCTTACATTAGATAAGTTTGAGGAAGCAGAAAAAATCGTAAGTGAAGTCACCCTGGATACCAAGCTTATATACAGCGAATATTTCAGCCAGAAGTATGGGAATGAAGTTTATCTGAAACCGGAGAATATGCAGCGCACCGGCGCATATAAAGTCAGGGGAGCTTATTATAAGATAAGCACCCTTCCTGATGAGCAGAGACAGAAAGGTCTTATCACCGCATCAGCCGGAAATCACGCTCAGGGCGTGGCTTTCGCGGCACAGAAATTCGGAGTGAAGGCCGTGATAGTAATGCCCACAACGACACCTCTCATAAAAGTCAACAGGACAAAATCATACGGCGCTGAAGTGGTGCTCCACGGTGATGTATTTGATGACTCATCAGCTTATGCCCATGAGCTTGCCAAGAAGGAAGGATATACATACATTCCTCCTTTCGATGATCCGGCAGTAGCTACAGGTCAGGGCACAATTGCCATGGAGATTTTTAAGGAACTGCCGCTCGTTGATTATATCCTCGTTCCGGTAGGAGGCGGCGGACTTGCTACAGGCGTTTCAACTTTCTCAAAGCTCTTCAGACCCAAGACCAAGGTCATAGGAGTGGAGCCGGAAGGCGCCAACTGCCTTCAGGTGTCTCTTCAGAAGGGAGAAGTTACAACTCTTCCGTCAGTAAATACTATAGCAGACGGTACTGCCGTAAAGACACCGGGCAAGGAGATTTTCCCTTATCTTCAGAAGAATCTGGATGATGTCATCACTGTAGATGATACTGAAATAATTGCTTCATTTCTTGATATGGTAGAAAATCATAAGATGGTAGTCGAGGGTTCAGGTCTTCTGACCGTGGCGGCTTTGAAAAAGCTCAAGGTCAAGAACAAGAGAGTGGTATCTATTCTCTCCGGCGGAAATATGGATGTGATCACCATGTCATCCGTTATTCAGCAGGGCCTGATCTTCAGAGACAGGATCTTCACCGTATCAGTATTGCTTCCTGATAAGCCGGGTGAGCTCGCGGAAGTCGCAAAGACCATAGCAGATGTCCAGGGCAATGTAATAAAGCTTGAGCACAACCAGTTCGTATCTCCGAATAGAAAGGCTGAGGTTGAGCTTCGCATTACGCTTGAAGCTTTTGGAACGGATCATAAGGAGAGGATAATTGACGCGCTTGAGCGCGGCGGATACAGACCAAAGACAGTTAGAACTGTGATCTGATCAATATCCAGTGGATGCGGGGATTTTTTGATTAAAACACATTGACAGATACAGATGTTTTTTGTATAGTATATATGAACAGTTGAACATATATTCATATAGGAGGACGCTATGCCAAAGCCTGTATCCGGACAAGATGATATCGTGAGAAAAGAGACGGAGACCGAAGTATCGGAATCCGGCGAAGAGAAGGAAATGCCGCCTGAGAAGAAGCTGCTGCAGATCGTTATTTCTGCAGGTCTTCTCCTTGCGGCATTTATTATTACAAGGGTAATAAGGGGCATTCCGCTATGGGGACAGCTTCTTATCTTTCTTTTGCCGTATCTCCTGGCAGGATTTGATGTGATAGGGGAAGCTGTCGAAAAAGCCGGCGAGGGCGAGATATTCAGCGAGGATCTTCTTATGTGCATAGCCACTGCAGGAGCGCTCCTGATTGGATTTATTCCCGGAGGTAAAGCGGAGTTTGCAGAGGCGGTATTCGTCATGCTCTTTTTCCAGATCGGAGAGCTTTTCGAGACAATTGCCGAGGGCAGGAGCGAGCGCGCTATAACTGGACTTATGGATATAAGACCTGATATGGCAAATATAGAGCGGGACGGTGAAATTGTATCCGTATCAGCGGATTCCGTCTCCATCGGCGATACGGTCGTTGTGAGACCGGGAGAGAAGATACCGGTAGATGGCATCGTGGCAAGCGGCAGTTCTTCACTTGATACGGTGGCTCTGACCGGAGAGAGCAGTCCGAGAGCCGTGAGACCCGGCACAGAAGTATATTCCGGCTGCGTAAACCTTCAGAGCCCCCTTTATATCAGGGCTGAAAAGACCGCAGGTCAGTCGACCGCGTCAAAGATACTTGAGCTTGTAAAGACATCAGGCGAGAAGAAATCCAAGAGCGAGCGTTTCATCACAAAGTTCGCGAGAGTATATACGCCTGTAGTCGTTGGGGCTGCTGTGGTCACATCTTTAGTTCCGCCGCTTGTTTCGGGACATTTTGTTTCCAATTTTGCCGAATGGCTCCTTCGGGCTCTTACATTCCTGATCGTCTCATGCCCTTGCGCCCTGGTGATATCCGTGCCGCTTGCTTTCTTCGGAGGCATAGGAAGAGCCTCAAAGAATGGAATTCTGGTAAAAGGAAGCAGCTTTATAGACGCGCTTTCAAGGGCGGACATAGCTGTATTTGACAAGACCGGGACGCTTACAAAAGGTGTCTTTAAAGTGACGCTCGTTCATCCCATGGAAAATGAAAAGAAGGATACAGTTCTTTCTGTTTCGGGAGATGAGCTTTTGCATCTTGCGGCTCATGTGGAGAGATACAGTACCCACCCCATTGCCACATCTTTAAAAGAAGCTTATGGCAGGGATCGTGAGAAGGATGACGGGTGTCAGGTATCTGATGTTAAAGAAATTGCAGGACAGGGCATAGAGGCAGTAGTCAACGGACGAAAAGTCGCCGTCGGAAACGAGAAGATGATGAGAAATACAGGGGCGGATTTTAAGCCCTGCTCCGAACCCGGCACTATAATACATGTGGCTGTTGACGGTAAATATGCAGGTCATATCCATATTGACGATGTGGAAAAAGAGGACGCTTTGACCGCTGTATCTGATCTTAAAGCTGTCGGTGTGAGAAAGACTGTGATGCTTACCGGTGATCTCGATTCGACGGCAAAAAGAGTGGCAAAGGATCTTCACATTGATGAATTCAGATCCGAACTTTTGCCTGCTGACAAGGTGGATGAGGTTACAAAGCTTCTGGATGAGAGAAAAAATGGCGGGTCGCTTATTTTTGCTGGTGACGGGATAAATGACGCGCCGGTTCTTGCAAGAGCTGATGTCGGTATTGCCATGGGTGCCATGGGATCTGATGCGGCGATAGAAGCTGCCGATGTTGTCCTGATGGATGATAAGCCGTCAAAGATCGCGGCTGCCATCAGATTGGCAAAGCGGACAAAGAGGATAGCGACTGAGAATATAGTTTTTGCGATTGCCGTGAAGATCTTCATTCTGATGCTGGCGGCTATTGGACGCTGCCCTATGTGGCTTGCTGTGTTCGGAGATACCGGAGTCATGATACTCTGCGTGCTGAATTCAGCCAGACTTCTGGGATGGGGTAAGTACTGAGGATGTTTTTTATTTAAAACTTCCCAAATAAATAATGAAAAACTTCGTTGCAGGATTCAATAAGCTTGCCAAGAGATGCACAGATGGTGGCGAGCATTGTGTTTTTCGTTGTGAGCGAGCACGCTAGCTGCGGCTCGGTTGACAATCGTTCAAGCAGAAATGCAACACAACTTGTGAGCCACCACTGTGACATCTCTTGGCAAAAAGCGAATGAATCCTTGCAACGAAGATGATCCATGTTATTGGAGGAAAAAATATGGCATGTGAATTTCCGGATGACAGTGTAGTGGAGCAGCTGGCTAAGTTATACAGTGTATTTGGAGATACGACGAGAATAAAAATACTTTTTGCCCTGGCGGTCGAGGATGAAATGAATGTCGGAGATCTTTCAAATGCAGTTGGGATGACGCAGTCCGCCGTGTCCCATCAGCTGATGATCTTGAGAAATGTATCTCTTGTAAAGACCAGGCGGGAGGGAAGACAGATTTTTTATTCTCTCTGCGACGATCATGTATATACGCTCTTAAAGACTGGTATGGAACATGTAAGGGAGTGACTATGTCGATCAAGGATGCTGAGAAAATATTGACCGGGAAGATGATAGAAGTTTATGGATTTTCGGAGGGACTTAAGGTCTCACGCGTTCTTTCCTCCGCCATTATAGGAGATCTGTATAAGACAGCTAAAGATTCCTCCGGCTTCGATGAGACGTATCGCACCGAGGACAGAAAAGTGGCGGTGCATATAGCAGGGAAGATAATGAACGGACAAATAATAATTGATAAGATGGATGTTTGATTGAGAAAGCCTGCAGTTCTTGCAGGCTTTTTCGTTTACTGTGTCAATATATCGTGTCGGTATGTTATAATTGAAAATAAATATGCAAAGAAGAGGTTATTATATGCTGATAAGAAAAAAGCAGGCCTTGACGCTTGCCATGCTCCTTCCACTCCTCATGACAGGCGGATGCGGCATGAATAAAAAGGAGAGTTCCTTAAGGAACGAAGGCATAGAGCTCCTTAATAACGGAAAATATAAGGAAGCGGCGGAAAAATTCGACGAAGCGCTTAAAAGCGCCGGTTCCACTGTAGACAGCGAAGAAGTAGATATTGCTTATTACAAGGCGGCTTCGCTCTATCTGTCAGGAGACGGGGATGGTGCTGTAAATACGATCACGGATCTTATCGGATTTGACAGGAAGAATGCTGATTCTTATTTTCTGAGAGGCTCTTATTATGCCGATCTGAAGAAGGAAAAGCAGGCTGAAAGTGACTTCAAAAAGTCGATAGAGCTCAAGCCGTCTGACTATGACAGATACATAAAGGCTTATTACAGCATGAATTCCGCCGGCTTCAAAAAAAGTGCAAAAGGTTTTCTTGACGACGTCATGAAGATAAAGAAGGCCTCGTCAGCTGCCTATCTCGCCAAAGGCAAAGTGAAAGAAATCAGTGGCAATAATGATAAGGCGCTTTCATATTACAAGAAAGCATTCTCGGCCGGCAGCAAGGAAGCAAGACTTGATATGGCGAGAGTCTATTCCGCGATAGGTGATAAGGACTCCGCCAAAAAAGAGCTTCAGTCATATCAAAAAGAAAATAAGCCGTCAGCTGAGTCCTATAATGCCATAGGCGTTCTGGAGATGCAGGAGAAAAATTATACAGATGCTCTTAAATCGATAAGGGCGGGTCTTGCCCTGAAAGGTTCATCTTATAAAAAGGAACTTTCGAAAAATGAGATCCTGGCGCTCGAATATTCGGGAAATTTTAAGGAAGCTGCCGGGAAATGCAAGGAATTTGTCGCTAAATATCCCGGAGAAAAAGATATGGCAAAAGAATACAAATTTCTGTCTACCAGGACGGACTGAGAGGAGAAGAGATGATAAAGAAACTTATTGATGAGATCAGGAAGAAAAATTCACCTATAGTCGTGGGGCTGGATCCCAAGCTTTCAATGATACCGGAGGCTCTTCTTAAAAAGTCTTTTGTGGCATACGGCGAATCCCTGGAGGGAGCAAGCGATGCCATATACCGCTTCAACAGAGCTATAATTGATGCCGTGGCAGATCTGGTGCCTGCTGTAAAGCCCCAGATAGCCATGTATGAGCAGTTCGGTCTGCCGGGACTCGGCGCCTTCAAAAAGACCATTGATTACGCTCACTCCAAAGGCCTTATAGTTATAGGAGATGTAAAGAGAGGAGACATAGGTTCCACTTCCGAATCCTACGCGATAGCCCATCTCGGTAAGATAAAAGTAGGTTCAATGGAATATGAGCCTTTCGGCGAGGATTTTGCCACGGTAAACCCTTATCTTGGAACCGACGGAGTGAAGCCTTTCGTGGATGTCTGCCATGAGAATTCAAAAGGTATTTTTGTTCTGGTGAAGACTTCTAATCCTTCATCGGGAGAGCTGCAGGATCGCCTTGTTGACGGCAAGCCGCTCTATGAGCATGTAGCTGATAAAGTAAATGAGTGGGGCAAGTCCTGCATGGACGGAGATTACAGTGAAGTCGGAGCTGTTATCGGAGCCACTTATCCCGAAGTAGGAAGACAGCTTAGGATGGAGATCCCCCACAGCTTCATTCTCGTACCTGGTTACGGCGCTCAGGGAGGTACAGGAAAGGATCTCGTGCCTTTCTTCAACAGCGACGGTCTCGGCGCTATCGTCAATTCTTCCCGCGGAATAATAGCTGCATACAAGAAGCCTGAATATAGTAAATTCGGCGATGAGAATTTTTCCGATGCTTCCAGACAGGCGGTAATCGATATGAAAAAGGATATAAACACTGCTCTTGACGGGGCTCTGAACTGATACTGAAGATATGAGACAAAAAAATATTTACTTTTTATCTCTGCAAGGAGAACTCGGAGGCGGATATGGCAGACGGGGCAGATATTTTGAATAAAAAAACCAGAGAATACGCAAGGATAATAAGGCAGGATCGCTTATCGGAAAATATATACAGTATGTGGCTGTCAACGAAAGCGGCCTTGAACGCCGCGCCGGGACAGTTCGTCACACTCTATGTGCCGGATCAGCGTCATATTCTTCCCAGACCTATAAGTATAGCTGAGATCAGAAGAGATGCTTCGGCTTTGAGACTTGTCTACAGAGTGGCGGGCGAGGGCACAAGAGAACTTTCTGAGCTTCGTGCAAAAGATAAGGTGCTCATTCTCGGACCTCTCGGCAACGGATATCCGCTTCAGGGAGGCAGAACCATGGTTGTCGGCGGAGGAATAGGCATACCGCCGCTTCTGGAACTTGTAAAAGAATTAAACGGCTGCGGGAGCGGCGTGATTTCAAGACCGGCTTTAAGCGTCACTGCAGTCCTTGGCTACAGGACGGATGACCTCTTTTTATACAATGATTTCAGCATGCATTCCGACGTTTATATAGCGACCGACGACGGCAAGGCAGGCTGCCATGGGACAGTGCTTGACTGCATAAATGAGAATCGGCTGACAGCTGATGTGATATACGCCTGCGGACCTTTGCCCATGCTGCGCGGGGTCAAGCAATTTGCTTCCCGGCAGCAGATCCGCTGTTTCCTCTCTCTGGAAGAGAGGATGGCGTGTGGCGTGGGAGCCTGTCTTGGCTGCGTGACGAGGACTGTCGGCATTGACGACCATTCCAAAGTCAGAAACGCGAGAGTCTGTACAGAAGGTCCTGTATTTCCGGCAGAGGAGGTGGACATATGATAAATGATGAAGCGATCGAGCCCGATATGTCTGTTGAAATCGGAGGAGTCAGGTTCAAAAATCCTGTCATGACCGCATCAGGTACCTTCGGAGCAGGACAGGAATACAGCGAATTCATTGATATAGGAGAACTCGGAGCTGTAGTGACGAAAGGAGTCGCCGACCATCCCTGGGCAGGAAATCCCGCACCGAGGATAGCCGAAGTGACTAGCGGTATGCTGAATGCCATAGGACTCCAGAATCCCGGAGTCGATGTATTTATTAAGCGCGATCTTCCTTTCCTTGAGAAATACAGAGCCGAAGGCATGCGGGTAATAGCAAATGTCTGCGGCCACAGCGAAAAGGAATATTTAAATGTGGTCGATGCATTAAATGACAGGTCTGAAGTGGATATGCTGGAAATAAATATATCATGTCCCAATGTAAAAGAGGGCGGTATATCCTTCGGCACATCAGCCCGTTCTGTCGAAAAGATCACGAGAGCCGTGAGACGTCACAGTAAAAAGCCTTTTATAATGAAGCTCTCGCCCAATGTTACGTCGATCTCCGAGATAGCGAAAGCTGCAGAAGCCGGCGGAGCCGATGCCGTATCTCTCATCAATACGATCACGGGAATGAAGATAGATGTTGAGAGGCAGACTTTCGTTCTGGCAAATAAGACCGGAGGCCTTTCAGGTCCGGCGGTCCATCCGGTAGCTGTCAGGATGGTATATGAAGTCCATAATGCGGTAAAGATACCGATAATCGGTATGGGCGGAATAGAAAATACTGACGACGCCGTAGAGATGATGCTGGCAGGCGCTTCATGCATTGCCATCGGTACGGCAAATTTCAAAAACCCCTATGCGACTATTGAGATAATAAAGGGCATGAGAGAATACATGATAAGACATGGAATATATGACACAGAATCGCTTATCGGCGCTGTGAGATGACAGGTGATCGTGCCAAACGACGTGAGATGAAAGTTTGAAAGGACTAATAATGGAAAAATACAAGGAAGAGTTTATTCACTTCATGATAGACTGCGGAGTGCTGAAGTTTGGAGATTTCGTTACAAAGAGCGGACGGAAGACGCCGTTTTTCATCAATGCGGGATTTTACCGTACCGGCAGCCAGCTGCAGATGCTGGGCGAATATTATGCCAGAACCATACACGATAATTTCGGCACTGATTTTGATGTACTGTTCGGACCTGCATACAAGGGCATACCGCTTTCCGTGGCTACGGCAATAGCATTAAACGAGATGTACGGAGTTGATGTGAGATATTGCTCAAACAGAAAAGAAGCAAAGGATCACGGAGAAAAGGGCATACTGCTCGGAGGTCCCATTGAAGACGGAGACCGGGTATTAATAATCGAGGATGTGACGACTGCAGGGACTTCAATAAAGGAGACCATGCCGATAATAAAGAATCAGGGCAATGTCAATGTGATGGGGCTTGTTGTATCGGTAGACAGAATGGAGAGAGGCCAGACTGATAAGGGTGCTTTGGAGGAGATCGCTGATACATACAATATGAAGACCGCCTCAATTGTCAATATGCAGGAAGTCACAGAGGCTCTCTGGAACAGGGAAATAGACGGAACAGTTTATATCACTGACGATGACAAGAAGAGAATAGACGACTACTACAAGATGTACGGAGCAAAGAGATAATGTCCAGAAGAAGACGCCGTAAGAGGCTTCCGGCAGATCGGAAAAGCCTTGTTTCTGCCATGATTTCCATACCTACCGTGATATTTTTCATTGCGTCGGTAAAGATGTCAGGACGGGGAGGTATGATATCCAGATTTATGTCCGCGACGGGCGTTATTTTTATTATCGTAAATATCTATGCCTTTATTGTCGGATCGAAGGAGATGCGGAATGTTTCAAAAAGCGCCTGGTCAAAATGGACGGGCTTTCTCCTCCCGGCAGCTGCGCTTTTAATGTGGGTGATCGTATATATAATTGGTTTTATAAGATGACAGAAGAAATGAAAGAGAGATTTGCTCTCGCAAAAGAAAAAATAAAAGAGATAAGAGATATCACTTATAAGGAGCCTGATGACAAGGATTCAGAGGCTCTTTTCGACTACTTTTTTGAAGCAGCCAATCTGACGGTCGGAGTTTTTTCCGTGCTGGACAGAAAAGAATCAAAAATGAAAGAACCTTCGCTTGCCGATTATTTTGACGAGCAGAAAAATCTATACGGCTGGACAGGGAAAGAAGCATACGAAACGTCCTTCTTAAATCCGGATACAGCAGTAAAGAAATTCGGGAAAACCTTAGGACAGGCACTCTCTGCGGTATTCATGGACTATACGGCGATAATTCCATGGAGCTACGAGGGCAGGGAAGATCTTATCCTGATTTTTTTGGAGCTTCTGATAGAACTATATTCTATATTCGAGGATAAGGACAGGACACTTTATCTTCCTCATGAAAGAGACGAAAAAGAGCGAGAGGTTCTTTCCTCGGTAAGATCCTTCTATCATGATTATTCTGATATATTTGACAGAGAAAACATTGAGAACCTGATCCTTCCCGAAAAGAGCACTTTTTTTACTGATATTATTGAAAAATCAGATTTTAAAGATCCCAGATATTTATTCCTCTACGGTTCAAAGATAGGCTCAGACGAGCTCGGACTCTGGGAATATCTATCGGCTCTCGATGAGTCTGTTATTGAAAAAATGGCTGGCGCTTACGCTTCGGGCTATATCAAGGGCTTTGCTGAAAACAGCCGCGACATAAGCATTAAGGAGACAGTCTCCCTTGATTATCCGATAGGATTTGAGAGAGTGATGAGAGCTGCCGTTAAAATTTTTAACGACAAGGGATTGAAAGTGACTGTAAAGAGAAGCCCTCTCCTTTCATGCCAGCATCGCGGAGTGAGACGCGGAGTATACACTAATGCCGTAGATCCGCAGATATTCTATGATCATAAGGATGACGTTTCAATATACCTTGACAGGGCTTATATTAACAGGCGACTTGAAGTAATAAGCGACACATTCGAAAAAAACCGCCGCCCGGCAGCTGTCTATGGCGGTCCTGCGGTCGTGGAGACATTCGGCGAGAAGAAATTTGATCCTGTAAATAAGGGATCCGCGACTGAAACAGATGACAAAAAAAGCGAGCTGCTTCTTGAATTCACAGCTTCATCAGCAAAGATAACAAACGACTATATAAGAGGCGACGAGAGAAGCTTTACTATCATATCATGGCCGATTCCGTCCATAGGTCCTGATTTTAAGGACATAATGAAGGATACGATAGAAATAAACACTCTTGATTCAGAGAAATTCAGAAGGATACAGCAGTCAATAGTCGATGCTCTTGACAGGGGATATGACGCCAGGATCACAGGATCAGGAGACAACAGGACAGATATTACGGTCAGGTTTATGGAAAAGGACGACCCCGATAAGCAGACGGTATTTGAAAACTGCGTGGCTGATGTGAATATACCGGTCGGCGAAGTTTTCACATCGCCGAAGCTTAAAGGGACTAAGGGGACAATAAATGTAAAGAGCGTCTACCTGAACGGCTTTATTTTCAAGAATCTTCTTGTTCAGATAGAAGACGGCAGGGCAGTAAAAATAAGCTGTACAAATTTTGACAGCGAAGAGGAGAACAGAAGATATATTGATGACCATATCCTTTTCAGACATAAGACGCTTCCGCTAGGTGAATTCGCGATTGGCACAAATACTCTTGCCTATGTCATGGCAAGAAAGTACGGCATAGAGGACAGGATGCCGATACTTATTGCCGAAAAGACCGGTCCTCATTTCGCTCTTGGAGACACATGCTATTCTCACGCCGAGGACGTAAAAGTATATAATCCCGACGGCAGGGAAATCATTTCAAGAGACAATGAGATAACACGCGAATACAGAAAGACTGATCCTGGCAGGGCATATTTCAATTGCCATACTGATATCACCCTGCCTTATGACGAACTTGACGCAATAGAGGTGCTGCATGAAGACGGCAGCAGTGAGGATATTATAAGATCCGGCCGTTTCGTGCTGCCGGGAACAGAAGAATTAAATGAAGCACTCAGGAGAGAAAAGTGACAAATTTTGAACTGATGGCTCCGTGCCACTTCGGACTGGAAGCGGTTTTGAAGCGTGAGATTTACGATCTGGGATACGAGATAGAAAAAGTAGAGGATGGTAGGGTGATCTATAGCGGTGACGCGGAAGCAGTGGCACTTTCCAATATCCATCTCAGGACAGCCGAGAGGGTCCTTATTGTCGCGGGCAGATTTCACGCCGAGTCATTCGAGGATCTCTACCAGGGAGTGAAGAATATCCCTTGGGAGGAGTATCTTCCGAAGAACGCGAGGTTCTGGGTAAAAAAGGCATCGGCCGTAAAATCAAAAGTCTACAGCCCGAAAGATATCCAGTCCATCGCCAAGAAGGCTATGGTGGACAGGCTGAAGGATAAGTATGCTATCTCATGGTTTCCGGAAGACGGAGCCGATTATCCGGTCAGGATCTTTATAATGAAGGATCTGGTCACGGTGGCTCTTGATACATCGGGAGAGTCTCTCCACAAGAGAGGATACAGGACTGAGACCGGACTTGCGCCGATTTCAGAGACGCTTGCCGCAGCTCTTATATCACTTACGCCATGGCATGGGGACCGGATACTTCTGGATCCCTTCTGCGGCAGCGGAACTTTTGCTATTGAAGCTGCAATGATGGCGTCATCTATGGCTCCGGGGTTAAGGAGGCACTTTACTGCTGAGAAATGGGACATTATCCCAGAGAGCGTCTGGTCGGATGCCAGAGAAGAAGCTGAAGCGGAAATAGCAATTCCTGAACGCTCCAATATTGACATACAGGGATATGACATAGATGAATCAGTGGTAGCGATAGCCAGAGCAAACGCGAAAAGAGCCGGAGTAGACGGACTCATTCATTTTCAGGAGAGAGTGCTCTCGGACACCCGCCATCACGGGAAATACGGATTTATCATCACGAATCCGCCCTACGGCGAGAGGCTGGAGGATAAAGATTCCCTGCCCCTTCTATACGGTGAGATAGGCGAAGTGATGAAGAGACTTGACACATGGTCTTTTTATATGATCACAAGCTACGAGGACGCGATCCGCTATATAGGGAGAAAGCCGGACAAGAACCGGAAGATTTATAATGGAATGATAAAGACTTATTTCTATGAGTTTTATGGTCCAAAACCTCCAAAGAGGAAAAGACCGCCGGAAAGAGATATGAAATGAAGACATCCCGAAGATTTTTAGGACTGGCTCTTATTGTTTTTATCACAGTCGGCCTTGTCTCATATCCGTTTGGTGACAGGCTGGGTGATGTCGAAGAATTCAGGGGCGCAGAACTTAAGGCAAGCGTTTTTTATCCGCTTATTGCCGGAAATGTGAACAGTCAGGGACTTCTGGGCTTAAGGATAGACGGAAAGCCGGAGGCAGCTGATGCGGGCGGCCTTTTTCTGGACGGAGGAATGAATGTACTGTCTTCGCTTTCATTTATCCGCAATGTCTTTTCCGCAAGTGCAGCTAATTATAAGGACGGAAGGGTCAGGATAGACAGAAATTATACTACCGTAAATCTTACTCTCGGTTCAAAGAAAGGCATGAAGGACGGAGACGAGATAGAGCTCAAAGAAGAGCCGGCCGTATATAACGGACAGTGCTATATAAGCCTTTCTGACGCTGCGACGCTTTTCGGATACGGATATTCCTTTGACAGGGAATCCATGACCGTCTCTCTTGATTCTACGACCGCCGAGAAGCCCATGCTCCGTAAATCCTTTGACTTAAGGAAGCTGGGCCGGGTATCGAAGATCCGCGATCAGGGCAGCCTGTCTGCCTGCTGGGCTTTTGCGGCAGTATCGGCTCTGGAATCCTCAAGGCTGCCGGATGACGATACGAGATTTTCGGCTGATTATCTCGCAAATCATAATACATACGGCATTACCGATAAAGATGCAGGCTCATATATGACTGCTGTATCTACGATGCTTTCCTGGAGAGGACCGGTAAAGAAGAACGAGAGCGAGCCGGCCTGCCATCTGCAGGAAGTTCATTTCTATAATAACGATGACATTGATGCTGTGAAGTGGGCAATCTTCAAAAACGGCGGCGTATCGACTTCCCTCTACGCGGATATAGATTCTTCCGATCTCTCAGGTTCGGGATTGTATAATCCTGCTAAAAATTCCTATTACTATAACGGCAGCAATGCTCCGAATCATGACGTGGTGATAATAGGCTGGGATGATAATTTTCCTGCCAGGTATTTTGGAAAGAAGGCTCCCGGCAACGGCGCTTTCATATGCCAGAATTCCTGGGGAGATGATTTCGGAGACAAGGGAGTTTTCTATGTTTCATATTATGATACGAATATTGCCAACAACGCCGTGTCATATGTGAAGAGTGAGAATACCGACAACTATGACAGGATCTATCAGACCGACATGCTCGGAGAAGTAGGGCAGATAGGTTTTGGAAAAGATACCGTCATGGCGGCAAACGTATATACGGCAAAGACTGATGAAAATCTTTCGGCTGTGGGATTCTATACGATTGGGAAAAATACCGAATACAAGGTCTATACAGTATCGGACTTTACAGATACGGGCTCTTTTGGAGACAGGGTCCTGAAAGCCGAAGGCACGCTTTCTGACATCGGATATTATACGATTCCGATAAAAGAACCGATGGAACTTCGGCCAAATGAGAATTTTGCCGTAGTGGTTTATCTGAAGACACCCGGCTCAAAGCAGCCCATGGCTATAGAAGGACGTATGACGGATGCTTCAAAAAAAGCAATAATTACAGATGGAACCGGATATATAAGTCCTGACGGCATCAGCTGGACCAGGTCAGAGACCGATTACAACGCGAACCTCTGCCTGAAGGCTTATTCGGTAATCAGACAGACAGATTCCAAGGGAGATGTGAGATGAATATTCTTGTTGCAACCGGAAATGCCGGAAAAATGAAGGAATTCAGGGAAGTTCTTGATAATTTTTCCAGGGTTTTATCAATGAAGGAAGCCGGAATCAAGTCGGATCCTGAAGAGACCGGGTCTACATTCAGAGAAAACGCTCTTATAAAGGCCGGGGCAGTGAGAGAAATTCTTACCGGTCCGGAATTCGATTGGAAAAAGGCTGACCTTGATCCTGATGATACAATAGTGATAGCGGATGATTCAGGACTTATAATAGATGCCATGCCCGATGAACTTGGAGTGAAATCAGCCCGGTTCATGGGTCATGACACGTCATATGATATAAAAAATAAAGAGATCCTTAGGCGGATGGCTGATGTAGAGGATGAAAAGAGGACAGCCAGATTCGTATGCGCCATTGCACTTATTTTCCCTGACGGCAGCGAATATACCGAAGAAGGAGTAATGGAGGGGAGAATTGCTCATGTCATCTCCGGAAACGGCGGATTCGGATATGATCCTATCTTCTTTCTCCCTGATCTGGGATGTACATCGGCTGACCTGACTGCTGATGAGAAAAATGCCATAAGCCACAGGGGAAAAGCCCTCCGCGCGGCAGCAGCTCTGATCGAAAGGAAAATAAATGGATAGCAGAGCCAGGATCCTTATAGTAAGCGATACGCACGGCGACAGAAAATATCTGGCCGAGGCGATAGACCGTGTGCAGCCGGATGAGCTCTGGCACCTGGGAGACAGCGAGGGCGACAGGGACTGGATAGAAAAATATTCCGGCTGCCCTGTCCGTATTGTGAGAGGGAATATGGACACGGACAATAGTATTCCTTATGACCTTATCTTTGATATTCCCTGCCACAAAGTGTTTATGACTCATGGACACAGATACGGGGTAACGCAAGATCTGGATTCACTCAAAAATGCCGCAAAGAATAATAATTGTGATATAATTTTATTTGGACATATTCATATTCCTGTGTTAATATCTCCGGATGGTGCAAACGTTCCTTGGATAGTAAACCCGGGAAGTATAGCGCGTCCCAGACAGGACGGACGGGAACATACATATATTGTGTTAACGTTTTCAAAGAGGTTTGATCCGCTTTTTAATCAGCAGACCATAAAGAGTGACCGTTAGCGGACTTTTGTTTTGAGGAGAGCTCTATGCCTAATATAGGAAATCAAATCTGCGGTCTGATAGTTCTTACTGTCATTTATATTTTCAACAAAAAAGCAAAGCATCTTGGACTCTACAAGGAAAAGATATTTGCAAAGCTTTTGTATGCAGATTACCTGACGCTGGCATTTGATATTATTTCCGTGTACGGCATTATTTATTCAGGGAGGCAGATACCGGCGATCCTTACAGCTTTTCTATGTAAGGCATACCTTGTAACACTGTGTCTCATAACCTTTCTGGGGATGCGATACGCGGCTGCCGGCTGCCGGAATGAGAGGAAGCTCATTTACATCTATAATTCGCTTATGGCGGCATCATTTATCATTATGTTTCTGCCGGTATCATGGAAGACAAACGGGAAATATCTGTATAGCTATGGTACAGCCTGTATAGTCACATATATAGTATGTCTTGTTTTCATGGTATCGACTCTCCTTGTTGTTTTCTTTAACAGAAAAGACGTGAATTACCAGGTCAGTTATGCTGTGATCGTCTGGATGAATCTGGAATTTATGGCATTGATTATACAGTTTCTGGTGCCGGAGATGCTTCTGGTCGGATTTTTCTCAGCGATCGGCATACTCTGTGTGTACCTGGAGCTCGAAAATCCGGAAGGAAAGATAGATAAGAGAACCGGGCTTTTTAATTATCAGGCGTTTACAGACAAAGTCGATGAGCTTAGAAAAAATGACGCAAGGATGTCCTGTATTCTATTAAAAATAGACGATGAGGAAGGACTTGCTACTCAGAAGGCAATCGGATCCTTGCTTGGAAAGCTGAAGGAAGAATATGCCTTCTATATAGGCGCATATTGCTATATCCTGATTCTAAAAAGCGACAAGGACATGAAGAGAGATATATTGTATATCGAAAATCATCTGGCCGAGATCGTAAAATCCTATCAGCTTAGCCATATCGATTCCGGTGATCATGGCGCGAACGAGACATATCCGCTTATAGCGGATTACATCAGGGGCTTTATGGCGTCAGATATATCCGGTCGCACTGAGAGTAATATTACCTGGAATGACCTTTTAGTCAGAAAATCTCATCTTGAGGTGGACAAAGAGATCGATGAGGCGCTGGCTGAGGACAGGGTGGAAGTCTTCTACCAGCCCATATATTCCACATTTACAAACAGTTTTGATGCTGCAGAAGCTCTTGTCAGGATAAGGAAAAGAGACGGATCGCTTATTCCTCCCGGCAGGTTTATTCCCGAAGCAGAGGAAACGGGCAGGATAAGCCAGATAGGAGACCGGGTCTTTGAGAAGACTCTTATGATGATAAGAGACGAGAAGATCGGTGACATGGGTGTAAGAAGCATAAATGTAAATCTTTCCGTCACACAGTGCGAAGACGAGACGCTGGCCGACAGATATCTTGACTCCTTCATGAAGTTTGGCGTGCCCATCAGTAAGGTATCGTTCGAGCTTACCGAGACCCTTTTAAGTGACAATACAAGAGTGATAAGGCAGAATATTGATAAATTCCGTTCGGCAGGATGCAAATTTTCCCTTGATGATTTCGGAAACGGCGGCTCGAACCTTAATTATTTGGTTGACCTGCCAATCGACTTTATCAAAATTGACAAGTCCATGGTAGACCAGTATGGAATCAATGACAGAGCCGTTATCATTCTGAACACTGTCGTAAAAATGGCAAAGAGTCTGGGTCAGAACATAGTAGCTGAAGGCGTTGAGACCAGCGACAAGCTGAACCAGATGTACGAGCTTGGCATGAATTATATACAAGGATACTATTTTTCAAAGCCTCTGCCGAGAAATGAGTATCTTGAATTCATAAAAAGAAATATCAAAAAATGAATTTTTTAGTTTTTAATTGCCCTGAACTTGAATTCAGAAGGAATAATTGGAAGAGAGGTATATGATTTGAAACCTAAGAATAAAAAAATGCTTGCAAAAATAATGCTTTTCTCAAACGTTGTGGCGTGCTCGTTTGCTCTGGTGCTGACAATATTCAGTATTATTAAATTTGATATCTCATACAATAAGCTGGTCAGGGAGAACCTGATGACGGCATCCGTTCAGTTTGAGAGTCAGATAGACAGTGCCTGGGACGGCGACTGGTCATATGACGAAAAGAGCGGAATCAAGAAAGGCAACAAGGTCGTGACAGAGGATTACCTCCGTACAATGGACAGGCTGAAGGAGCAGACTAATCTAGACTATGCCATCACATACGGTGACACGATCCGCATTACAAGCATAAAGAATAAGAAGGGCTACCGCGCTGTAAACAACAAGGTTCCCGCAAAGGCTGTAAGTACTGTTCTGAAAAATGGAAAGCCTTTGTATATTAAAAGAGTAAAGATAGACGGCAAGGAGTATTCCGGATTTTTCACCCCGATAATAAACAACGCTGATGACAAGGTGGTCGGAATGGTTTTTACCGGCAGACTTTGTTCCGACATAAACCATGACATGATGGGAATGTCGTTCTTTATGTTGTCTGTTACGATCCTTATGATAATTGTCATGACTATTGGCGCTATAATTATTTCGAGAAGAATTTCAGCTAAGATGAAGCATCTGGCTGATGAGATCACCGGCCTCTCAGGCGGCGGTCTTATCAGGAACTTCGATCCTGCCACCATAAACAGGCGAGACGAGATCGGAATCATTGCTGAGAAAACTAAGATCCTGGATGACAAGCTGGTAGACGTGATCGGGACCGCAAAGCAGATGTCGGATAAATTGAATACGGCAGGAGACGAGCTTTCCAGAAACGCATCTATGGCCAGCAGCGCGTCGGAGCAGGTATCAAGCGCAATAAACGATATATCACAGGGATCTGTGTCACAGGCTGAGAGTGTCCAGAACGCCATGAATGATACAGAGAAGATCGGAAATGCCATAGACATCATCACTGAGAAGGTGACAGATCTCGATAAACATTCCGAAAATATGAGACATTCAGCAGAACTTACGGATAAGTCCATGAATAACCTTATGAAACAGAATGAGGAAGTGTCGAATTCTGTTGACCGTATTGGAGAGTCTATCCAGTCCACCCATGAATCGGTAAAGGAGATAACTGAATTTACGAGCGCGATAGAGGATATAGCCAGCCAGACCAATCTCCTCTCACTTAATGCGTCGATTGAGGCTGCGAGAGCGGGAGAGGCCGGAAAAGGCTTTGCGGTAGTAGCTGATGAGATCAGGAATCTTGCTGACCAGAGTGCAAAGAGTGCTCAAAACATTGAAGTGGTCGTGAAGAAACTTATTGAAGATTCTGAGGCTTCCGTCGAGGTCATGAAAGTCCTTAATGATAATTTCAAGGCTCAGGCTGAGCAGATCACATCTACTCAGAAGGAAGTGTCGAATGTATCAGAGCGCGTCGAGAATGTCTCAAACAGCGCCTTCCTCATAGGACAGAGCGTGAAAAAACTGGAAGAGGCCAAGAAGTCTCTTATAGATATTATTGAAGGTCTGTCGTCTATTTCTGAGGAGAATGCGGCATCGACGGAGGAGACAAATGCATCGATGCAGGAACTCAATGCTACTTTCCAGACCATATCGGATTCAGCGGATGATCTCATGAAGCTCTCGAACGATCTGAAGAACCAGATGGACTATTTCCACTGATACAGGGACAGAAAAAAATCGTATAGAAATCGAGATTTATTGTTGACATACCTCTTACAATTTAATATAATAACACTTGCGTTTTGAGAGCAAGCACATTGAAAATGCAGACATCGTTTGCGGGCGCTTGCACAGGTACTGGTCTATCGGTCAGTACTTTGGTCTCGGGGTGTGGCTCAGCTTGGCTAGAGCACCTGGTTTGGGACCAGGGGGTCGCTGGTTCGAATCCAGTCACCCCGATTAACGCAAGTATCTGCGGGTGTAGTTCAATGGTAGAACACCAGCCTTCCAAGCTGGATACGTGGGTTCGATTCCCATCACCCGCTTTGACAAGTGCGATTAAGCGCTTGACATAGCTCTGACCTAACGGTCAGCGCATTTGATGCAAGCGCATTGAAAGCGCAAACTTCGTTTGCGAGCGCTTGACATTGGATGCAAGCGCATTGAAAGCGCAAACTTCGTTTGCGAGCGCTTGACATTGGATGCAAGCGCATTGAAAGCGCAAACTTCGTTTGCGGGCGCTTGCACAGGTACTGCCCCTTCGGGTCAGTACAATAGGCACTGCCCCTTCGGGTCAGTACATTATGTGTTCGTAGCTCAGCTGGATAGAGCAACGGCCTTCTAAGCCGTGGGTCCGGGGTTCGAATCCCCGCGAGCACACTATGGTGGGTGTAGCACAGTTGGCTAGCGCGTCAGATTGTGGTTCTGAAGGTCGAGGGTTCGAGCCCCTCTACCCACCTTTGTTGCTAGAGCAGTGAACTATAGCCGTAAAGATTATTACTGATCTTTTCTTTCAATAGCAACATTGGGCTATAGCCAAGCGGTAAGGCACAGGACTTTGACTCCTGGATTCGCGGGTTCGAATCCCGCTGGCCCAGTTGTCCTGTGTTTCAAATTTTATGAGATATTAGCTCAGTTGGTAGAGCACCTGACTTTTAATCAGGTTGTCGCGGGTTCAAATCCCGCATGTCTCACTTATGGGATAAGACGTGTGAAAAAAATATTTTTCACACGTCTTTTTAATATTGTGATGTTTTTTTACAAATACAAAATCAACTTAATAAAGTATGATAGAATTAATCGCAGCTGATGGCTGATTGTTTTTAAAAGCTGCGGAAGGATATGTTCGGATGCAAAGTGGAATATCGAGGAGACGATTATGGATTTACGGTTAGATTCCACCGCCACTGCGGAGATGGTTGGGGGACAGATTTGAGTGCCAGTGTCACTCAAGATGTCACTCAAGATGTCACTCAAGATGTCACTCAAGATGTCACTCAAGATGTCACTCAAGAGTGGTTTTAGCGGACATTGGGAAGTCGAGGAATAATTGCATGGCAGGATTTCGAAAGTTGCCTATGATAGAATTATTTACAGCTGATGGCTTATTGTTCTTTAAAGCTGCGGAAAGGATATGTTATGAATGAAAATTTGCATAAAAGAAATGAAGTTCTTGCACACACTCTTATTGAGGGGCTGAAGTCCAGAAATATAGAGGGATATTATGCTTCTGATAAGGAAGAGGCGCTGAAGATCGCGCTTTCGATCATTCCGGAGGGTTCGACTGTGACTATGGGTGGATGTCAGAGCGCGAGAGACATAGGTCTTGTTGATGCGCTGCAGAATGGCAGCTACGATTATCTGGACAGGGACAATTATGAAGACAAGAGAAAAGCCATGCTTCTCGCTTATGATGCTGATTATTATATTTCGAGCGCGAATGCAGTCTCATCTGACGGCGTGATAGTAAATATAGATGGAAACGCCAACCGCGTGTCCGCAATTGCCCAGGGACCCCGTCATGTGCTCCTCATTATCGGGATAAATAAAGTCACATCAGATCTCGATTCAGCCATGAAGCGGGCGAGAAACGTCGCAGCTCCTGCAAATGCTGCCAGGTTTGGTCTGAAAACGCCATGCGCTAAAAAGGGAATCTGCTTTGACTGTAAATCGCCGGACACCATCTGCTGCCAGTTCCTTATCACGAGGTATTCGAGGCATAGTGACAGAATCAAGGCAATCATAGTAAATGACGATATAGGTTTCTGATATGTATAAAGTCAATTTTCCTGATGGCATAGATCTGAAGAAAATCTACGACAGCGGTCAGTGCTTCAGGTGGTTTCCCTTTGATGACGGATATATTATCCTGGCCATGGGTCATGCGCTGTTTGTAAGACAGGATGGAGAAAACACAATTTCCCTTGACTGCACCGGAGAGGAATATGAAAATATCTGGACAGGATACTTTGACAGGAATACGGATTATTCTGCGATAAGACGAAGCGTAAGAGCGGATGACGAATTCCTCGTGAGGGCTGCCGCAAACGGCGACGGGCTAAGGATCCTTCGGCAGGATCCGTGGGAGATGATAATTACTTTTATTATTTCCCAGCGAAAAAATATCCCGGCTATAAGGTCGTGCGTGGAGAAACTATGCAAAGCTGCCGGAGATGAGATAACTACAGAAAATTTAAGCTCTTCCTTAAGGAAAAAAGATAAAAAATTTTATGATTTTCCCTCTCCGGATCAGATCCTCTCCATCAGCTGCCGGAAGCTTTCAGGCAGTGATAAAGTCTGTATATTCAAGGAGAAAGGATTGGAAAGCTGTTCGCTCGGCTACAGGATGCCTTATCTTCCGGCCGCAGCAGAATATGTTAAAGAGAAAAACAGCATTTCGACGCTTTCAGATATGCCAGATGAGAAGCTCCTGGAATCTTTGATGGAGATAAAGGGAGTAGGAATAAAAGTAGCTAACTGCGCGGCTCTTTTTGGTTTCCACAGGATGAATGCCTTCCCGGTTGATGTCTGGATGAAGCGGGCACTTGAGAGATATCCGGCGGAATTTGATTTTGAGAAAATGTACCGGCCGTACGCAGGTGTGATCCAGCAGTACATGTTCATGGAAATCAGGAGAGAGAGCAGAAGAGATCGAACGTAAATACCGAAGGAGTTAATATTTTATGGTGAAATTTGATAATATTTTATATGGTGGCGATTACAATCCGGAACAGTGGCTTGACCGGCCGGAGATACTTTCCGATGATATAAAATTATTTAAAAAGGCCCATATAAATACCGTGACTCTCGGAGTCTTCTCCTGGTCCATGCTTGAGAAAAATGACGGAGTTTACGATTTCGGATGGCTTTCTGACATCATTAATAACCTTAATTCAAACGGGATCAAGACAATACTCGCGACACCGTCGGGCGCCAGACCCAAGTGGCTCGCCGACAAATACCCGGATGTTCTCCGGGTAGATGACTGCGGCAACAGGATGAGGTTCGGCGGCAGGCACAATCATTGCATGTCGAGCGAGTCTTACAGGAGAAAGACATACGAGATCGACAGGAAACTTTCCGAGACTTTCGGCAAAAGCGACGCCGTTATTGCCTGGCATATAAATAACGAGATGAGTGGCGAGTGCTACTGCGAGAACTGTCAGAGGCTCTTCCGTGAGTGGCTTATGACGCGCTATAGCGACATTGACGAGCTAAACCGCGCCTGGTGCACGGTTTTCTGGTCGCACAGATACAATTCATTCGACGAGATAGAAGCTCCTATGACAAATGGCGAGACGGCGCTTCACGGGCTTACCCTCGACTGGAAGAGATTTACGACTCATCTGCACCGCGATTTCACGCTGATGGAGAAGAAAGCCATCAGGGACGGTGGCTCAGAGCTTCCTGTGACCATAAATATGATGTACAATTTCCTCGGACTCAATTATCAGGAGTTTTCTGACGTTGTTGATTTCACTTCATGGGATAATTATCCCCTCTGGCATAAATATCCGCTTTACGATACTGCAGTCGACACGGCATTTGAGCATGACAGGATAAGATCCATAAAAAAAGAACCCTATGTAATGATGGAGTCGTCTCCGTCGTCAACAAACTGGCAGGAAGTAAGTAAGCTGAGAGAAACCGGAGTGCTTCACCTCCAGCAGCTGCAGGCAGTCGCGCACGGAGCTGACGGGGCGCTCTATTTTCAGATGAGACAGTCGGTGGGAGCCTCGGAGAAATTTCACGGAGCAGTCATTGATCATTATGGCGGAGCCGACACAAGAGTTTTTGAGGAAGTGTCTGAGGTTGGGGCTATCCTTGATAAAATAGGGAAAAAGGTGGTAGGGACTGTCACGGATGCAAAAGCTGCCATTATCTGGGATACTGAGAGCAGATGGGCTTGCCTGGGTTCTCAGGGACCGAGAAATTCCGGTATGCCTGACAGGGAGATCGCGATAAAGTCTTACCGGGCAATAAGGGATTTCGGTCTGAATGTTGATGTGATCGACGAGACTCAGGAGCTCGAAGGGAAGTACCGCGTGATCGTCGCACCGCTTATGTATATGGAGCGCGGTGATATCGCAGAGAAGCTGAAAAAGTATGTAAAGGACGGCGGTATCCTCTTCCTCACCCTCTGGAGCGGCATTGCTGACGAGAACGACAGGTGCTTTACCGGCGGGACCCCGCACGACCTTATGGATCTCTGCGGTCTCCGCACGACAGAGATCGACGGTCTCTATGACTGCATGGAAGGAGAGGCGTTTACGACCGGCGGCCGATATCCGGAGCTTGGAAGGAAGTACATTTTCAGTAAACTTTTTGAATATTCAAAACTTGATACGGCTGAAGCCATCATGGAATTCCAGGCGACAAAGGACAGTACCGTTCCGGCTGTTACCGAGAACTGTTATGGAAAAGGAAAATGCTTCATGATCCTTGCTGACTTTGGACAGGAGCTTTTCTCTGATCTCATCAGGGCTGTACTGCGGGATGCCGGGATAAAGCCGATCATCGGAGATGGCAGCAGGTACAATCCGGAATCGGAGAGCGGCGACGTATTCAGATATTCAGATTCTCTCCCGGCAGCTGTCTCGGTGACAAGCAGGATAAGGACTGCGGAAGCTTTGTCATCGGATGACGGGGCAGAAGAAGGAAAAGCCGTATCAGTCGATGCTTTGGCAAGGTACATATTTATTCAGAACTGGAATGATTTTTCAGTGACTGTGCCTGTGCCGGAAGGCTTCAAGCTTCTGACGGATGATGGCTGCAGAAAAAAGTCGGAGAAGAGCCTTGAGATAGAAGCCTTATCCACGGCGGTGGTGGAGATTGTCACGCATGGAGCGTAAAAAATTCGGTCTTGAAATTATTATAAATTATCTTTATTATTAAAGAACGTGATTACTATATCAATAAGTCCGCCGCCGCGCTCGTGTAATAATGGATAAGGAATTAAAACTTCCCACATTCCATGGATCATCTTAGTTGCAAGGATTCATGGAAGCCATGAGATGCACAGATGGTGGCGAACATTGTGTTTTTCGTCGTGAGCGAGCACGCTAGCTGCGGCTCGGTTGACAATC
>ONDV01000087.1 GCA_900316665.1 uncultured Lachnospiraceae bacterium
CAAACGGCATCATATTCACTACGATGCAGAAGTTTGAGGAATCTCATGAGCCGTTGTCAGAACGTCGGAACCTGATCGTTATGGCTGACGAAGCCCATAGAGGACAATATGGATTAACTGAACGAATCAAATTCACAAAGAATGAAGCTGGTGAAGAAATTGCCAAAAGAGTAATCGGTACAGCAAGGATTATTCGTAACAGCTTGCCTAATGCGACATATATCGGTTTCACTGGTACGCCGATTTCCAAAGAGGATAGGAATACCCGTGAGGTGTTCGGTGATTATATCGACATCTATGATATGACCCAGGCGGTCGAAGACGGTGCAACAAGACCTGTCTATTACGAAAGCCGTGTCGTAAAGCTCAAACTTGACGAAACGACGCTGAGATTGATCGATACTGAATATGAAATTATGGCTAACAATGCCGATCCAGATGTCATAGAAAAGAGCAAACGAGAACTCGGGCAGATGGAGGCTGTTCTAGGCAATGAGAATACTATCAATTCTCTGGTGAACGATATCCTGGATCATTATGAGAATTATAGAGAAGATCTGCTGACAGGTAAGGCTATGATCGTAGCCTATTCCAGACCAATTGCTATGAAGATCTATAACAGGATACTCGAATTGAGACCGGCATGGACTGAAAAAGTCGGTGTTGTGATGACTGGCAGCAACAAAGATCCGGAAGAATGGCACGAGATCATAGGTAACAAAGCACATAAAGAAGAAATGGCTGTTAAGTTCAAGGATAATAACAGTCCATTTAAGATTGCCATCGTTGTCGATATGTGGTTAACGGGGTTTGATGTGCCGTCTCTTGCAACTATGTATGTATATAAACCGATGTCCGGACACAACCTGATGCAGGCAATTGCCAGGGTAAACAGGGTATTCCGTGATAAGGAAGGCGGTTTGGTTGTTGATTATGTAGGTATAGCATCCGCATTAAAGCAGGCGATGAATGACTATACCGTCAGGGATAAGAAAAACTATGGCGATACTGATATTGCCAAAGTTGCTTATCCGAAGTTCCAGGAAAAGATGTCTGTATGCCGTGATCTGTTCTATGGTTATGACTATTCCAAATTCATGACAGGAACGGATCTTGAAAGAGCTAAGTGCATCAGTGGTGCGGTTAACCCTTAGATCTTTCAAAAACTAGTACCACATTCAAAATGACTTGAAGAATTCCGCATTGTTGTGCGGTTTTCTTTTGCACTTCTATTGAGTTTCATTCAAAAACGGACTATATTTGTAGTACTAGATAGTACTACTTATGCCGACGATCAAGAAACAAAACATCCGTTATGATTCGGATTTCAACATCATCTCTGGTACTGCGGCTGTTATTGAGACGGTTTACGACCCTCACCGCATCGGCCATTCACGTAAGATTACCCGCGAATCGTTGGGAAAAGCCATCTGGATTGACAGCAGCGGCAGAGAAGGAATCTTTCTGAGCTCTACCCGTGGTCTTGTCCGTTACAATGCAGATCTTGATTGCTTTTATTCTGTTCCTGCTGATGATCCGCACATTGCCAGCAGGAAAGATCTTCTGCCGGAACCGGAAGTACACACTGTTCTGGGAGATTCGTTCCTTCTTCTCAGCTTCATGAAAAGTACCGGAATGCTTGGAATACTGCATTCTGTATTTCCGAAGAATGCAGAATATGAGAGGTGTCTGTGCCACATTCTGCACACCGTCCTGAGAAATGGTGCTCACAAGAGCTGTGATGATTTCATCCAGCAATCCTATGTATCCTGGTTGTTTGATGATGTGGTCATTGGAACACTTGAATCTGATTCTGCGTATTTCTCAAAAATGGGTGATGACAGTATCCGTGTTTCCTTCTTCAGACAGTTTGTTCAGTGCATGAGAAAGAAGAATCCGAAATTCGGTTCTGCCTGTTATGTAGATTCAACACCTCTGCCCAACGATATTCAGACGATGGTCACGAATGCATTCGCATCTCATGGAACTGCAGCTTCAGTCTGCCAGACAAGGATGGTACTTGTGCTGGATGAGGAAACGAACCTTCCGGTATGGTTTTCACTGATTCCTGGAAATGTGCTGGATCAGACACTGAAGAAGATGGACTCCGATGTGCTGGAAACACTGGATGTGCATATTGATTCCTATGTGCTTGATGCGGGATACCTGACAAAAAGTGTATTGTCTGAGTTCAATAATGAAACAAAACCATATACAGATGAAGCCGGCAATGAACACAGACGGCTGTTACTGGCAAAGATGCCGGCAAGACAAGGCTTCCCATTCCATGAACTATATAAAGTATGCTTGCCATATTTCCACCACGTGAAATACCAGTTTGATCGTGCAGGCCATACATACTTCGCGGCAGGTATGGAGATAAAAGTTTTTGACTACCCGATCAATGCCTATGTCTATCTGGATTTTGACAATGCCTTGAATGGTATCAGAAGATTTCGGGATGAACGTCCAGACGAATATCAGAACATGAGTATTGAAGAGAAGGAATGGTCCAGCTACAGGAGCGGATTCTTCATTCTGCTGTCGAACAAAAAAGAGAAGCCAGAAAAAATATTGGATGAATACTTCATAAGAGCGGATATTGAAACATACTTCAAGACGCTGAAGGACTTTACGCAGTTACTGCCGCTGAATAAATGGACACTTGAGACCATCAATGGAAAGATACTCAACGATATCATCAGCTCGATTGCATACACCTCATTGCGTGAGATGATCAACAAGAAAAACAAGGCAATGACAAAGCTGATCAGTAAAACGCAGGCATTGATGTGCACGCATAAGCATGATGGAAATATTCTCGTGGATCCACCTTCGAAGCAGGTAAGAGAAATGTACAAAGATGTAGGCATAAGCGTGCCATCGTACATTCATACTGAGAAGTATAAGAAAGAAACTCTTCTTCTGCATGATTGAAAGGCAGCACCTGTAAGCTTATGCTTTTCAGTGCCGCCAAAATGTAGTACTAATTTTCTTGGGATCTAAGGGTTAACTTCATTGTGGATGTCAGGAAAGATGTTCAGAAAGAAGCGTTCTTAAAAGAATCGTATTTGCTGAAACAGGCACTCTCGCTCTGCTCTTCCCTGGTTGGCGAAGATGAAAGATTTGAAGCAGCATTCTTCGAATCGGTTCGAGTATTGGTAAATCGTCTCGGTGATCAAGGCCACGGGAAGAAGATTTCCCTTCCGGAAATGAACGCGAGGATCAATGAGCTCCTTAAGCAAAGCATTAAGAGTGATGGGGTGATCAATCTGTTCTCTGATGTCCACGAGGAATTTTCTCTGTTTGATCCTAAGTTCCTTGAAGAGATAGCCAAGATGAAGGAAAAGAATCTGGCACTTGAGCTGTTAAAGAAACTGATTGCAGAGCAAGTTCAGCTTTACAGAAGAACAAACGTGGTCAAGTCAGAGAAATTCAGCGAGATCATTCAAAGGACCATGAATTCTTATCTCAACGGTATGCTTACCAATGAGGAAGTCATTCAGGAACTGCTGAGTTTGGCTAAACAGATATCTGATGCAAAAAAAGAAGGACAGCAGCTTGGTTTAACCGCAGATGAGCTTGCTTTCTATGACGCTTTGACTAAGCCGGAAGCAATCAAAGATTTCTATGAAAACGATGAATTGATTGCCATTACAAAGGAACTTGCAGATGCCTTGCGTAAGAATCAGACAATTGATTGGCAGAAGCGTGAATCAGCCAGATCTAAGATGAGGATGATTATTAAGAGACTTCTCAAAAAACACAAATATCCACCTGAAGGTATGGAAGACGCAGTGAAGACCGTCATGATTCAGTGTGAACTGTGGACTGATAATGTCATGGAGGCATGGTAATTATCTGAGATTGGAGAACTATATAAGCCATGAAGACTATAGCACTAAGATTTGCCGAAAATTTTGCTCCTGAAGGAGGAACAATAAAAGCCCACGAAGTAGTTATTAAAGAAAAGGGCTATGTTTGGTATGGCAAAATGGGAACTGCAAT
>ONDV01000088.1 GCA_900316665.1 uncultured Lachnospiraceae bacterium
GCGCCTTTTTTGCTTTAAAACAGACCCCGTGCATCAGGCGTCCCTCCCTTGCTGTGCAGTTTTGTCAAAAATTATAAAAAGTGACAAAACTGCACTTGATTCTTGCGGAAACTACAAGGATGCTCGAAGGTGTTTAATCTGTAACGATAATTATTAGGTATGCCATCACGGCATCTCTGCCTTAGATTCCTTCTCTGGAATAGGCAAATTGAATGCGGTGGCATCAAAACCGATTGTGCTGCAAAGCTTGCTGACAGATCTTTTTACCGGTGGGATCTGCCATGTTCCGTTGATCTTCCCTGCCTTGATCTTCCGCAATGTCTGTATCAGGTCTTTCAGGGAAATGTTTTTGGATTCACCAATCCCGGCAATCTCTTCTATTGCCTGGATGCCTATCGTTGAAGAAAGGTGGTTTAGGAAAAGCCAGGCTTCTTCTGCATTATTGTTCCTCATATAGGAAGCCTCACAATCCATAGTGTCGTCATAAGTTTTGAAATACTGCTCGATGTTCTGGCGCTGCTTCCAGATGATATAAACTTGTTCACTGTTCAGGTCTGTCCGGTTCGTCTGAATCGTGATCGTTCCCATCTCGGCTTTGTCAGAGAGTACATCCTTCACCGTAAGTGGAACGAGTTCTGAAAGTTCAGCATCAGACAGCCGTCCTTTTTTCTGGCTGCGGCGCTTTTCCTCCTTTTTACGTTTGAGGTCGATTACCGCATTGCTTTTCTCGGTTCTTCCTGCAAGATCCGATATCTCGTCTTCGAACAGCAGGCTGTCAAAAAAGAGATATACATTGAATCCTGTCTGGGTAAATTTCTTCGCCTGGACAGCACGGCCGTGATAACTGAAAAGATCGTCGTATTCTGCCGGGGAAGAAGGCACTTTCCCTTTTACATAGGAATTACCGCGTTTGAGCGGCATGATGTATTTCAGCCCGCTTCCGGTAAGAAGGTCAAAGCCATCTTCGCTGGCAAAGCCTTTGTCAGTAATTACGGTAGCATTGTCACTTTTGATTTCTGCTTCCCGAAGGATATCCTGGAAGGCTGTGACATCGGGGGTACTTCCTATGTATTGTTTATAATAAGCCGGAAAACCGGTTTCCTTGCCAAGAGTGTAAATGTAAATCAGGTTGATCTGCGGTTTATAACGGCATTTGGAATCATATCCAGGTTCGGCATTATCCATGGTCTGGGAAGCGGTTATCAGCCGGTGTCCGTCAAAAAGGATAAACCGGCCGTCCGAACCAGAGAGGGATTCCTTCATGAAAGCAGATATTTCGTTCCTGTGTTTTCCCAGTTCCGTGAGGAACCCCTTTATAACCGGAGGGTTGAAACAAAAGCCAGGATAAAGGTAGGAAAGAATGCTGTTTTCATAATGCAGTTCCAGCCGGCGGAAATGTACATCATAGATTGTGCGGATCAGAACAATGGTATATATCTCCTTCCATGAATCAGGAAAATGTTTCTGAAGGCGCTGCCGCATGGTCTGTGTCCTGCTGTAGAAGAAACAGACAGCACCTGTCTCCACGATATCGCTGAGTGAAGCTTCCGTTGGAGCCTGTGTTCTCGATTTGCTCGGAACCAGGCCGTTTTCGGTGATGCTGCCAAGGCATTTGCCAGAAACTTTTACGGAACGTTTCTTCTTGGAATCGTATTTGTTATGTCGTTCGTATAGGTACCAGTGTCCTCCTATATGTTTGATCTCGGTATTAACGGGCTTCTGAAAACTGGTAACAAAGTCCGGCTTTTGAACGATTGAACTGGATTTCATAAGGGCCTCCATAGCATACCTAATAGGTATGCTATAAGGATAACACGGATGTCCTTATAAATCTATGGTAAAATGCTAGAAAGTGCTTATTTTTCAAGCAAAATCGGGATATATCCAATGCGATCCATCAGTCGGATAGCATCCCTAATAGGTAGCGTTACAGATTAATCGATGCTTTCAGCTATGTTTGCAATTTCGCGGCGAGCCATATAGACTCCCAGCTCGTTTTGAAATAACCAAGTACATGACTGAGTCCGTAAC
>ONDV01000093.1 GCA_900316665.1 uncultured Lachnospiraceae bacterium
CCAGAATACAGCATCAGCAGATATCTTTTTACATTGAGCTTCTGCAGGAGAATGGCACAAGGCTTGGAACAAATATAACGAAACATCTTGTCGAGGACATTTGGGAACTGCGTCCCGGCAACAACAGGGTTTTCTATTTCTATTTTGAAAACAATACCTTTGTTCTACTTCACCAGTTCCGCAAGAAATCCCAAAAGACTCCCCAACGTGAGATAAATCAGGCCCTTGCCGAAAGAGACGACTGGAAATCACGGCATGAAAAGAGGTGAATGCTATGGCAACATGGAACGATTATAAAAAACACGTGCGTGAATCAAATCCCGAAATCGGCAGGGATATTGATGAAGTCGAAGAAAGGGCTAAAATTGTCAGCGCCATGATTGACCAGCGCCATAATCTAAACCTTTCTCAGCGTGACCTTGCAGAGATGTGCGGTCTTCCACACTCATCCGTTGCCAGGATTGAATCAGGAAAATCTTCTCCAAACTCTTACACTCACTGTCCAGACTGATCCGCACAAAAGAATGTCATCAATTGCAAAATAACAAATTTCAGTACCTGTACACCGGATGGGAATCCTCCAGTCCGGTTTTTTTATCGTGGCACCGCTTGCACTTAAAAGTGCCTGTCACCAGATATCCCTGTCCAGCCTTTAGATGTAGAAATATTACGGAAATTCATCAAAGAATCCTAAAAAAACAGCCCACAAAGGTTACTCCGCCAATGTGGGTTGTTTATTACTTTTGCTTTCGCAGATACTTTCTGTATTCGTCACGTACAAGAGCATACGATATAAGGTTTTCTATCAGATTCATAAACTCCGGATCATCTACTTCCCACAGTCGGTCATAAGTGAGCGTTCCAAGATTAAATCTCTTGCCGTCGATAATGGAGGGATATAAGTCTTCTGTAAATATTCGTAAGCCTTCTATCTTTCCGCTTCCTTTATTACTAAACCCTATTCTTCCACTATGATAGAAAGTGACTTTTTTCCCATTTCTTACGACATTATCATCCACACAAAGCTGAAGTGAATGATGCGCATCATCATCCGTATCAATAGCCACATTGATTGCTGTCTTTGCAATATCTTGTTTGCTCCATGTAGAATACGGACTTAATCCGATAGATACAAACTCCGTACTCCCATTGTAATCAATCAGGAAAGACCTGTATGCCCCAAAAAATGAACCACCTGACGCATTTCCATAGCTCAACAATCGGATACCATAGTCTTCTATCAGCCGAAATATCTTATACTCTTTTACTGGCAACTTATGTCCAGGATAAAGGAGTGCTTCCCATAGGTTCACACATACTTCAGCAAGTTCATTCGGTGTATTGCTGCCGATATCGTAACCATCGTATTCCCGGCAATGATCCGGTATCTCATCAAATTTAAGTCTAGGCGGATGTTTTTCCAACGGACATTCTACGAAATCTCCCCTGACCATTGAAATGTAATCCGGAATGATTTTCGATCAGAACATAGTCCTTCTTGTCTTCAGCATAATAATAACAAAAGGCCTCCGTTCCGTTAGTCATCATACAGTAATCACAATTAAGCGCATCTGCATATCCCGTCATCTGTCTGCCAACACCTTCACTCAAATATACATCAGGCGCTTTGCATTCAATGACAACCAGCGGATTAATTTCTTTTGTATCCGCATTATATTTTACGATTATAATGTCGGCACGCTCTTTGGATCTGATTCCATAATGAGAAAGACGATCTTCTACCCGGATCATCTCTATTGGAACCTTAAGCTCATTTACAATATATGAAATGACCTTCTGGCGAACTGTTTCTTCTGGCGTTATATATATCAATTTCTGCCGTATCGGATCAAGATAGCACTCTCGTCCATTCCTTTTATAAATCGGCGGAAGTTTTGATTTTGACAGATCCATTAGACAATATGTAATGACCTCCATTTTGTAGCAACGTGGATTTACCTGTATACTATAGCTACTAAAACAAATGGTAACAGGGATTACCGCATACAAAA